>NZ_JBVJIJ010000007.1:0-67283 GCF_055586325.1 Dactylosporangium sp. NPDC051087 | reverse complement strand
GATCGGCTCAAGGTCTACGCGTTGCCGAGCGTTTTTTTTTCGCCGACGCCGCCGGAGTGACTAGGGCAACGAGGGCGTGGGTCCGTCCCAGACGGCTGTGGCCGCCGTTCGGCGCCCACAGCTGTCCTAGATCTGCCTGAAGAGCACTAGGCGATGTCGCGCTTCCGGGTGATCAACGTGCCGACGGTGCCGAGCACGACGGCCCAGACGATGAGCACGAGCGCGCCCGCCCAGCGCGGCGGCAGGTCGGTGTCGCCGAGCTGGGTGGCCAGGCCGCCGACGACGTGCATGGACGCCAGCGGCGGGATGTAGACGGCGCTCTCCAGGACCCAGTCCTTCTTGATCACCAGCTCGTGGATCAGGGTGAGGAAGATGATCGCGGCCCAGGTGCCGACGGTGTACAGGACCGCGGCGGTGATGGTCGCGCCGATCTGGCTGCGGATCAGCACGCCCACGCCGATGCCGAAGACCGCCCACAGGACGTACACCAGCAGGTTGAGCAGGATGGCCTGCTGCGCGGTCCAGTGCCCGAGGCTGTTGGTGAGGTTCTCGGCGCCGAAGTAGAGCACCCCGCCGACGATCGAGATCGCCGTGGTGATCACCCAGAACAGCACGCCCGCGAGACCCGCGGTGATGAGCTTCGCGGTGATGACCCTGGTCCGCTTCGGGGTCGCGAGGAACGTCGCGGTCGCGGTCTGGTGGTAGAACTCGTTGGTGATCACCAGGATCGCCAGGAGCATCACCAGCAGCAACCCGAAGAACTGGCCCGAGGTGTAGATGTTCGCGGCGTACTTGGCGAGCTGGCCGGCGGCGTGCGCATTGGCGACCCGGGCCGCCTCCTCCTGCTCGTACTGCCGCTGGCTCGCCTCGAACTCGGCGCGCTGCTCCTCGGTGAGGTTCGGCGGCGGGTCGCCCTGCGGGTAGGCGGTGAAGTTGTTGGTCAGCTCCGACTTCGTCTGCTCGATGTTGATCCAGATGGCGAGGGCGGTGAAGACCAGCGACGTCAGCAGGAAGATCCACCACATGTTCGTGGTGCGCAGCTTCAGCAGCTCGCTGCGGATGAGCCTGATCATGCCGCCACCTCCGCTTCGCTCCGGCGCCGGCATGATCCAGACACTGTGCTCACGATGAGCAACTCCTCGCTCCGCTGCGGGTCGCTCATCGGATCGCTGCCTTTCCCTGGGTCAGCTCGAGGAAGACGTGCTCCAGGTCGGGCCGTTCGTTGACCAGCTCGTGCAGCTCGATCCCGGCGGTGATCGCCAGGTGGCCGACGGCCGGGGCGTCCAGTCCGGTGATCACGTGGCTGTCGTTGCCGTTGGGCTGGATCGTGGCGCCGGCCTCACGCACGGCGGTGACCAGTTCCTGCAGGTTGGGGGTGCGGACCCGGGTGCGCGGCGCGCTGGAGCCGCCGCCGACGATCTGCTCGACCGGCCCCTGGGTGACCAGCTTGCCCGCGGCGATGATGACCACGTCGTCGGCGAGGATCTCCATCTCCGACAGCAGGTGGCTGGAGACCAGCACGGTGCGCCCCTGCTGGGCCAGGCCCTGCAGCAGCCCGCGCATCCAGCGGATGCCCTCCGGGTCCAGGCCGTTGGCGGGCTCGTCGAGGATCAGCACCTGCGGGTCGCCGAGCATCGCCTGGGCGATGCCGAGCCGCTGCTTCATGCCCAGCGAGTAGCCGCGGAACTTGCGCTTCGCGGCCGGGGTCAGCCCGACCAGCTCCAGCATCTTGTCGACCTGCGAGTCGGGGATGCCCGCCGCGGCGGCGACGATGCGCAGATGGTTGCGCGCGGTGCGGCCCTTGTGCGCGGCCGAGGCCTCCAGGATCGCGCCGGCCAGCCGCAGCGGCTCGGCCACGTCGGAATACCGCTGGCCGCTGATGGTCGCGGAGCCCGACGACGGGGTCACCAGATTGAGGATCATGCGAAGCGTGGTGGTCTTGCCGGCGCCGTTGGGGCCCAGGAACCCGGTCACCCGCCCCGGCTCGACCACGAACGACAGGTGGTCCACGGCCGTGACGTTCTTGTAGCGCTTCGTCAGGTCGGAGACCACGATCTGTCCGTTGGACAACGTGCCGCTCCCTCCAAGAGAGTGAAGCCGTCAATATGGCACGTCCCGGCAACTCAGGGAGCCCCGCCCCGGCACCGGATCAAGGCGAGGAAAACTCGCCCATAGCGCACCGTATCCACGTATACACGAAAGGTGGCTTTCAGGATCGCGGTCGTGGCGCTGCTGCTCTTTCCGGCGACCGTGCTGGCGGGGGTGAGGGAGGCCGCCGCGGAGATCGTGTCGCCGTTCCGCCCCGTGTACTCGGTCAACGACAGCGGGTCGGTCGTGCTGCGCGGCAACGCCAACCTCACCTGCGACGACGCCGGCCCGGCGTGCGCGGCCGCGAGGAACGGCACCGGCACCGGGGGAGCGCTGAACAACAACGGCCACCGGATGCGCGACGTGGACGTCGACGCGGAGGCGTCGTTCAACTCCAGCACCGCCGACCTGCCCGTCCCCGCCGGGGCGACCGTCCTGTACGCCGGGCTCTTCTGGGGCGGCGACACCGCGCCCGGCACCGGCACCCCGGCGCGCGACGAGAGCCGCCGCGGCACGGTCCGGTTCAAGGTCCCCGGCGGCGACTACCGGACGGTCACCGCGAGCCGGCTCACCGACGTCACCACCTTCCCCGGTCACCGGCCGTACCAGGGCTACGCGGACGTGTCCTCGCTGGTCGCCGGGGCCGGCGCCGGCACCTACGCGGTCGCCGACATCCAGGCCGCCACCGGCGTCAACGACCGCTACGCGGCCTGGTCGCTCGCCGTGGTCCTGCACGACCCGGCCCAGCCGGTGCGCAACCTGGTCGTCTACGACGGCTTCGGCTCGGTGCGCGGCATCACGCCCGGCGACGCCACCGTCACCATCCCCGTGACCGGCTTCCAGACCCCGCCGACGGGCGCCGTCACCACCAGCCTCGGCGCGGTCGCCTACGAGGGCGACGCCGGCAGCGGCGGCGACAGCATCCGCCTCGACGGCACGCCGCTGACCGACGCGCTCAACCCGGCGACGAACTTCTTCAACAGCTCCACCACCGACCACGGCACCGCGGTCACCGCCCGCAACCCGGCCGACGCCAACCTCCTCGGTTTCGACATCGACCAGGTCGACGCGAGCGGCGTGCTGGCCAACGGCGCGCACAGCGCGACGATCACCCTCGCGACGACACCCGTCACCGGCGAGACCTTCTATCCCGGCGTGATCACGTTCGCCACCGACCTCTACGCCCCCCGGCTGACGGCCGTGAAGACCGCCACCGACGTCAACGGCGGCACCCTGGAGCGCGGCGACGAGATCAGGTACACGGTCGAGGTCGGCAACGACGGGCTCGCCCCCGCCGAGGACGCCCGGCTCGCCGACGCGGTGCCGCCCGGGACGTCGTTCGTCCCGGGCAGCCTGGAGATCGACGGCGCCGCCCAGAGCGACGCCGAGGACGCCGACCGGGCCGAGTTCGGCGACGGGGTCGCCGTCTTCCGCGTCGGTGCCGGCGGCGACGCCACCCACGGAGGCCGCCTCGCGGTCGGCGACCGGGCGGTGGCGAGTTACCGCGTCACGGTCTCCGGCGCGTCCGGCGCCACGGACCTGCGCAACGTCGCCCACGCCGGCGCGACCGGCGCGGACACCGGGGTGAAGCTGCGCTCGCCGTCCAACCCGGTCACCTCCGCCCTGCCCGCGGCGTCCCCCGACGGCGCCGACCTCGCCGTCGCCCTGTCCGGCCCGCTGGTGTCGCAGGGTGCCGGCGCGGTCCTGCTGCCGGTCACGCTCACCAACACCGGCCCGGCCACCGCCACCGGCGTCACCCTGACCGTGACCCTGCCGCCCGGCGTCACCGGCGACGGCACGGCCGGCACCGGGACCTGTGCCTGGGCGGGGCAGCCGGGCCGGACGCTCACCTGCCCGGTCGGCACGCTCACCGCCGGCGCCACGTTCACCGCCGGCGTCGCGGCGACCGTCACCGCCGGCGCGGCGCACCACACCGAGATCACCGCGGCCGTCACGTCGGCCGCGGACCCGGTGGCCGCGAACGACACCGCGATCGCGGCCGTCGTGCGCAACGCCGCGCCCGCGACCGTCCCCGACACGGCGACCGTCGCGGCCGGCGGCACCGTCACGATCCCGGCCGCCGCCAACGACACCGACCCGGACGGCGACACCCTGCGCGTCGTCGGCATCGCCACGCCACCCGCCGGCGGGCACGCGGTCGTCGACGCCACCGGCGCGATCCGCTACACCGCCGGCCCGGGGACCGGCACCGACACGTTCTCCTGCACGGTGGCCGACGCCAACGGCGGCACCGCGACCGCAACGGTGACGGTGACCGTGACCGCGGGTGCCCCGCCCGCCGGGAACACCGCGCCGGTCGCCGCCGCCGACACCGTGACCGTCTCCGCCGCCGCGGCGTCCGTGACGTTCGACCCCGTGGCCAACGACACCGACGCCGACGGTGACCCGCTCACCGTCATCGGCACGAGCGCCCCGGCCGGCGGGACGGTCGCGCTGACGGCGGCGGGGCTGCTCGTCTACACCCCGCGGGACGGCTTCCGGGGTGCCGACAGCTTCACGTACACCAGCGGCGACGGCAGGGGCGGCAGCGCCACGACGACCGTGACCGTCACCGTCGCGGACCGCGCGCCGGTCGCCGCCGCCGACGAGCGCGCCACCCCGGCCGGCACCCCGATCGACGTGGCGGTCCTCGCCAACGACACCGGCCCGGACCCGGCCGGCACGCTCACCGTTGACGCCTTCGACGCCACCACCGCCCACGGCGGCACCGTCACCCGCGCCGGCGGCGTGCTGCGGTACGCGCCGGCGGCCGGCTTCACCGGTGCCGACACCTTCACGTACACCGTGGGCGACGGCAACGGCGGGACCTCGGCGGGCACGGTCACGGTCCGGGTCGGGACGGCCGGTGCGCCGGCCCCCCGCGCGGACGCCGCGAGCACCCCGACCGGCACCCCGGTGACCGTCGCCGTCCTGGCGAACGACCCCGGGCCGGGGCTCACGGTCACCGCGGTCACGCCCGGCGCGCACGGCACGACCGCCGCGGGCGCGGACGGCGCCGTCGTCTACACGCCGGAGACCGGCTTCTCCGGCGTCGACACGTTCGGCTACGCCGTCTCCGACGGCCGGGGCGGGCTCGGCACCGCGACCGTCACCGTCACCGTCTTCAACCAGGCCCCGGTCGGTGTCGCCGACACGCTGCGCGCCCCCGCCGGGGGCACCGTCGTCGTGCCGGTGCTCACCAACGACACCGACGCCAACGCCGACCCGCTGCGGGCCGTCGCCGCCACCGGCGCCGCGCACGGGACGCTGCAGATCGTCGCCGGCACCGTCCGCTACACACCGGTGGCCGGTTACCAGGGCGCCGACGCGTTCACGTACACGCTGAGCGACGGCAACGGGGGGACCAGTACCGCCGCGGTGACCCTGACCGTCGGGGGCGGCGCCCCGGTCGCCGGCGCGGACAGCGTGACCACCACCGCCGGCGTCGCCGTGACCGTGACGGTGATCGGCAACGACAGCGACCCCGACGGCGACCCGCTCACGGTCGCCGGCGTGACCCAGCCGCCCGGCGGCACCGCCACGCTCAACGCCGACGGGACCGTCACGTACACCCCGGCGGCGGGTCGCACGGGGACCGACACCTTCACCTACACGCTGCGCGACGGCACCGGCCTCAGCTCGACCGGTGCCGTCACGGTGACCGTGACGGCACCCGCCGCCGGTGGCGCGCCGGTCGTGGTCAGCACGCCGACCCTGACCACGCCGAGCGGCAGCGGGGCGCGGACGATCACGCCGCTGGACAACGTCAAGGACCCCGACGGCGACCCGCTCAAGGTCCTCGCGGTGACCCAGCCGGGCAACGGCACCGCCGTGCTCAACGCCGACGGCACCGTCACCTACACCCCGGACAAGGGCTTCGCCGGCGCGGACGCCTTCGGCTACACCGTCACCGACGGCACCTCGTCCGTCGCCGGCACCGTCGAGGTGATGGTCGGCTCCGTCGACCTGCCCGTCACCGGCGGCGCGGCGGCGCCGCACGCGATCGCCGGCCTGCTCATGCTGCTCGCCGGCTGGCTGCTGCGGGTCGTCACACCCGGTCGGCGACCCGGATCACGTGCTTGAGCCCCGACCACACGTCGTCGATCGCGCAGACCTTGACGTCCACCCGGCCGTGCGCCAGGGCGAAGTCACGGACGTGGTTCTCGTCCAGGTCGGTCGCCAGGCCCGAGGCGCGCTTCGGCCACGCGACCCACAGCGCGCCGGCCGGTGGTGTCAGCCGGTGCAGCGCCGGCCAGCGCCGCCGCAACCGGGCCTGATCAGGGCAGAAACAGACGATCACGTCGTAGAGCCCGGGCGCGGTGCGGCGGTGCAGCACCACGTCGGAGGGCAGCTCGCGCAGCTCGAACCCGGCCGGTGCCCCGTCGAGCAGCACCCGGTGCCCGGCACTGACGCCGAGCTTCTTGGGCAGTGGAGTCCCTGAATATCCCGCCATGCCTGACCACGGTAGTCATCGTTCACCCGCCAGCCATGCGGGTAACCAGTCACCGTCAGCCAGCCGCAGGGGTCGAGCCTTACACCGAAAGCATGACGATTCTCGCCGTCGCCGCCGACCCGGTCGGGGTCGACGAAACCGATCGCTACACCCTGCTGGTGGCCACGGACGGTGACCAGGTCCGGGCCGCACAACGGCTCCGCCACGACGTGTTCGCCGGTGAGCTGGGCGCCGCACTGCACTCCGGGACCCCGGGCCTGGACGTCGACGCCTTCGACGAGTACTGCGACCACCTCATCATCCGCGAGGAGCGCACCGGCGACGTCGTCGGCACCTACCGGATGCTGCCGCCGGACCGCGCGGCCGCCGCCGGCGGGCTCTACGCCGACACCGAGTTCGACCTCGCCGGGCTGCACCAGCTGCGCGGCGACCTGGTCGAGACCGGCCGCTCCTGCGTGCACCCCGACCACCGCAGCGGTGCGGTGATCAACCTGATGTGGGCCGGGATCGCGCGGTACATGCACCTGCACGGCCACCGCTGGCTCGGCGGCTGCGCGTCGGTGCCGGTCGCCGACGCCCCCGGCGTGTGGGACCTGGCCCGGCGCAAGCACCTCGTGCCGCCCGCGTGGCGGGTCAAGCCGCGCAACCCCCTCGCCCTGGACGGGCCGGTGCCGGCCAAGGTCGACGTGCCGCCGCTGCTCAAGGGGTACCTGCGGCTCGGCGCCTGGGTCGGTGGCGAACCCGCCCACGACCCGGACTTCGACTGCGCCGACTTCTACGTGCTGCTGTCGCTGGACCGGGTCAACCCGCGGTACATGCGGCACTTCCTCGGGCAGGACCTCGGCCGGGCGGCGACGCCGTGACCGTCGTGGACTCGCTCTGGCTGCCGCGCTCGACCTGCGACGTGAGCTGCCTGCCGGCCCGCTCCGACGAGCACGTCCCGGTCGCGACGATCCTCAAGCGGGTCGTCGTGACCGGGTCGGTCCTGCTCCTCGGGGTCCTCGCGGTGCCCGTCCTGGCCCTGCTGCCGCAGCGCGCGCTCATCGCCGTCCAGCGCCTGCTGGCCCGCGCGATCCTCGCCGGGCTCGGCATCTCCCACCGCGCGGTCGGGCGGATCCCGCAGGGCGGCGCGCTGCTCGTGGCCAACCACGTCTCGTGGCTCGACGTCGTCGTGATCCTGGCGCACGCGCCGGCCAAGCTGCTGGCCAAGCGCGAGGTCCGGGGGTGGCCGCTGATCGGCCGGCTCGCCGCGACGCTCGGCACGGTCTTCGTCGACCGGTCCCGGCCCAAGACCCTCCCGGCCACCGTCGGGCGGATCCGGTCGGAGCTCGCGGCCGGCGGCGTGGTCGCCGTCTTCCCGGAGGGCACCACCTGGTGCGGCCGGATGGGCGGCACGTTCCGCCCGGCGATGTTCCAGGCCGCGGTCGACGCGTCCGCCCCGGTCGTGCCGGTCCGGCTGAACTTCGCCCAGGGCGGGACGCCGACGACGCTCGCCGCGTTCATCGGCGACGAGACGCTGGTGACCTCGCTGAAGCGGGTCGTCGCGGCCCGCGGGCTGTCGATCGAGCTGCGGGCGCACGCGAAGCTGTATCCCGAGGTGTCCTCCTCGCGCCGGGTCCTCGCCCGGGCGGCGACGTCGGTGGTGGCCGCGTAACGACCCCTCCCACCCGACAGTCGCGATGTATCGCGTTTGTCTGCTACCTTCGGTGGCATGACGACGTGGAACATCGCCGAGCCCACGCGGCTCGACCTGAAAGGGGAGGTCAAGGACCTCCAGGTGCGGCTGGTCGGCGGGCGGGTCAACGTCGTCGGCGCCGAGGGGCCCCCTCGCGTCGAGGTCTCCGCGATCGGTGAGCGCCCGATCACGGTCACCCTCGACGACGCCGGTGTCCTGCGCGTCACGCACGGGAGCATCCCCAGATGGCCCGGCTTCCTCTGGTGGCTCTTCCACAGCCGGTTCAAGGTCGACGTCTCGGTCATGGTGCCGCCGCAGACCCCGGCCTCGCTGCGCGTCGTGTCCGGCTCCGTCATCGTCTCCTCGCTGCGCGACGGCGTCCGGGTCGATACCACCAGCGCCCGCGTCACCCTGCTCGGCCTCGACGGCCGCGTCTCGGCGAAGGTGATCTCCGGCTCCATCGAGGCGCTCACCCTCGACGGCGAGGTCGACCTGGAGACGGTCTCCGGCGAGATCGTCGTGGCCGACTCGACCGCCCACAAGGTCCACGCCCGCGCGATCTCCGGCTCGATCACCTGTGACCTGGACAACCCGCCGGTCGGCACCGACGTGCGGCTCGACACCGTCTCCGGCCAGATCACCGCCCGGGTCCGCGAGGACAGCGACCTGCGCGTCCAGCTCAGTGCCGTCTCCGGGCGGGTGGTCAGCGCCTTCCCCGGCCTCGACCGGGTCGGCCGCAACGCGGTGGTCGGACAGCTCGGCGCGGGCACCGGCCGCATCGCCGCCAACGCGACGTCTGGCACGATCACCCTGTTGCGCAGGCCGGTCGAGGAGGACGTTTCGTGAGTGCTGTCTTCAGTCACGGCCGTCTCCGGTTGTACCTGCTGAAGCTGCTCGCCGAAGGACCACGCCACGGGTATGAGCTGATCCGGCTCCTGGAGAACCGCTTCCACGGCCTGTACGCGCCCTCGGCCGGCACCATCTATCCGCGCCTGCAGCGGATGGAGGCCGACGGCCTGGTCAGCCACACCGCGTCCGGCGGGCGGAAGGTCTACGACATCACCGACGCCGGGCGGGCCGAGCTCACCCAGCGGGCCGCCGAGCTGGCGACCCTCGAGACCGACATCAACGCCTCCCTCGCCGACCTGTCGACCCTCGCCGACGAGGTCGAGCAGGGCGTGCACGGCTCCGTGCGCGACCTGAAGCGGGAGCTCAAGGAGGCCGGCAAGCAGGTCCGCAACGCCGGGACCGCCGCCGGGACCGCCTGGGGCTGGGGCTATCCGCCGCGCCCCGGCGCCACCGCCCCGTCCAGGCCGGCGCCCGCGCCCGGCGACGCCGCGGCCGAGCTGGAGGAGAAGGCCGCCCAGCTGCTCGCCGAGGTGCGCCGGCTGGCCCGCGCCGGCCGCGCCGGCCAGGAGACGATGCGTGCCACCCTGGTCGTCCTCGACGGCGCACTGGACCAGGTGCGGCGGCTCCTGCGCTAACTTTGGGGTGACGGAACGGTTGCTCAGGAACTTCCCAGGCAACCATCAGCCCCACTCCAGCAGGAGGCGGAAAGATATGCGCATGGGGGTACGAGGCGGCGTCGCACAATCCGGGGGTGCTCCGTCGCCAGGCGTGGCGCAGGCTGAGGCGAGACTGCTCGTGGTGGAGGACGATCCAAATATCCGCGAGCTCCTCTCGGCCAGCCTGCGTTTCGCCGGCTTTGCGGTTGACGCGGTGACCACCGGTGCCGAGGCGGTCACCGCTGCCCGCGAAGCCAAGCCCGACCTGGTCGTCCTCGACGTGATGCTGCCCGACCTCGACGGTTTCGAGGTCATCCGGCGGCTCCGCGAGGGTGGCGTCCGGCTCCCCGTCGTGTTCCTCACCGCCCGTGACGGCACCGAGGACAAGGTCCGCGGGCTCACCCTCGGCGGCGACGACTATGTCACCAAGCCGTTCAGCCTGGAGGAGCTCACCGCGCGCATCCGCGCCGTGCTGCGCCGCACCGCCGGCGACCCGGGCCCCAACCGGCTGGTCTTCCACGACCTGGAGCTCGACGAGGAGACCCACGAGGTGTCCCGCGCCGGGCAGACGATCGCGCTGTCGCCGACCGAGTTCAAGCTGCTGCGGTATCTGATGCTCAACGCCGGCCGCGTGCTGTCCAAGGCGCAGATCCTCGACTTCGTGTGGAACTACGACTTCCGCGGCGACGACAGCATCGTGGAGTCGTACATCTCCTATCTGCGCCGCAAGGTGGACATCGCCGAGCCGCGCCTGATCCACACCCTGCGCGGCGTGGGCTACGTCCTACGCCTGCCCGTCTGAGGCCCGCCGATGGTGCGGTTCATCGCCGACGTGCCGCTGCGGGTCAAGCTGATCGCGGCCGTCCTCACCCTCGTCACCATGGCGCTGCTGGTCATCGGCGTCGCCAGCGCCCTGGTCATGAAGAGCAGCATGTTCGACAAGGTCGATCAGCAGCTGCGCACCATGGCCGAGACCGTCGACCTCAGCCGGCTCGCCACCACCACCAGCAGCACCGACTCGATCCTGCAGAGCAACTACTACATCGCCTGGGTCACCCAGCTGCGCTCCGGCAAGCTCGAGACCGGCGTCGTCGGCACCCGGAAGCAGGCCGACGCGCCCCCGATCCCGGACACCGTCGAGGTGCTCGAGTCGCGGCTCGGCGTGCCCTACACGGCGACGACCGAGAAGACCCATGAGCGCTGGCGGATCCTGATCATCGATCGCGGGGAGACCCTGCTGCTCGTCGCGGAGAGCCTGTCGATGGTCGACAGCGCCGTCGACGAGCTCGTCGCCGCGGAGCTGTTCGTCGGCGCCGGCGTCCTCGTCGTGCTCGCCGCCGTCGGCGTCGCCATCGTCCGGGCCAGCCTCCAGCCGCTGCGCGAGATCGAGCGCACCGCCGCCGCCATCGCCGCCGGCGACCTCACCCGGCGCGTGCCGGAGAGCCCGCCGGAGACGGAGATGGGGCACCTCGCCGCCGCGCTGAACGCCATGCTCGCCCAGATCGAGGGCGCCTTCAGGCTGCGCGAGGCGTCCGAGGACCGCATGCGGCAGTTCATCGCCGACGCCTCCCACGAGCTGCGGACCCCGCTGACCACGATCCGGGGGTTCGCCGAGCTGTACCGCCAGGGCGCCGCCCGCCAGCCGGAGGAGACCGGGGCGCTGCTGCGGCGCATCGAGGACGAGGCGTCCCGCATGGGCCTGCTCGTCGAGGACCTGCTCATGCTGGCCCGCCTCGACCAGGAGCGCCCGCTGTCCCTCGCGGACATGGACCTGCGCGTCATCGCCAGCGACGCGGTCGCCGCCGCCCGCGCCGTCGCCCCCGACCGCGACGTCCAGCTGGAGATCGAGCGCGACGAGCCCATCGAGGTCAACGGCGACGAGTCCCGCCTGCGCCAGGTCGTCGGCAACCTCATGACCAACGCGCTCACCCACACCCCCGCCGGCACCCCCGTCTCGCTGCGCCTGCGCCGCGACGGCACCGACGCCCTCATCGAGGTCGCCGACCACGGTCCCGGCCTCACCGACGAGCAGGCCGCCCGGGTCTTCGAGCGCTTCTACCGGGTCGACAAGGCCCGCACCCGCAGCAAGGCCGGCGGCACGCACAGCGGCAGCGGCCTGGGCCTGGCGATCGTCGCCGCCCTCGTCGCCGTGCACTCCGGCACCGTCTCCGTCTTCGTCACCCCCGGCGGCGGCGCCACCTTCCAGGTCCGCCTCCCGCTCACAGGCGGTTCCCAGGCCGCGGTCAGTGGTTTGCAAGCTGCCGTAGCCAAGCTCAAATCATGAGCGAACAGCAGCAGGGATGGGCGCCGGACCCAGCCGACCAGCAGGGTCGGGCGTCGAGCCCGGCCGCCCAGCCAACCAGCACCCCGTCGGCGAGCACCCAGCCGGCCACCACCCTCTCCGACGTGTGGGCCTCCTCCGCCGCTCCGGGCACGCCGTCCGCCGGGTCCGCGCGGTCCGCCGCTGGGACCCCCGCCGACCCGCCGGCCGCGGGCACCGCGCCGCAGGGCTCCACGCCGGACGAGCCAGCTGCTGACTCCGCGCCGACTGCCGGGTCCGCGCCGACTGCCGGGTCCGCGCCGGCTGCTGGGTCCGCGCCGGCTGCTGGGACCGCGCCGACTGCCGGGTCCGCGCCGGCTGCTGGGTCCGCGCCGGTTGCCGGGTCGGCGCCGGTCGCCGCCGGGACGTCCGCCGACCTGCCGATCGCGGGCACCGCGCCGCACGGCTCCACGCCGTTTTCCGGGCGGGCCGCCACTCCGGCCGCCGCCGGGCCCGCGTCGGTGAGTGGCCCGCCGTTCGCCGCCGGGACGCCGGCTGACCTGCCGGTTCCGGGCACCGCGCCGCTGGGCTCCGCGCCGGTTGCCGGGCAGGCCGCCCGGCCGGGCTCGCCGGCTGAGATCGCCGCCGGGTCCGCGCCGGTGACTGGCGCGCCGTTCGCCGCATCGCCCGGCTCCGGGCAGGCCTCCCCGCGGCCCACCCAGGGGGACCTGCCGGGCATGCCGGTCGTCCCGCCCGCGGCCGTGGCGCAGGACCACCCCGCGCACGCCGGCGGTGCGCACGCCTGGCCGACGAACCCGGCCGACCCGATCAGCCCGGCCGCCCCCGTCATCGCCGCCGGCAACGTCCAGGACACCACCCGCACCTGGCCCGTCGCCGCGCCCACGACGCCCGCGATGCCGGCCGACCACGACCTCCGGCCGACCCGGCCCGCCCAGCTGTCCCCGCACGCCCAGCCGACCCCGCACGCCCAGCCGACCCCGTACGCCCAGCCGACCCAGTACGCCCAGCCGCCGGCCCAGCACGGGCAGCAGGCGCAGGGCTCGCAGCCGGCGCAGGACTTCCGGGGCGCCGTGCCGGGTGGCCGGCCCGCCGCCGGAGGACCCATTCAGACCTGGCCCGCGGCGCAGCAGCCCGGCAACCTGCACGGCGCCGACCTGCACGCCGTGGGGCAGCGGCCCGGCGCCGGGCACGACCCGCGCAACTGGACCCCCGCGACGAACGCCGCCGGAACGCACCCGGCCGGGATGACCGCCGCTGGGATGAGCGGTGGCGGGGTGGGTGCGGGGCAGGAGCATCCGCACCTGCCGACGGCGCAGCTGCCGCCGCACGTGCCGCACATGCAGCGGCCCCCGCAGTGGGCGCAGCAGCCGCAGCCGGGGTCGGTGTTCGTGGCGCCGCCCGTACGCAGGCGGAGCCGGGTCGGGCTGGCCGTGGCGGGGATCGTCGCGGCGGTCGGGCTGTCGGCGGTGTCGGCGTTCGGTGGTGGGCTCGCGGCCCTCGAGCTGCGCCCCCACACCTCCAACACGGTGGTCGGCGCGACCAACTCCTCGGGCTCCGGCACGGCCGCGAACCCGACCCTGTCCGACGTCGCGGCGCAGGTGCTGCCCAGCGTCGTGTCGATCAGCACCGGCAACGCGGTCGGCTCGGGCGTCGTCATCACCGACGACGGGGCGATCCTCACCAACAACCACGTGGTGGCGACCGCCCGTGGCACGACGGTGCAGGTGACGTTCTCCAGCGGGCAGACCGCGCAGGCGAAGATCGTCGGCACCGAGCCGGGCAGCGACCTCGCCGTGGTCAAGATCGTGGGTGGTGGCACGTACACGCCGCTCGCGTTCGGGGACAGCTCGACCGTGAAGGTCGGTGACACGGTCCTCGCCGTGGGCAGCCCGCTCGGCCTCGACGGGTCCGTCACCGCGGGCATCGTGAGCGCCGTCAACCGTACGATCGACGAGGGCGCGGACGGCCAGTCGGCCGCCGCGAAGATCACCGGCGCGATCCAGACCGACGCCGCGATCAACCCCGGCAACTCCGGCGGCGCCCTGGTCAACACCGCGGGTCAGCTGGTCGGCATCAACACCGCGATCGCGACCTCGGGCGACACCGCCGGCAACATCGGCGTCGGCTTCGCGATCAGCAGCAACACCGCGAAGACCGTCGCCCAGCGACTCCTGAGCTGAACTCTCTCCGGAAGAAAAACAGGGATCCGGTGGTGCGCCTGGCGGGGCGCCCCACCGGATCGCTGCATGAGGGTCAGGCCCAGCCGAAGGACCGCTCGACCGCCTTCAACCACGAGGCGTGCCCGCGGTCGCGGGCCTCGGCGGACATGGCGGGTGACCACTGCCGGTCCGCCTGCCACTTCGACCGCAGCGTCTCGGTGTCGGGCCAGAAGCCGACGGCCAGGCCGGCCGCGTACGCCGCTCCCAGCGCCGTCGTCTCCGACACCGTCGGGCGGACCACGGGCACGTCCAGTACATCGGCCTGGAACGCCATCAGCAGGTCGCTCGCGGTCATCCCGCCGTCGACCTTCAGCGTCTCCAGCGGCACGGCGGACTCGGCCATCATCGCGTCGACGACGTCCTTGACCTGCCAGGCGGTGGCTTCCAGGGCGGCCCGCGCGATGTGGCCCTTGGTGACGTACCCGGTGAGCCCGGTGATGACGCCGCGCGCGTCGGGGCGCCAGTGCGGGGCGAACAGGCCGGAGAACGCGGGCACGATGTAACAGCCGCCGTTGTCGGTGACGGTGGCGGCCAGGTCGTTGATCTCGGGTGCCGAGCCGATCAGGCCCAGGTTGTCGCGGAGCCACTGCACGAGCGAGCCGGTGATCGCGATGGAGCCTTCGAGGGCGTACACGGCGGGGGCGTCGCCGATGCGGTACCCGACGGTCGTCAGCAGCCCCCGGGTGCTCGGCACGGGCTGGTCGCCGGTGTTGAGCAGCAGGAACGAGCCGGTGCCGTAGGTGCACTTCGCCTCGCCGGGCGCGAAGCAGGCCTGGCCGAACAGCGCGGCCTGCTGGTCGCCGAGGGCGCTGGCCACCGGGACGCCGTGCAGCATCGTCTTCGCCTCGCCGTAGACGTGCGAGGACGGCCCGATCTTCGGCAGCATGACCCGGGGGATGCCGAACGCGGACAGCAGCTCGTCGTCCCAGTCGAGCGTGGTGAGGTTCATCAGCATCGTCCGGCTGGCGTTGGTGACGTCCGTGACGTGCTGCCCGGTGAGCTTCTCGATGAGCCAGGTGTCGACGGTGCCGAAGTGGATCTCGCCCGCCTCGGCACGGGCCCGCAGGCCGGGGACGTTGTCCAGCAGCCAGACCACCTTCGGCGCGGCGAAGTAGGTGGCCAGGGGCAGCCCGCAGCGCTCGCGGAAGCGGTCGGGGCCCGCGTCGCCGGCGAGCGAGCGGATGAGGGCGTCGGTGCGGGTGTCCTGCCAGACGATGGCCGGGTGGACCGGCTCACCGGTGGCGGCGTCCCACAGGATCGTGGTCTCGCGCTGGTTGGTGATGCCGATCGCGGCGACGTCGGCGCGGGAGAGGCCCGCCTGGTCCAGGGCGCGGGTCGACACGGCCTGGACCTGGTGCCAGATCTCGACCGGGTCGTGCTCGACCCAGCCTGGGCGGGGGTAGCTCTGGCGGTGTTCGCGCTGGTCAAGCGCCACGATGGCGCCGTCGGCGTCGAACACGATCGCACGGGTGGAGGTCGTGCCCTGGTCGATGGCGAGGATGTACACGCTGCCATCTTCGCCGAAGAGTTGTCACGTTCGGGACGGAACCTTCCCGTGGCGGCACCCGGGACTTACGCTGCACGCCGGAACAGTGGCCCTATCAGGAGCGATCGTGGCCGTCATCGAGACGCGCATCAGTGTCTGGGAGGCCCTCGCCGGGCGCGCCCCCGGGGTCCCCGTGGGCCCCACCGACCAGGGTCTGTGGCAGGCGGTCACGGACCGGCTCAACCCTGCACGGGCCCGGCCGGTGCTGCGCAAGTCGGTCGAAGCGGTCACGCTCACGTCAGCCCGCGGCGTCGACTACGTGATGGTGCGCTCGCCGGACCGCGGCGAGGCCTGCTACCTGCGGCTCACGCCCGACGAGTGGGCCCTCGCGCAGCTCATGGACGGCACCCGGACCGTCGCCCGGCTCGTCGCCGACTTCGCCCGCGTCTCCGGCCGGCTCGCCCCCGACCAGGTCACCAGGATCGTCGCCGACCTCGCCGGCAACCGCATGCTCGACGAGCTGCCCGTGGACGCGTTCCACCGGCTGCAGCGCGTCCACCGCCGCCCGTGGCCGATCCGGCTCGGCAAGGCGATCCTCGCGACCGCGCAGGGCCGCCGGGTCGTCATCGCCCGCGTCGACCCGGTCGTCACGTTCCTCTACAAGGCCGGCGGCCGGCTGTTCTTCACCCGGGTCGTCGCCGTGCTCGCTGGCCTGATCGCCCTCGCCGGGCTCGGCGTCTTCGTCTTCAACTGGTTCCGCGCCGACCAGTCGGTGTTCCTCACCCAGGACTCGTACTTCACCGGCGCGCTCGTGCTGCTCGGGCTCAACGTGGTGGCGCTCGCCTGTCACGAGCTCGGGCACGCGCTCGGGGCGAAACACGCCGGCCGGAAGGTTCCCGTCGCGGGTTTCCTGGTGTACTTCGGCATCCCGTCCGTCTTCGTCGACACCACCGACGTGTGGATGGCCGGCCGGCGCGCCAGGATCGTCACCACGATCGCGGGACCGGCGACCGGCCTGGTCCTCGCCGGCGCCTGCCAGATCGTCGGCCTGCTGTACCCGGACCTGCAGCCGTGGACGTTCAAGCTGGCGTTCGCGTGGTACCTCAACGCGCTGTTCAACCTGAACCCGTTCATGGCCCTGGACGGCTACTACCTGCTCATGGACTGGCTGGAGGTGCCCAACCTGCGGGCCCGCGGCCTGGCCTGGGTCATCGCCCGCCTGCGCCGCCGCCCGCCCCGCTTCGGCGAGCTCGACCGCGAGGGGCGCCTCGTCGCCCTGTACGGCATGCTCGCCGTCGTCTGGCTCGCGATCGCCGTCAACCTCATCTACCGCATCTACACCGACCGGGTCGCGGGCGTCGTCACCGGCCTCTGGAACGCCGGCTGGGCGGCCCGCGCGCTGCTCGCCGTCATCGTCGCCGGGCTCCTGGCGCCGCTGGTGTACCTGCTGTTCTCCTGGCTGCGCCGGCGGGCCCGCCGGGTCCGGGACCGGTTCGGCGAGCGCAAGCTGTCCCGTGACGAGCCGCGCCGGCTCGCCGCCCTGCGCGGCTCGAAGCTCGCCGACCTGCCGCCGGCCGCCCTCGCCAAGCTCGCCGAGCAGGCCCGGTGGGTGCATCCGCGGACCGGCGAGCAGCTCGTCTTCGCCGGTGCCGCGCAGCAGTCGGTGTACGTCGTCGTCGACGGCGCCCTGGAGGCGCGCCGCCCCGGCGACCCGACCGGCACCGTCCGGGAACGGATCGGCAGGGGCGGCGTCGTCGGCCTCGCCAACGCGATCACCGGCGCGCCCGCGGCGCTCGGCTGGCTGACCGCCGGCACGACCCTGCTCGCGATCCCGCCGTCGACGGTCGCCGCCGCCGTCGGCCCGCTGCCCGGCCCGCCGCCGGTCGAGTGGGCCGAGCTGGAGGGGCTCCTCGCCGAGGCGCCGGCGCTCGCCGGGCTCGGGCCGGAGGACCGGCTCGGCCTCATGACCCGCGCCCAGCCCGCGCAGCTGATGCCCGGCCAGCCGGTGCTGCTGCACAGCGGCACCGACGCGATCGTGGTCGCCTCCGGCACCCTCGCCCTGCCCGGCGGGGTGCAGGTCGGCCGGGGCGCGATGATCGGCCCGTTCGGCGACACCCCGGGCGAGGTCGCCACCGCCCGCTCCGCCGCCCGGGTCTGGGTGCTGCCCGCCATCGCGGGCCTGCCGCTGCTCATCGGCGGCCCCACACCCGGCGGCTCCGCGGCCGGCGGTCGCGCGCCGTCGTCGGGCGCCCACCCGCCGTCGGTGTACCCGCCGCTCGCCGCCCCGCCCGGCGTCTACGGCACGTCCGACGACTCGGTTGACAAGCGCTTCGAGAAGAAGCTGTGGTGGCTGCTGGTCCTGCTGCTGCTGTTCGCGCTCTTCCTGACCGGCAGCAACCTCTTCGCAGCGCCCGTGTGGGCCGAGATGCCGACCGACCGGGCCCTCGTCACCGTCACGCGGGGGCAGGCGACGGTCACCATCAACGGCGAGGACCGCGTCCTGCGCCGCGACGCCAAGGTGTACGTCGAACGCGGCGACTCGGTGGCCGTCGCCGGCCGGTCGACGGCCACGATGACCTTCCGCGGCGGCAGCGTCACGGTCCTGTGCGCCGGGTCGCGGCTCGACGTCGGCGAGCTGATCAGCACCGTCGACCGCCGCCCGATCCAGCCGACCGGCGCGTTCACGCTGCGCTCCGGCCGTACCCTCGTCGACACGACGAGCACCACGACGGCCTTCGACCCGTTGAAGCTCACCGTCACCGGCGCCGGCGACCCGGTCGGCAACGACGGGCGGGCCAGGTTCGCCCTGACCGCCGGCGACTCCTCGCCGGTCGTCGCCTCGGGCGTCGTCACCCAGGGCGGCTCGGCCGTCACCGCCGACCCGTCCGCCGAGCTGACCTGCGGCGACGGCGTCGCCCTGCCGAAGCCCGGCGGCACCCCGACCGTGGCACCGACCCCGTCGGACACCCCGTCGGAGTCCCCGTCACCGTCGCCGTCGGTCTCGGACAGCGCCTCGCCGTCGGCGTCGGCGACGCCCGGCACCACCCCGACGAAGACGAAGACCCCGGCGCCCACCCGCACGACCGCCGGCCCTCCGCCGCCGACCACGTCTCCGCCGCCGCCGCGCGACACCACCGTGCCGACGGTCCGGCTGACGTTCACGACCCAGCAGAACTACGTCTACCCGCCGGGGTGCCGCTATGGTGGCCCCTCCAACGTGCCGCTCACCGTCTACGCCGTGGACTCGGTCGACCCCACCTCGACGCTGAAGGTGACGATCAGCGCCAGGGTCGGCAGCGGCTCGGCGAAGTACTCCGGCGACGGCAAGACCTTCACGGCCACCTTCGGTGGGGTGACGGGCACCGCCGACGCCGACATCGTGGTCTCCGCGCGGGTGGTCGACCCGGCCGGCAACGCCAGGACCGCGACCATCACCGTCCACTACTACTCGAACTGCATCGTCGGTTAAGGGAGCTCGAACGTGCTTTGTTGGTTCTGCGCCAAGGCGGCGCGCGGGTCGTGCCGGTTCTGCGCGCGTGGGCTGTGCGAGGACCACGCGAAGTTCGGGCCGTACCTGCTGGAGGTGCACCGTTCGCAGAGCCGCGGACGCGCTGAGGGCCTCGTCGTCGAGGACGCCGTGCAGTGCGGCACCTGCCGGCCGCGTCCGCAGCCGGTACCGATGCCAGAGCTCGACTGACCGTAAGACACCTGGGGGACTGTTCCGATGAGCGACTTCGACGACGTACTCGAGCGGCTGCTGACCGACCCCGGCTTCCAGGACCGCCTGGCCGCCGACCCGTCCGGCGCGCTCGCCGGGTACCGGCTGACCGCCGACGAACTGGAGCTGCTCCAGGCTCAGGTCGGCGGCGCCGACGCGGGGCAGTCCCGGGTCGAGCAGCGCACGAGCAAGGCCAGCATGTTCGGCCTGTTCTCCTCGATCGGATCGGGCATCGGCGACGTCGTCCACGGTCACGGCGGAGGGCACGGGCTGGGCGACACCGCCCAGGGTTCCGGCGCCGGGCAGAGCGCGGCCCGCGGTCTCGGCGCGCTGGAGCAGTCCGGCGGCCGGCACGCCGCCGCCGAGCCGGGTCACCAGGGCGGTCTCGCCGCGCACCTGCAGGACGCCGTCGACCACGGCGCGCACGCGTCGGCCGGGGGTGCCGAGGCGCACGCCGGTCCCGGTGGCGCGTTCGCGTCCGCCGGGGGAGTCACCGCCCAGGCCGGTTACGGCATCGCGGAGGCGTCGGACGCCCAGGGCGGCGGCTACGGGGGCCTGGCCGAGGCGCCGGACGACCCGCAGGGCCACGGCGGTCTGGCCGAGGCGGGTGAGCCCCGGGTCTACGCGTCGGCCGGCCACTCCGGCGGTCAGGGCAGCGCCGGGCTCGCCGAGGCGCCCGACCCGCAGGGCGGCGCGGGCCTCGCCGAGGCACCGACCCCGTACGGCGTCACCGAGGTGCACTCCAGCAGCGAGAGCACCGTCTACCGCTCCAGCACCGTGTACGCCTCCAGTTCCGCGAGCGCCGGCCTCGGCGACGCGCCGTCCGGGCAGGCCGGCCTCGGGGAGGCCGACGGCGGCGGTGGCCAGGGGCGGCACGGCATCGCCGGCGGCCTGGCCGGGATCACGGGCCACGACAGCGCCCCGGACACCGGCCACGAGGGCGGCCACCGGGCCGGCATCGGCGGCGCGCTGCGCGACGGCTTCCCCAACGGCGCCGGCCAGGCACCCACCGACGGCTACCACACCCGGGTCGACTGGGACGGCGACGGCCGCTGGGACCAGCACACCTACGTCAACCGCGCCGACGGCGGCGTCGACATCGTGGTGGACACCGACGGCGACGGCCGGGCCGAGTTCGTCGGGCACGACACCGACCGCGACGGCCTGATCAACTCCTCCGAGATCGACACCAACCACGACGGTGTGATGGATCAGCGGTACGAGGACGTCAACGGCGACGGCTGGCTGGACCGCCGTACCCGCTGAAATGTGAACGGATTTCGCCTGGCGGACATCAACAGGTATCTACATGTTGCGCCGGGTGCCGTTCGCTGTGGGCATGAGTGACCACTCCCACAGTCATGCCGGCATCGACCGCCGGGGCCTGCTCGCCGCGGGCGCCGGCGGTCTCCTCGTCCTCGCCACCCCTGGCATCGCGCACGCGGGGAGCACCACCACCCGCGCCGAGACGGGCACCGCCGCGACGGTCGGCGCCGGCCCGGCCGCGCTGACCGGCGCCGCCCGCGCGTCCTCGATCACCGCCGGCACCGCCCTGGTCCACGCCGACCTGCACAACCACACCGTCATGTCCGACGGCGACGGCGACCCCAACCTCGCCTTCGCCTCGATGCGCTCGGCCGGCCTCGACGTCGCCGCGCTCACCGACCACGCCACGCTGTTCGGCATCAGCGGCCTGTCGAAGTCGGAATGGGACCGCACCGGCGCCCTCGCCAACGCCGCCGACGACCCGGGCAACTACACCGCGATCCGCGGCTTCGAGTGGTCGCACCCGCTGCTCGGGCACGTCAACGTCTGGTTCACCAACGGGTTCACCGACCTCGGCGGCTCCAGCAACATGGGCGGCCTGTACAACTGGATCACCAGCAGCGGCGGCGTGGCCAGCTTCAACCACCCCGGCCGGGAGATCGCGCGATTCGGCAACTTCTCCTACTCCGCCGCCGCCCGCGAGGCCATGGTGAGCCTGGAGATGTTCAACCGTGGCGACGACTACCTCTTCGACGGCTGGTCCGAGGGCCGCACGTCCGCGCTCAACGCGTGCCTCAACGCCGGCTGGCGGACCGGCATCAGCGGCGTCTCCGACGAGCACGGCACCGACTGGGGCTTCCCCGAGGGCAAGGGCCGCACCGGCCTGTGGGTGACCCAGAACACCCGCGCCGGGGTCCTGGAGGCGATGAAGGCCCGCCGGTTCTTCGCCACCCGCGTCTCCGGCCTGCGCGTCGACGCCACCGCCAACGACGTCCGGATGGGCGGCGTGCTGCCCATGGCCCGCGGCGACGTGCGCTTCGCCCTGGACCTCGACCGCGGCCCCGAGTGGAACGGCAAGCCGATCCGCGTCCAGGTGCTGCGGCCCGGCGTGACCGCGCCGACCGTCGCCGACGTGATCGACACCGTCGCCAACCAGGTCGTGCGCTTCACCGTGCCGATGGACGCCGCGATGGGCAACTGGGTCGTCCTGCGCGTCTCCGACCCCACCCTGCCCAACCCGAGCCCCGGCCCCAACGGTCACCCGTGCAACGACTTCGGCCTCGCGTACACCAGCCCCTGGTGGCTGCAGCCCTGAAGCACCCCTGGTCGTCGTGAAAACGCAGCCCCGGGCGTTCAGAACGGCGTCATGGCACGTTTCGGGGATCAGCGCGACGGCGGACCGGCCTACCGTTCCTGAGGTAACCAGACGAGCCGGGAGCGGGCCATGAGCGACTATGACATCGACTGGGAGATGGAGGACGGCCTCCACGTCGACACAGACGGTGGCGCTGACCTGCTCTCCTCCGACCACCAGTTCGCCGAGCACCACGACGCGTTCGACGCGGAGGGCCACGACGGCTCGCCCGCCGCCGACACCGACGCGCTCGGCGACCTGCACGACGAGCAGCCGAGCTTCGGCGACGTGAGCGACGACCCGCAGTACGTCGACGAGACCGACCTGCCCGACCTGCCCGAGTTCCAGTTCGACCCGGGCTTCACCGACGGGTCCTACGACCTCATCGGCGCCGACCGGCACGAGGCCGACCTGTGGTCGCAGCTGATGGTCGACATCAACGAGGACGTGAACCCTTACGCGCTGGGCTAGAGCTTGATCGCGGACGCCGGTCCGGCGCTCGCGTAGTACCACCCTTGTGCGGTGTCACAGCCGAGGGCCAGGAGGCGTTCGGCCTGCTCGGCCGTCTCGACGCCCTCGGCCGTGACGCTCAGGTTCAGCGCGTGGGCGAGCCCGATCACCGCCGCGATGATCTTCTGGTCGACCGGGTCGGCACCTTCGGGCGGCCGCAGCCCGGCGACGAACGAGCCGGCCAGCTTCAGGCTGTGCACGGGCAGGTGCCGCAGGTAGGCGAAGTTGCTGTAGCCGGTGCCGAAGTCGTCGATCGCGATCCGCGGCCCGAGCGCGGCGAGCGCGTTGAGCGCCTCCGTCGGCTCGCCGCCGCTGCCCATGACCGCGCTCTCGGTCAGCTCCAGCTGCAGGCGGTCGGGGGCGAGCCCGGTCTGCTCCAGGATCGCCTGCACGTCCCGGACGATGGTGCGGTCGCGCATCTGCCGGACCGCCAGGTTGACGCTCATCACCGGCGCCTTGTCGCCGTGCTCGCGGTGCCAGCGCGCGGCCTGCTTGCACGCCTCGTGCAGCACCCACCGGCCGAGCGGCACGATCAGGCCCGTCTCCTCGGCCATGCCGATGAACGCGTCCGGGCCGAGCACCCCGAACCGCGGATGCCGCCACCGTACGAGCGCCTCGACGCCGATCGTGGCGGCGTCGCCGAGCCGGACGAGGGGCTGGTACTCGACGAAGAACTCGCGCCGCTCCAGCGCGGCGGGCATGCTGGCCGACAGCTCGTAGCGGGTCACCTCGCGGGCGTGCCGCTCGGCGTCGAAGAGCGCGAGCCGGTTGCGCCCGTCGGCCTTCGCCCAGTAGAGGGTCGTGTCGGCGGCCTTCATCAGCTCGCCGGTGCTGGTGCCGCGCAGCGGCTGCTCGACCACGCCGATGCTGGCCGAGATGCTGATCTCGTGCCCGCCGACGTGGACCGGCGCGCGGACCGTGTCCAGGGCCCGCTCGGCGACCGTGACGACGTCGTCGGTGCCGGCCACCCGCTCGATGAGGACCACGAACTCGTCGCCGCCCATGCGGGCGACCAGCTGGCCGTCGCCGGAGATCGAGCGGGCCAGCCGCCGGGCGACGGTCTGCAGCAGCTTGTCGCCGACGTCGTGGCCGAGGGTGTCGTTGATGACCTTGAAGCCGTCGACGTCGAGGTAGCACACGCCGACCCGCTCGTCGGCGTCGGGCGCGTCGTCGGCGCCGGCCAGCAGCTCGGCGAGCCGGTCGAAGAACATCGTCCGGTTGGGCAGCTGGGTCAGCGGGTCGTGCAGCGCCTGGTGGCGCAGCCGCAGCTGGAGCAGGTAGCGCTCGGTGATGTCCTCGAACATCGCGACCAGCCACTTCGGCTGGCCGTCCTCGTCGCGGATGATCGAGGCGACGAGATCGGTCCACACCTGGTGGCCGTCCCTGTGGATGTACGGCTTCTCGATGCGGAACTGGTCCCGGCCGCCGGACAGGAGCTCCTCGAACATCCCGGCGGCGACCGGCGGGTCCTGCGGGTGCACGAAGTCCTCGAACGTCATCGCCCGCAGCTCTTCGGCGGTGTAGCCGAGCATGTCGCACAGCGCCTGGTTGACCTCGATGACGACGCCGTCGACGGTGCTGACGCTCATCCCGATCGCGGCGCCGGCGAAGATCGCCCGGAAGCGGGCCTCGCTGACCCGGCGGCTCTCCTCCGCGCGGGCCCGGGCCCACAGCGCCGCGGTGCGGATCTCCTCCTGCTCGTCCAGGACCCGGTCGCGCAGCGCCTGCGCGTAGCCGGCGGCGAGCGCGCCCTGGATCTCCGCGACCCGCCTGGTCGGCGCCTTCGCGAACTGCTCGCTGAGCACCGCGACGGTGCGCTCCAGCGTCGTCGGCTCGGTGAAGTGCGCGGCGACGAGCGTGGAGCCGACCTCGCGGACGTCGTCGAGGTCGTAGGTCTCGGCGGTGAGCGCGTGGATGAGCCGCGAGGACAGGGCGGTGAGGAAGTCCTGCACCTCCAGGCCGGACATCGACACGTAGCTGGTGCCGGCGATGGCCAGCGACCAGGCACGGGCGAGCCGCTCGGCGGCACGGTCACGCGGGCGGTCCCACGACGTCGGTGTGGGGCTGAGGGCGGTCATGATCAGTGGGCGCACTAGTCCTTGCGGGCGACGGCGGCGCAGCCGATCGCGTCGTGGTCGTCGGCCGGGGTCGTGTCGCCGGGGTCCGGCCGCCAGTCGTGCGGCGAGACCACGCCGGGCTCGAGCACGGTGAGGTCGCCGAGCAGCCGCGCGACCTCCTCGCTGCTGCGCAGGATCAGCGGCGTCGGGGACTTGCGGTAGATCTCCCAGGCCTCGTCCTCGGCGGGGGTCAGCGGCCGGTCGAGACC
Organism: Dactylosporangium sp. NPDC051087; assembly: GCF_055586325.1. Taxonomy (NCBI): domain Bacteria; kingdom Bacillati; phylum Actinomycetota; class Actinomycetes; order Micromonosporales; family Micromonosporaceae; genus Dactylosporangium; species Dactylosporangium sp. NPDC051087. The sequence continues at coordinate 42,402 of NZ_JBVJIJ010000007.1, read as the reverse complement.
GGCGTGGGAGAGCACGATGTGGCTGCCGGGCACGCCGGCCGCGGCATAGCCGCTGACGATGTCGGCCGGGCGCTCCTCGTCGGGCACGAAGTGCAGCACTGCCGCGAGGATGAACGCGATGGGCTGCGAGAAGTCCAACAGCCCCTGCACCTGCGGGGTGGCCAGCACGTCGGCGGGGGCGCGCAGGTCGGCGGCGACGACGGCGGTGCCCGGCACGTCGGCGAGGATGGCACGGCTGTGCGCGACCGCGACCGGGTCGTGGTCGACGTAGACGACCTTGCCGCCGGGCACGAGCTCGTGCACGTTGCCCACCGTCGGGATGCCCGAGCCGAGGTCGATGAACTGGCACACGCCCTGCGCGGCCAGGACGCTCACGGCGCGGCGCAGGAAGGCGCGGTTGCTGCGGGTCAAGGCCGCGACGGCGGGCATGACCTTGAGGATCTGCTCGGCGAAGGCCCGGTCGGCGGCGAAGTTGTGCGAGCCGCCGAGGTAGTAGTCATAGACGCGGGCGACGCTCGGCTTGTCGAGGTCCACATCCGCGGGTGCCCAGCTCGGTCGCTCCACCGATCAACACCTTTCGACCTCGGTGCGGGTTGTGTCAGGCGCCTGCGAGCATACGTGTGGGCGGGCGGGAGCAAAACCTGCCGCCCGCCCACACGGCATCGATCAGGTGCGATCAGGCGATCTTCGTGATCCGGGTGGCCGGGCCGGGGGCGATCGGACCGGGCGTGAGGTACGCGGTGAGGGCGTCGACGTCGAAGCCCGGCGCGTAGACCCGGCCGGTGCCGAGCGCCAGGTTGGAGAACCCGTCGCCGCCGTTGGCCAGGAAGTCGTTCGTGGTCACCAGGTAGCTCGCCGCCGGGTCGATCGGCGTGCCGTTGACCGCGATGTTGCTGACCTTCGAGCCGGCCGCGGCCGACGCGCTGTACGTGTAGGTCAGGCTCGCCGACGGCTGCAGGATCCGCTGGACGGTCTGCCCGCCGAAGCCGACGAACTGCTGCTCCAGCACGTCCTTGATCTGCGCGCCGGTGAACGACTGCGTGACGACCAGGTTGTTGAACGGCTGGACCGTGAAGGCCTCGCCGTAGGTGACCTGGCCGGGCGCCTCGCCGCCGGGAGAGTTGGCGTAGATCAGCGACGCCCGGATGCCGCCCGGGTTCATCAGCGCGATCTGCGCGCCCGCAGAAGCGGTGTACTTGAGCTGCGCGTCGGCGATCACGTCACCGAGCGGTGACTCGCCGTTGGCCAGTGCGGTGTTGGTGATGTCGGCGGTGATGCTGCCGAGGACCTTGTTCGCCAGCGGCGCGACGGCCGTGCGGTACTTGTCGGCGATGACCTTGATCTTCGGGTCCACCAGCGCGGGGTTGCGGACGAAGTTGCCGGCCGCGTCCTTCTGCCAGGTCCCGTCGGGGTTCTTCACGCCGTTCTCGACGATGACGTTGGTGCCCGACGCGTCGACGAACTTGCGCGACTTCTTGTCCAGCGTCACCCGGATGTCGGTGACCAGGGTGCCCGCCGTGCCGGCGCTGGTGACCAGCGAGTTGGCGCCGGAGGAGTTCGGCAGCTCGCAGGTGTAGAAGCGGTGCGTGTGGCCGGACACGACGACGCCGTAGGCCGGGTTGAGGCCCTTGACGATGTCGGTGATCGGGCCGGCGAAGTTGGCGCAGCCGGACGGGTCCAGCGGCGCGGGCGGGCTGCTCTGCATGCCGCCCTCGTGGATCAGCAGCACCATCGACTTGATGCCGAGCCAGCCCAGCAGCGTCGCGTACTGGTTGGCGGTCTGCACCTCGTCGCGGAAGTCGACGGTCTTGATGCCGGCCGGGTTGACGATGCCGGGCGTGGCCTCGAGGGTCATGCCGACGTAGGCGACCGGGACGCCGTCGTAGAACTTGATCGTGAACGGCAGCAGGACCGGCAGCTTGTTGGACTTGTTGGTCACGTTCGCCGCGAGGTAGGGGAACTTCGCGCCGGAGAAGCCGTCGCCGTCCTGGCAGCCGTCGACGGGGTGGCAGCCGCCGAACTGGATGCGCTTGAGCTCGTCGACGCCCTCGTCGAACTCGTGGTTGCCGACGGAGGAGATGTCGACGCCCATCTTGTTGAGGACCTCGATCGCCGGCTCGTCGTGGAACGCGGCGCTGACCAGCGGGGTGGCCCCGATGCTGTCACCGGCGACGACGGTCTCGCTGTTGCGCACGCCGTCGGCCTTCGCCGCGTCGCGCAGCTTGGTCAGCCAGGTGCTGAGGTACTCGGCGCCGCCTGCCGGGGTGCCGTTGATGAGCCCGCCACTGCCGAGCGGGGGGTCGATGTTGCCGTGGAAGTCGTTGAACCCGAGCAGCTGCGCGGAGGTCGTCGGCCCGGTCTTCTGGGCGAACGACACGTTGGCCGGCGTGAGCGGCGACCAGCTGTCGGCCTGCTCGGGGGTGCCGGACTTGGCTAAGGGCAGCAAGGCGACAACCGCGACGGCGAGCGCCGGCACCGTGAGGTGCTGGGCGATCCGCCACGCGCGGGCGCGGGGCTGGGCCATGATCTCTCCTTTTGGAAGACATGCGTCGACGGACATCCTTCCGTAGGGGTCGATACGGCACGAGCGTCGCCGGGATACAGGTGGATTGCATGCGGGTGAATGCGAGGGTCCGGATCCGGCCGCGGCGCCCGATGCGCGCGATCGTCGACGCTCCGCAGTGCTGTGCGAACGCAAGGTATCCGGTAGGTTTTCGCGAAAGAGGGGGCTGACACGATGCTGAGGCGGGCCGCGACCATGGCGCTCGTCGTCGCGTCCGCGATCTGGGTCGCCCCCGCGCCGGTCCTCGCCGTCGACCCCGCCGGGTGGACGCCGGTCTTCTCCGACTCCTTCGACGACCCGGGCACGCTGCCCCCGGGCTGCGCCGCGTATGACGGCGCGCCGGAGGGCACCACCGACGGGGCCCAGGCCGGCTGGTTCCGGCCCGAGGCGGTCACCGTCTCCGGCGGGAAGCTGCACCTCGCGCTGCACCGCCGCTCGTACGGGGGACGCCAGTTCGTCACCGGTGAGCTGCGCTGCCTCGGCGTGGCCCAGCAGTACGGGCGCTACGAGTTCCGGGCGAGGGTGCCGGCCGGCGCGGGGATCTCCTCGATCGCGCTGCTGCGCCCCGTCGACCAGCAGGCCACCGGGCACGCGTCGCAGCTGGAGATCACGGCCGGGCCCGGTGCCGAGACGGCCCTGGTGCGCAACGGCTCGGGCGCCGGCACCTCCGTGCGGACCCTGCCCGGCCCGTTCAGCGACTGGCACTCCTACGCCATCGAGTGGTCGCCGGCGGGGTTCAAGGTCTTCGTGGACGGCCAGGAGCGCTCCGCCGACCCGGGGGCGTCGGCGGCGCAGCGCTGGTTCGGGTTCGCGGTGACGACGAGCGGGCCCGCCACGTCGGCGCCGCTGCCCGCCGAGTTCCAGGTCGACTTCCTGCGGGTGTACGCGTTCGCGCCGGCGTCCCCGCCGCCGGCGGTGGCCGCGCAGCCCTCGGCGGTGCCCAACGCGCTGGCCGGCTCGCCGGGCGGGCACCGGTGGTCGCTGTGGCTGGCGGTCGCGGCGACGGTGATGGCGGCGGTGGCCCTGTTCGCCTTCGTCGTGCACAAGACCCGCCCGCACCGCCCGCCACCGTCGCATCGAGCCTGACGGAAGCGTCACGCTCACAGCGAACGCGGCACGCTCACGGCGAACAGGCCTGCCCAATCGCGGTCCCGCGGCGAAGGATCGTCCGATGAGAATCCTTGTCCTCGGTGGCACCGTGTTCCTCGGCCGGGCGGTCGCCCGGCAGGCCCTGGCCGCCGGCCACGACGTCACCTGCGCGGCCCGCGGCAGGTCCGGCGACCCCGTCGACGGCGCCACGTTCGTCACCGTCGACCGCGACGACCCCGACGGCCTGCGCGCCGTCGAGGGCACCTTCGACGCGGTGGTTGACGTCGCACGCAAGCCCAGCCACGTCCGGCACATGGTCGCCGCGCTCGCCGGCAGGGTCGGGCACTGCACCTTCGTGTCCAGCTGCTCCGCCTACGCCGACGCCGCGACCCCGGACCAGACCGCCGACACCGCCCCGACGCTGCCGCCGGCGGACCCGGGTGACGAGGACCCGGCCGCGAGCGCCGAGTCCTACGGCCGGTGCAAGGTCACCTGCGAGCAGATCGTCCGCGAGGGTTTCGCCGACGTGCTGGTCAACCGGGCCGGGCTGATCGTCGGCCCGGAGGACCCCACCGGCCGCTTCGACTACTGGGTGGCCCGGCACGCCCGCGGCGGCGAGATCCTCGCCCCCGGCGACCCGGACGAGCGGGTGCAGTTCGTGGACGTCCGCGACCTGGCCGACTGGATCCTGCGCGCCGCCCAGGAGGGCCTCACCGGCACGTACGACGGCATGGGCGCCCCGATGACCCGCCGGGAGTTCCACGCGGGCTTCGGCGGGACCGGGTCACTCACCTGGGTGACGCAGGACTTCCTCGCCGCTCACGCGGTCGAGCCCTGGTCCGGGCCCAGGTCGCTGCCGCTGTGGCTGCCGCTGCCGGAATTCGGCGGGTTTCTCACCCGGGACGTCACCCGCTCGCTCACCGCGGGGCTGCGGACCCGCCCGCTTCCCGAAACGGCCGCGGACACACTCGCGGCATTCAGTGACACTCGCCACATTACTGGTCTCACGGAAGAGGAAGAAGTCGAGCTGTTGCGGGAATGGCACGCTCAGTAGGCGGGAGTGTGACGCGCTCGTCAGCATTTCGACAGACGGCGGCCCGCGTCGATTCCTACGGATACATGCGCATTTGCCTGTCATGCGGCCGACTCTTGCCGATGAACAGCGGTGACCCCGGTCCCATCGAGCGTCGTTCCCAGGGAACTCACAGCGAGTTTAGGCGTCTGACGGGCAGGAATACCACGTATCACTTGTTGCAACCGAAGCGAACCGGAGCTGCTCCCGCGTCGTCTAGGTAAGTGGTGCAACTCTCACGGGTCGTCACCGGAATCGCCCGCGAGGGTGGAATTCGGCAGGCCAGGTGACTGTTGTGTAGGGGGCATACCCGGGGGGCACCCGTTTTAGCAGGGTGAAACGGGGAAGGCGAAGGATGGACGGGGAGGGGCCCGAAGGTGGAGAACGTGAAAGTGGAGATGCGACCCGATACAGGTGCCGAAGAGCGTGACCTGGTTGGTGTCTACCTGCATGAGATCTCCCGCACGCCGCTGCTCGACGCCGCTTCTGAGGTCGAGCTTTCCAAGGCGGTCGAGGCTGGTCTCTATGCGGAGCACCTGCTGGACGAGGACGAGCTGCCCGACGGCGTGAGCGCCGCCGAGCTGCAGCGCCTCGTCGACGAGGGCGAGCGGGCGAAGGACCGGTTCATCCGGGCCAACCTGCGCCTCGTGGTGTCGATCGCGCGGCGATACGTGCGGTCGGGCATGCCGATGCTCGACCTCATCCAGGAGGGCAACACCGGCCTGGTCCGCGCCGTGGAGAAGTTCGACTACGTGCGCGGCTACAAGTTCTCGACATATGCGACGTGGTGGATCCGCCAGGCGATCAGCCGGGCGATCGCGCAGCAGGAGCGCACGGTCCGGCTGCCCGTCCACCTCGTCGAGGACGTCAACCGGATGCGCAACGTCGCGCGTCAGCTCACCCGTGAGCTCGGCAACGATCCCGAGCCCGAGCAGCTCGCGACCGCACTCGGCGTCCCCGTCGAGCGCGTGCACGAGCTGAAGCGCTGGTCCCAGGACACCGTCTCGCTCGACACACCGGTCGGCGACGACGGCGACACCAGCCTCGGCGACCTGGTCTCCGACTCCGACGCGCCGTCGCCGGAGGACGTGGTCCTCGCCGCCCTGGAGCGCCAGCGCATCGAGGGCCTGCTCAACCACCTCGACGACCGGTCCGCGGGCATCATGCGCGCCCGCTACGGTCTGGAGGACGGTCGCGAGCACTCGCTGACCGAGGTCGCGAGCCGGTTCTCACTGTCCCGCGAGCGCATCCGCCAGCTGGAGATCCAGGCCCTCGGCCGGCTCCGCGAGCTGGCCCGTGCGGAAGGCCTCCAGGCCGCCTAGCCGACAACGACGCCGCTACCGAAACCCTGCAGCCCCTGACCGGACCGGTCGGGGGCTGCTTCCACATCGTGGGACGCTTAGGTCTCGTTTAGGTCACTGATCGTCACGCTCGGTGTCCGGCGCGGTGGGCACGCTCCCGGCGCCCCGGACGCTCCCCGCCCACCCCGCGGTTCCTCCGTGCCGGTGACGCTGCGTCAGTACGGGTCGCCGCAGACCTTCCAGGTGCCGGCGTCCTTCGTCAGCTGGAAGGTGTGCGCGTCCCGCCCGCCGCCGGCGTAGGAGATGTCCGCCGTGATCGTGGCCGTCTCCCGCCCGTTGCTGTTGCTGTACCCGCCGCCCCAGTGCACGTCGTGCGAGACCGGTTTGCGCCGGTTGACCACCTCGGCGAAGGACGGCTGCTCGTAGCGGGACCGCGTCGCGTCGCACAGCCGGTCGTAGGCCGCCGTCAGGTCCCCGGCCTGCAGGTCGGTCAGGAACGCCGAGGTCGCCTCGCCGGCGGCCTTCGTGGCGCCGTTGAAGAAGAAGAACGCGCCCGCGCCGCCGCCGCAGCAGCACAGGGCTGCCAGGACGGCGACGACGGCCAGCACGATCTTCGCCGAGCTGCGGCGGCTGCGCGGTTGCTCCACGGCCGAGATCTTAGGTTCGCCGTGCCACCACGAACAGTCGCGGAAACGGCAGGATCGTCCCGAAGGGTTCGCGGGGGTACCGCTCGCGCAGCGCGGCCGCGACCCGGGCACGGAACTCGTCGAGCTCCGCACCGGACAGCGCGTCGAAATACGGGCGCAGGCCGGTCCCGCTGAACCATTCGAGGACCGGGTCCTCGCCCGGCAGCACGTGGAAGTAGGTCGTCTCCCACGCGTCGACGGTCAGGCCGAGCCCGGCGAGCGTCCGCACGTACCAGGACGGCTCCCGCACCGGCGTCGCGCCGCGCGGCCCGAGCCGCGCGGGTCCCAGGACGTCCTCGGGGAGGATGGGCCCGCCGGTCGGGACCTGGAAGGCCAGGGTGCCCCCGTCGTCGAGGGCCGCGGCGAGCACCGGCATGAGCGCGGCGTGGTCGCCGACCCACTGCAGCGAGGCGTTGGCGACGATGACGTCCACGGAGCCGCGCTGCGGCCGCCACCCGGCGATGTCGCCGAGCTGGAACGACAGCTGCGGCGTGGCGAGCGGGGCGGCGTCGGCGAGCATCTCGGGGGAGGAGTCGATGCCTAGCACCGCCGCGTCCGGATACCGCTCGGCGAGCGTCGCGGTCAGCGCGCCGGGCCCGCAGCCGAGGTCGACGACCGCGACCGGCGCGGTGGTCCGGATGCGCGCGACGAGCTCGTGGAAGGGCCGCGCCCGCTCTTCGGCGAAGCGGCGGTACTGCTCGGGATCCCAAGAGGCCATGCCCCAATCTTGCCGGGCATGGCCTCTGGAGAGAGGACGGGACTACCTGACGCGGCCGAAGCCCCGCAGGTTGCTCCGGTTGGTCGAGGACACCTGCACGGTCTTGCCGGTGGTCGGCGCGTGGATCATCTGCCCGTTGCCGATGTAGAGCCCGACGTGCGTGATGTTGCTCGTGGAGGAGCCGAAGAAGACCAGGTCACCGGCTGCCGCATCGGCCTGTGAGACGCGTGCGGTGCCGCGGTACTGATCCTGGGCGACCCGGGGGATGCTCTTGCCGGCGGCCTTCCACGAGGCCGACGTGAGACCGGAGCAGTCGTAGCTGCTCGGCCCGGCCGCACCCCACTTGTAGGGCTTGCCGATCTGGTTCCACGCGAAGGTGACGGCCTTGCCCGCCACGCCGGACACGGCGGGCGGGGGACCGGCGGGCTTCGTCGCGGCCGTGGTCTTGGTGCTGCCGGCCGCGGTGGCCCGGCGCTTGAGGTCCTCGAGCTTCTTGACGTCGCCCTCGATCTTCTTCTTCTTGACCTCGAGCTCGGCCTTCTTCGCGTTCTCCGCGGCGATCGTGTCGTCGATCTTCTTCTGCTCGTCGGCGAGCTCCGCCTGGGCCACCTTGAGCGCCCCGATCTCCGCCTGCTGGTGCTTGTTGATCTGCTGCAGGGTGGAGAGCTGGTCGATCAGCGAGTCGGAGGACTGCGACCCGAGGATGACCGACAGCGTGGCGAAGTTGCCCGAGGTCTTGAACGCGGCGACCGCGAGCACGTCGACGTTGGCGGTGGCGGCGGCCGCGCTGTCCGCGAACGGCTGGAGCTTCTTCTGCAGCTCGGCGTTGGCCGCCTGGGCGTTGGCGAGCTCTTCGTTGACCTTGTTGTAGGCCTCGACCGTCGCCTCGAACTCGTCGCCCACCTTGTCGAGCTGGGCTTCGATCTCGGCGAGCGTGGGGTCGGCCTTGGCGACACTCGCGGGCGCCACGATGACCAGCGACACGGCCCCGATGATCAGGGTGCGCAGCAGGGATCGTCTGGCGCGGTGTCCGACGGACAAGGGATGACCCTTCTTCACCGACCGCCTACCGGGTTAGCTGACGGGTTCGGGCGGGAAGAGTGCGCCCTACCGCGGCTTCGCGGATTCACCCCAAGGAACCTGGGTCCCCGGCTCGCACAGCGCCGTGACGGCGCTCGATTCGGCGGCGCTTGCCGGCGCCGCCCGGGCTGGGCGACGGACTGCCGGGCAGGCCGGACCTAACTTAACGTGATCACCAGCGAAGCGAAACCCGCGCGAGTTGTTCAATATCTATTACCCCAAAAGTCCGTATCACCACGGGTTGTCGCTCCACATCGGACGGTGACACAACACGGAACCGAGTGTTGACGGACACATATTTGGGGCTTGATTCTGCTCTGGAACCCGGTTAAATACACGTAACTTTATTCACCGTCGATGCACATAGTTCGCCCACTCCGAACACCCCCGGAGGAGCGTCACCGGATGTTGCGTGTCCAGAACCTCGAGGTCGTCTACGACGACGTGATGCTGGTCCTGCGGGGCGTCAGCCTGCAGGTCCCACCAGGACGCATCGTCGCGCTGCTCGGCGCGAACGGTGCGGGCAAGACCACGCTGCTGCGGGCCCTGTCGGGCCTGCTCGGCGTGCACGACGGCGCCGTCACCAAAGGCGCGATCACCCTCGATGACAGACCCATCCACCGGCTGCGACCGGCCGCGATCGTGCGGCGGGGCGTCTCGCAGGTGATGGAGGGGCGCAGGACATTCGCGGAGCTCACCGTCGAGGAGAACCTGCGGCTCGGCGCCCACACCCGCCCCAAGGGCCGGGCCGAGGCCATGGACCGCATGTACAGCCTCTTCCCCGTCCTCGCGCAGCGCCGCGGCAGCGTCGCCGGCTACCTCTCCGGCGGCGAGCAGCAGATGCTGGCGATGGGGCGGGCGCTCATGTCGGACCCGGCGTACCTGCTGCTCGACGAGCCCAGCCTCGGCCTCGCGCCGCGCCTGGTGGAGCAGGTCCGCGACCTGATCGTGCAGATCAACCGGGCCGGCACCGGCGTGCTGCTGGTCGAGCAGAACGCGACCATGGCGCTGTCCATCGCCGAGCACGGATACGTGCTGGAGACCGGCAAGGTCGTGCTCGACAAGCCCGCCGCCGAACTGCTCGCCGACGACGACATCCGCGAGTTCTACCTGGGACGGGCCGAGCGGTCCTTCCGCGACGTGAAGCACTACAAGCGCCGCAAACGCTGGCTGTCATAGGAAATCAGGAGTCGCCGTGCTGCGTTTCGAAGACGTCCGGCTCAGTTTCGCCGGCGTCAAAGCCATCGACGGTGTTTCGTTCACCGTCGCGGACAACGAACTCTTCGCCGTCATCGGGCCCAACGGGGCCGGGAAGACGTCGATCTTCAATGTGATCTCGGGTGTGTACCGCCCGCAGCAGGGCAGGGTGCAGCTCGGCGACGTCGAGCTCACCGGCCTGCGCCCCGACAAGGTCGCCAAGCTCGGCGTGGCCCGCACCTTCCAGAACGTCGAGCTGTTCCAGCACCTGACCGTGCTGGAGAACCTCATGCTCGGCCGGCACCACCACATTCGCTACGGCACCCTCGCCGCCATCGCGTGGCTCGGCCGCGCCCGGCGCGAGGAGATCGCCAACCGGGCCGTGGTCGAGGACATCGTCGACTTCCTCGAGCTCGCCCAGTGGCGCCGCCTGCCGGTGGGGCTGCTGCCGTACGGCGTGCAGAAGCGCGTCGAGCTCGGCCGGGCCCTGGCGATGGAGCCGAAGCTGCTGCTGCTGGACGAGCCGGTCGCCGGGATGAACCTGGAGGAGACCGAGGACATGGCCCGCTTCATCCTCGACGTCCGCGAGGAGCTCGGCATCCCGATGATCCTCGTCGAGCACGACATGGGCCTCGTCATGGACCTCGCCGACCGGGTCATGGTCGTCGACTTCGGGGTGCCCGTCGCCACCGGCACCCCCGCCGAGGTGCAGAACAACCCCGACGTCCTGCGCGCCTACCTGGGCGAGGTGGAGGCGGCATGACCGGCCAGCGGAGCGGCTCGGGCCGGTCATCAGGAGATCAGTCTGCGGTCAGGCGCCCGGAACGAAGTGAGGACGCATGACCGGCCAGCGGAGCGGCTCGGGCCGGTCATCAGGAGATCAGTCTGCGGTCAGGCGCCCGGAACGAAGTGAGGACGCATGACCGGCCAGCGGAGCGGCTCGGGCCGGTCATCAGGAGGTCAGCCTGCGGTCAGGCGCCCGGAACGAAGTGAGGACGCATGACGATCGCTGATCTGGTGAAGCAGCACGCGGAACGTACCCCGGACGCCGTCGCGCTGCGGGAGAAGCACCGCGGCATCTGGCGCGAGATCACCTGGCGTGACTACTGGAGCACCGCGGAGACCGTGGCCCGGGCGCTCAGGTCACTCGGCGTGCAGCCCGGCGACCGGGTCGCGATCCAGTCGGAGAACCGCTCCGAGTGGCTCTTCGTCGACGTCGCCGCCGTCGCCGTGCGGGCCGCGACCGTCGGGCTCTACCCGACGAACCCGCCCGACGAGGTGCGGCACATGCTCGCCGACTCCGGCGCCCGGGTGCTCTTCGCCGAGGACCAGGAACAGGTCGACAAGGCCCTCGCCGTCCTTCCCGACTGCCCGGACCTCGAATGGATCGTCTACCTCGAACCCCGGGGCATCCGCGGCCGGTACAAGAACCCGAAGCTCATCGCGTGGAGCGACCTCCTCGCGTCGCACGCGGACGACGGCCCGGTCGAGCTCGCGTCGCAGCCCGGCGACGTCGCGACGCTGATCTACACGTCCGGCACCACCGGGCGGCCCAAGGGCGCGATGCTCACCGTCGCCAACGTCGACTTCGCCATCCGGGTCCTCATCGAGGGCGGCGGCTTCTCCGACCCGCCGCCCGGGCCGGGTGACCTGACCCTGTCGTACCTGCCGCTGTGCCACGTCGCGGAGCGGGTCTTCACGGTCTGGTTCAACGCCGCCGCCGGCGTCACCGTGCACTTCGGTGAGTCGATCGCGACCGTGCAGGCCGACCTGCGCGAGGTGCAGCCGACGATCCTGTTCGGGGTGCCGCGCATCTGGGAGAAGATGATGGCCGGCGTCACGGTCCGGCTGGCCGGCGCGTCGCCGGTCAAGCGGGCCAACGCGCGGCTCTGGCTGCGGGTCGCCGACCGGATCGGCGCCACCCTGGAGGCCAACGGCGGCCGGCACACCGCGGGCAGCCGCCTGCGGTACGCGATCGGCTGGCTGCTGTGCTACCGGGCGCTGAAGGAGCGCATCGGGGTCCGCCGGGTCCGCTACGCCGCCAGCGGCGCCGCCCCCATCGCCCCCGACGTGCTGCGGTTCTTCATGGGCATCGGGGTGCCGATGTTCGAGGTGTACGGCATGACCGAGAACACCGCGATCAGCACCGCCAACCGTCCCGGCCGGGTCAGGCTCGGCACCGTCGGCGAGGCGCACCCCGGTGTCGAGATCCGCATCGCCGACGACGGCGAGATCCAGACCCGGCACCCGGGCACGTTCGCCGGCTACTTCCGCAACCAGGCGGCGACGGACGAGGCGATGACCGCGGACGGCTGGCTGCGCACCGGCGACGTCGGCGAGCTGGTCGACGGCACGCACCTGAGGATCACCGACCGGTCGAAGGACATCATCATCACCGCCGGTGGCAAGAACGTCGCGCCGAGCGAGATCGAGAACAAGCTGAAGGCGTCGCCGTTCGTCAAGGAGGCCGTCGTCATCGGCGACCGCCGGGCGTTCCTGACCGCGCTCATCGGCATCGAGCTCGACACCGTCGGGGAATGGGCGCAGCGCCGCGGCATCGGCTACACCACCTACCGCGACCTGTCCGCCAAGCCCGAGGTCCTCGCCCTCATCCAGGGCGTGCTCGACGCGGTCAACGCCGTGCACAACCCGGTCGAGCAGGTCAAGACGTTCCGGATGCTGCCCAAGGAGCTCGACCACGAAGACGGCGAGCTCACCGCGACGCAGAAGGTCCGCCGCGGCGCCGTCGCCACGACCTTCGCCGCGCTCGTCGACGACATGTACGGGAGCCGAGTGTGAAGGATTTCGTCGAGAGCGTCCTGCGCGGCATCGGCACGGGCAGCGTCTACGCGCTGCTCGGCCTCGGGTTCGTGATCATCTACAAGGCCACCCGGGTCATCTCCTTCGCCCAGCCGGCGTTCATGCTGGCAGGGGCCGTCCTGGTGACCTACCTGGTGGGGCCGCTCGGCTTCTTCCTCGCCCTGGCCGCGGCCGCCGTGCTCACCGGCGGCATCGCCCTGGGCGTCGAGCGGCTCGCGGTCCGGCCGATGATCGGCCGGCCGGTCTTCACCGTCGCGATCATCACGCTCGGCATCGACATCGCCGTCCGGGTCGTCGTCAACGGCGCCATCGGCCTGGACGTGCGGCAGGTCGGCGACCCGTGGGGCCTGAAGGTGTGGAAGCTGCCCGGCGGCGTCCAGGTCGAGCAGCGGCACGTCGCGATGGTCCTGACCACCGCCGTCCTCATCGCCCTGCTGTTCCTGTTCTTCCGGTACACCCGGACCGGCCTGGCCATGCGGGCCGCCTCCTACGACCAGGAGGCCGCGCTCGCCCAGGGCGTCAGCGTCGGGTCGGTCTTCGCGCTGTCGTGGGCCCTCGCGGGTGCCCTCGCCGCGGTCGCCGGCACGTTCGCGGCGGTCGGCGGCAGCGTCAGCGAGTCGTTGTGGCTGATCGCGCTGACCGCCCTGCCGGTGATCATCCTCGGCGGCCTCGACTCGCTGCCCGGCGCCGTCATCGGCGGCCTCGCCGTCGGCACCGTCCAGGAGCTCACCGCCACCTACCAGGGCTCGGTGCCGTGGCTCGGCGGCAACATCTCCGTCGTCACGCCCTACGTGGTGATGTTCCTGGTCCTGCTCGTGCGCCCCTACGGCCTGTTCGGCACCCGGGAGGTCGAAAGGGTATGAGAAACCGTCCACTGCTGCGCACCTCCTACAACCAGGAGCTGGCGCTGCTCGACACCACCTCGAAGAAGGTGGCCGTCGGGATCCTCCTCGCGGTCGGCGCGGCGCTGCCGTGGCTGGTCGAGGACCAGCTGCTGCAGCTCATCGGCCTCGCGTGCGTCACCGCGATCGGCGCGATCGGGCTCAACATCGTCACCGGCTACGCCGGTCAGGTGTCGCTCGGGCACGCGTTCTTCCTGGCGATCGGCGCCTACACGGCGGCGGCCATCGCCGGCGACCCCGACGCCCGGACCATCGGCTTCGGGGTCCGGGAGATCCTGATCTGGCTGCCGGCCGCCGGTCTCGTCGCAGCGGTCGCCGGTGTACTGGTGGCCCCGCTCGCGACCCGCCTGCGCGGCCTGTACCTGGCGATCGTGACCCTCGGGCTGGTCTTCATCGGCGGCCACGTCATCAACGAGTGGTCGTCGCTGACCGGCGGGCCCGGCATCGGCCGCCAGCCCCCGGCGCCGACCCTGTTCGGCTACGACCTCAACACCGGCGACGCCTTCCTCACGAGAGATCAGAAGCTGTACCTGCTGATGCTCGTGCTGCTCGTCCTCGCGGCTCTCGCGGCGCGCAACCTGGCGCGCTCGCGGGTGGGCCGGGCCTTCACCGCCATCCGGGACCGCGACATCGCGGCCGGCGTGATGGGCGTGAACCTGGCCAGATACAAGACGATCGCCTTCGGGGTGTCGTCGTTCTACGCCGGCTGCGCCGGTGCGCTGCTCTACGTCGGTGTCGGCTACTTCGACCCGACGACCTTCAACCTGCTGCTGTCGGTGCAGTACATCGCCATGGTCCTCATCGGCGGTGCCGGCACGGTCAGCGGCGCGATCCTGGGCGCCTTCCTCATCACGCTGCTGCCACGGCTGATCCGTGAGGTCCCGTCGTACCTGCCGTTCATCAGCAACTCGCCCGCGGAGTCACCCAACGCCTACCAGCTCGAGACCGTCCTGTACGGCGTGTTGATCATCGTGTTCCTGATCTTCGAGCCGCGCGGGCTGTTCGGCATCTGGATCCGGCTCCGCAACTACTGGAAAGCCTGGCCGTTCTCGTACTGACCTCGTCGTAAGGAGCTCCTCAATGAAGAGGTTGGGCATGTTTGCCCTCGCCGCGGTGCTCACCGTCGGCTCACTCGCCGGATGTCGCGGCGGGGACAGCACGGAAAGCAAGGGCTCGTCGGGCCCGAAGTCGGACGTCGGGATCACCAAGGAACCCTGTCCGAAGTCCGAGCACAAGGACCGGGGCTGCATCTACCTCGGCATCATCTCCGACCTGACCGTCGGGCCGTTCCACGTCCTCGCCGTGCCGATCACCGACGCGCAGAAGGCGTTCTGGAAGCGGGTCAACGCGCAGGGCGGCATCGGCGGGTACGACATCGACGCCGAGACCTACGTGCGGGACAACAAGTACAACCCGCAGACGCACAACGAGGCCTACCAGGAGATGAAGGGCAAGGTCCTGGCCCTGGCGCAGAGCCTCGGCTCGCCGACCACGGCGGCGATCCTGCCCGACATGAAGGCCAACAACATCATCGCCGCCCCCGCGGCGTGGACGTCGGCCTACGCCTTCGAGGACAACATCCTCGAGTCCGGCGCCAACTACTGCATCGAGTCGATGAACGCCGTCGACTACGCCAAGGAGAAGTTCTCCCCGAAGACCGTCATGGCGGTGCACCTCGCCGGCGACTACGGCGACGACGCCGCCGCCGGGGCGAAGATCGCCGCGGAGAAGCTCGGCATGACGTTCATCAACGTGAAGACCGACACCGGCACCGACAAGCAGGCCGGCGCGGTCACCGCGATCGTCACGCAGAAGCCCGACCTGGTCATCCTGACCACCGGCCCGGCGGACGCGGCCGCGATCGTCGGCGGCGCCGCCCAGCGCGGCTTCACCGGCAAGTTCATCGGCACCAGCCCGTCCTGGAACCAGGGCCTGCTCGCCACCGCCGCGGCACCCGCGCTGAAGGCGCTCTACGTGCAGTCCTCGCCGTGGAAGTCGTGGGCGTCGGACACCCCCGGGCACAAGGCGATGCGCGAGGCGCTGCCCGGCGTCACGCCGAACGACGGCTACACGTCCGGCTGGGTCTGGTCGTACCCGATGCTCGCCGCGCTGAAGAAGGCCCAGGCCGACGGTGACCTGACGCGGGCCGGCCTGCTCAAGGCCGCCAAGTCGCTCACCAAGGTCGACTACGAGGGCATGCTGCCCGACGGCGCCGGCAACTACGCCGGCGGCGCGGACGGCATCTTCCGCCAGTCGCTCATCTACAACCCGACCGTCGGCGCGGGCGGCCCCAACGACGTCAAGCTGGAGAAGGACTACTTCACCGGCTCCGTCGCCAAGGACTTCAAGCTCACCAAGCCCTGCTACGAGCAGCTGTAACGACGTCATGAGGTGCGACGACCCGTTCGGCCGGGCTCGGCCGAACGGGTCGTTTTCCGTATTACCGCGCCCGGAGTCGCCCGTTTCGCGGCGAGTCGTGACCGCCCGCGTCGGCAACGCGACACTTCCTCACGTCGGTGCGCGCTGGGTAGGCTGGCGCAATTTCAGCGGGACTCCCGCCTCTCTGCACGACCCCCATCAGGAGAGGACGGTTCATGTCGATGCGTCGACGTACCGTGCGCGCTCTGCTCGCCGCCATGCTCACGGCCGGCGTTCTCGTGCCCGTCACCGGCTCGGCGCCGGCGACCGCAGCGACCCTCCCGCCCGAATTCCAGGAGCAGGTCGTCTTCAGCGGCCTGACCAACCCGACGAACATCGAGTTCGCCCCTGACGGCCGGGTGTTCGTCGCCGAGAAGAGCGGCCTGATCAAGGTCTACGACAGCCTGTCGGACCCGACCGCGGACGTCTTCGCCGACCTGCGCACCAACGTGCACGACCAGTGGGACCGCGGCCTGCTCGGCCTCGCGCTCGCGCCCGGCTTCCCGACGAACCCGTGGGTGTACGTGCTGTACACCTACGACGCGTTGCCCGGCGGCACCGCGCCGAAGTGGAACGACGTCTGCCCGAACGCCAACGACGGCAACTGCGTCGTCACCGGCCGGCTGTCGCGGCTGCAAGCCAACGGCAACCAGATGACCGGCGCCGAGCAGGTGCTGATCACCGACTGGTGCCAGCAGTACCCCAGCCACTCCATCGGCGACCTGCACTTCGGCGCCGACGGCGCGCTGTACGCCTCCTCCGGCGACGGCGCCAGCTTCAGCGCCACCGACTACGGCCAGTTCGGCAACCCCGCCAACCCGTGCGGCGACCCGCCGTCGGCGGCCGGCACGGCGCTGAGCACGCCCACCGCCGAGGGCGGCGCGCTGCGCTCCCAGGACATCCGCACCACCGCCGACCCGACCGGCCTCAACGGCACCGTCATCCGCATCGACCCGGCGACCGGCGCGGCGCTGCCGACCAACCCCAACGCGGGCTCCGCCGACGCCAACGCCCGGCGGATCGTCGCCTACGGCATGCGCAACCCGTTCCGCTTCACCATGAAGCCCGGCACCAACGAGGTGTGGAGCGGCGAGGTCGGCTGGAACACGTTCGAGGAGATCAACCGGGTCGCGAACCCGGTCGCCAGCACGATCGGCAACTACGGCTGGCCGTGCATCGAGGGCCCGAACCCGCAGGGCGGCTACGACGGCGCCAACCTCAACCTGTGCGAGCCGATGTACGGCGCGACCCCGGCCGTGCCGAACGTCCAGCCGTACTACGCGTGGAACCACAGCTCGAAGGTCGTCGCCGGGGAGACCTGCCCCAGCGGCGGCTCGTCGTCCTCCGGCGTGGCGTTCTACCCGGACAGCGGCCCCTACCCGGCCGCGTACCGTGGCGCGCTGTTCTTCTCCGACTACAGCCGTGACTGCATCTGGGCCATGATGCCCGCCACCGCCGGTGGGCTGCCGTCGACGTCGAACATCATCACGTTCGCCGCCGGCGCCGCGAACCCCGTCGACCTCGCGATCGGCCCCGGCAACGAGCTGTACTACGTCGACCTCAACGGCGGCACGGTGCGCCGCATCCGGCACTACAGCGGCAACCAGCCGCCCGTCGCGTCGATCACCACGAACCGGACCTCCGGCGGCACGCCGCTCGCCGTCACCTTCGACGGCTCGACGTCCTCCGACGCCGACCCCGCCGACCAGGGCCTGCTGAAGTACCAGTGGGACTTCACCAACGACGGCACCTTCGACACGCCGAACGTCGCGGCCAGCGTCACCGCCTCCTACACGTACACCACGGCGGGGACGTACACGGCGAAGCTACGGGTGACGGACACCCTCGGCGCCACCAACGACAAGACGGTCACGATCACCGCGGGCAACGACGCGCCGACCGCGATCATCGACACGCCGCTGCCCTCGCTCACCTGGGCGGTCGGCAACCAGATCAGCTTCACCGGCCACGCGACCGACCCGCAGCAGGGCACCCTGCCCGCGTCGGCGCTCAACTGGGCGATCGTGCTGCACCACTGCTCCTCGCCCGGCGTGTGCCACGAGCATCCGCTGCAGACGCTCAACGGCGTCGCCGGCGGGACGCTCAGCGCGCCCGACCACGAGTACCCGTCGTATCTGGAGTTCCGGATGACGGCGACCGACGCGGGCGGGCTCACCAGCACCACCACCGTCAACGTGCAGCCGAAGACGGTCGACCTGACGTTCGTCAGCAACCCGCCCGGGCTCAACCTGACGGTCGGCGCGACGAGCCAGCAGGCGCCGTTCACCCGCACCGTCATCCAGGGCTCGACCAACACGGTCAGCGCGCCGACGCCGCAGCTGTACGACAACGTGCCGCACGCGTTCGGCTCGTGGTCCGACGGCGGGGCGCAGACCCACGTCGTCACCGCCCCGGCGACCGCCGGCACGTACACCGCCGGCTACGTGTCCTCGTGCAAGGACACCTTCGGCTACGTCTGCTCGGCCTCGCCGCGGGCGTTCGTCCCGGCCGACGGCACGGTGCTGCCGCTGACCGGTGACGACAACATGAGCCAGATCTCGTTGCCGTTCGGCTTCAAGTTCTACGGCACGACCTACAACTCGGCGTGGATCGACACCAACGGCCGGATGAGCTTCGCCAACCAGGGCGCCTCGACCACGGCGCACGGCGCGATCCCGTCGACCGCGACGCCGAACTCGTCCATCTACGCCTACTGGACCGACCTCGTCGTGGACGGCTCGGCCAGCGTCAGGACCGCGCTGATCGGCACCGCGCCCAACCGGCAGTTCGTGGTCGAGTGGCGCAACGCCTACCAGTACGGCTTCACGTCCCGGCGGATCAACGCCGAGGCGATCCTGTTCGAGAACGGCGACGTCGTCACCAACTACTCCGGCATCGACAACACCGCCGAGGCCGGCGCGTCCTCCACGGTCGGCATCGAGAACGCGAGCGGCACCGTCGGCATCCAGTTCTCCAACAACACCTCGGCGCTGCAGAACGGCATGGGTGTGCTGTTCAAGTCGCCGGGCGGCCCCGCCGACCCGCCGCCGGTCACCGGGACCGTCACCGGCACCGTGACCAACCAGGGCACCGGCACGCCGGTGGCCGGCGCGACGGTGACGCTCACCCCCGGCGGGGCGAGCAAGACCACCGCCGCGAACGGCACCTACACCTTCACCGGTGTCGCCGCCGGGTCGTACACGGTGAACGCCTCGGTCGGTGGCGGCGGCGCCTGTGGCGGCGGCGGGGCCTCGGCCCCGGTGACCGTCGGCGCCGGCACCTCCACGGTCAACCTGGCGCTGACGCAGGGCGCCGACGCGTTCGGCTACACCTGCGCCGACGGGCCCCGGACGTTCATCGACGGCGACACGCCGCTGGCGCTCACCGGTGACGACGCGATCGTGCAGCTGACCACGCCGTTCCCGGTCAAGCTGTACGGCACCTCGTACACCTCGGTCTGGGTCGACACGAACGGCAAGGCGAGCTTCGTGAACCCCGGCGCGGCCAACGCCGACCACACCACCCTGCCCACGACCGTGGCGCCGAACGCCACGGTCTACCCGTTCTGGTCCGACCTCGTCGTGGACGGCCAGTCCAGCGTCCGCACCGCTACGACCGGTGCGGCGCCGAACCGGGCGTACGTCATCGAGTGGCGCAACGTGTTCCTCTACGGCAACACGTCGCGGCGCCTCACCTTCGAGGCGGTCTTCTACGAGAACGGCGACATCGCGTTCGCGTACAAGGATCTCGACAACGCGTTCGAGCAGGGCAGCAACGCCACCGTCGGGATCGAGAACGCCGCCGGGACCGTTGCCTACCAGTACGCCAACAACCAGCCGGTGCTGGTCAGCGGCAACGGGGTCCTGTTCCACCCGCCGGCGTAGCGGCCGGCCTACCCGCGTTTCAGCTCGGCGGCCACCTGCCGCATGAGGTCCACCGAGGCCTCGTGCGGCAGGGCCTTCGCCGCCAGCCTGCGCAGCCCCTCCGCGTGGTGGGCGATCAGCTCCGGCTCCTCGAGCAGCTGGCCGCCCTTGTGCAGCATCCCGTCGTCCGCGCCGAACTCGAGCACCGTGAAGGCGCCCTCCCACCCGATGTGGTGACCGGCGTTGAACGGCACGATGCGGACGTCGGTGTACGGCCGCTGCGCGAACTCGACGGCGTGCTCGATCTGGTCGACGAGGACCGCCTCGTCGTCGTGCAGCGGCAGCCGGCGCAGCACCGACTCGTCGATCAGCGCCTGGAACTTCGACGGCTCCTCGCGCTCGAACAGCTCGCTCTGCCGGCGCAGCCGGAACTCGACGCGCTGCTCGTGATCGCCGGTCTTCTGCTCGTCGGTCGTCGCGCTCGCGTACCGCCGGGTCTGCATCAGCTCCGGGAACTGCATCGGCTCGAACGTGCCGACGAACACGGCCTCGGCCTCGAAGCCCACGTAGGTGAGCAGGGGGCCGGGCAGGGTCGCGCGGTACTCGTCCCACCACATCCGCCGTTTCGCCGCCCTGGCCAGCTCCAGCAGGTCGTCGACCAGCTGGGTGTCGTGCAGCCGGTAGTAGGCCAGGAGGCTGCGCAGGTCGCTGACCGAGATGGCGACGGTGCCGTTCTCGATCCGGATCAGCTTCGACAGTGACCACTCCATTTCGGCGGCCACCAGGTCCTGGGTCAGTTCACGCTCCCGCCGGAGCCGTCGCAACTCGGCTCGAAGGCGACGCTTGCCCACGATCGGTCCACTCATGGACTCTTCCCCCAAATCGCGTCCAGATGGCAACGCGGCGTCTCTACCCTCTTTGCGGCAAATGCACCTGGTGATTTCAGCCCGGTGACGTCAGCCCGGGACGTGCGCGGGCGCGGTGGCGATCGGCCCGGTGGGCCCGGCAAACGGGGCCGGCGCGGCGCCGGTGACGCTGCCGCGGCGGGCCAGGTTGAGGCCGACCAGGATGCCGGCGGCGACCGCGAGCGCGACGACGATGACGCCCGCGGCGATCCACCACGCCGTCGCGCTGCTCGTCGCATTGCTCGTCGCGGGCGGGCGGTCCGGGGCGGCCCGCGGCGGCGCCTGCTGGGGCTGCTGGGCCGGCCCGACCTGGGTCGTTTCCGCTTTCGGAGGCTTCTGCCGCTCCTGGGCTTTGCGCACCGGCGGAGGTGGGGGCTCGGCCTCCGCCGGTGCGAACGTGTCCTCGTCCGTGAGCTCGTCGTCCTCGGCGGTCGCCCAGGGGGAGGGGCGGACGGTCCAGTTGGACGCGCGGGCGTAGTAGGCCGGTGCCTCGGCGGGGTGCGCGTCGCCGCCCGGCGGCCGGGATGGTGGCTGGCGGGCGGGCGGTGGCACCGCCGGCGGAGGGGCCGGCGGGATCTCCGGCGCCGGTCGGTCCGGTGCGGTCGGCGCCCAGGGGGAGGGGGCGACCGGCGTGACCGTCGGCGTCGCCCGGGAGCGTGGCACCTCACGCGGCGGTGGGAAGTAGATCCCGTCCTCCGTGTGATCGTCGACTCGACGTCTGTGGTGCCGGCCCTCGGTCATCGAGCTCCCTTCTCGTCGGCGAGGCCGCTACGCAGCGCAAGGATGAGGATGCACGCTGCGGTCAACCTAGCACTGGAAACCGTCGATGTGTGACCGGGCGGCTACCCATTGATCAAGGGTGCTTCGCATCATCTGAGGACCACGCAATTCCGACAATTTTCTGGAATCTCTCAGATCTGGCATTGCCTCGCCGAATGTCCAGCACGTTCTCGGACGGCTGTCCGTGCTTTCGTCTCGTGGGGGCTCCTGTCGATGTCGGTCGATGTGCGGCTGGTGCGGTCACATCCCGCGCTGCGCGGTGCCGTGCTCCTCGCGGTGCTCAGCACCGGCTGGCTCGTGGCGCAGTGGCCGCACGTGCTCGTGCACCCCGCGATCGGCTGGATCCCCGTGCCGCTCAGCGCGGGGGTCGCCGCGGCCGTGTGCTTCCGCACCGCGCGCCTCATCGGCCCCGCCGGCCGCTTCTGGCGCCACCTCGGCATCACCATGGTGATCCTGCTGGCGGGCGTCGTCAGCAGCGCCGTGGACAGCCTCGCCGGCCCCGGCGCGCCCACCCAGCGGACCAGCGGCTTCTCCATGACGCTGTACCTCGGCGCCGTCCTGGTCCTCGTCTGGGCCCTGATCCGCCTGCCGATCCGCCGCCGCCTGATCACCTTCGGCCTCGACCTCGCCGTCGTGGTCTGCGCCGCCGCCCTCATGGGCTGGTTCCTCGCCATGCAACGGTCGCTGGAGCTGACCCGGGTCACCGGCACCGTGTGGACCATCTTCGGCATCCTCACGCTGCTGTTCGCCGGCCTCCTCGCCGTCGCGAAGGTCGCCCTCGCCGGCACCGGCGGCATCGACCGCACCGCACTGTGGGTCCTCGGCGGCACCGTCCTCGCCGGCGCCGGCCTCGGCGCGATCGCGCCGCTGCTGGAGTCCCGGCAGTACCTCAACGACTGCCAGCTGTCCATCCCGGTCTGCTCCGCGGGCATCGTCCTCGCCGCCCTCGCCCAGCGCTACACCACCCAGGCGTCGCTGGCCGCCCCACGCAAACCGCCCAGGCCGTTCAGCCTGCTGCCGTACCTCGCGGTCATCGTCGCCGACGGGTTCGTCCTCGCCGGGATCGGCCCCGACCGGACCAGCACCCGCGTCCTCGTCGGCGGCTCCGTCCTGCTCACCCTCCTCGTCGTCGCCCGGCAGCTCGTCTCCTTCTACGAGAACTCGACCCTGCTCGCCCGCGTCGACGCCAGCATGCTGGAACTGCGCCGGCACGAGCGCCGCTTCCGCTCCCTCGTGCAGAACTCCAGCGACGTCTTCGCCATCACCGACGCCGGCGGCCGCGTCACCTACGCCAGCCCGAGCCTCACCCGCTTCTACGGCGTGCCCGCCGACCAGTTCATCGGCAGCACCGTCAGCGACCGGGTCCACCCGGACGACCTCGACGCCCTGCGCCAGAATCCCGCCCTCCCCGGCGCCGCCCGCACCGTCCAGCTGCGCATGCGGCACGCCGACGGCAGCTGGCGCTGGTTCGAGGTCGTCACCACCAACCTCCTGCACGACCCGAGCGTCCGCGGCATCGTCAGCAACGCCCGGGACATCACCGAGAGCCGCCGGTACCAGGACCAGCTCACCTACCAGGCGTCCCACGACGCGCTCACCGGCCTCGCCAACCGCGCCCTCTTCCACACCAGCACCGTCGAGGCCGTCCGCGCCGCCCTGGTCGGTCACGACGCCGGCCTCGCCCTCGCACTGGTCGACCTCGACGACTTCAAGGCCATCAACGACCGCCTCGGCCACGCCGTCGGCGACGCGCTCCTCGTCGAGGTCAGCGAGCGCCTCCGCGCCAGCGTCCGCCCCGGCGACACCGTGGCCCGCCTCGGCGGCGACGAGTTCGCCGTCCTCCTGCCCGCCAGCACGGCCGCCGAGAGCGCCCGCATCGCGGAGACCTTCATCGACGCGCTCGCCGCCCCCGTCCGCGCCGCCGGCTACGAACTGCTCATCCAGGCCAGCATCGGCGTCGCCCGGCACACCGCCGACTGCGACGCGTCCGACCTCCTGCGCCGCGCCGACATGGCCATGTACGCCGCGAAAGAGCTGGGAAAGAGCCGCTGGGTCGAATACCGCCCGGAACTGGACGCCCACGCCGTCGAACACGCCCAGATTGCCGCCGACCTCAGCCAGGCCCTCGACCGCGACGAGCTGTACGTCCTCTACCAGCCCATCGTCGGCCTCCCCGACGGCGACGTCCGCGGCGTCGAGGCCCTCGTCCGCTGGCGCCACCCGACCCGCGGCCTCGTCTCACCCGTCACCTTCATCCCCGTCGCCGAACGCACCGGCCTCATCGTCCCCATCGGCGCCTGGGTCCTGCGCCAGGCCTGCGCCCAGGGCGCCCTCTGGGCCGCCACGCTCGGCGAACACGCCCCCTGGAAGATCAGCGTCAACGCCTCCGCCCGCCAGCTGCTCGAACCCGCCTTCGTCGCCACCGTCGCCGCCACCCTCGCCGACACCGGCCTCGACCCCGCCCGCCTCACCATCGAGATCACCGAAACCGCCGTCTTCGGCGGCGGCCGCGCCCTGGACACCGTCCGCGCCCTGCACGCCCTCGGCGTGAAGATCGCCCTCGACGACTTCGGCACCGGCCACTCCTCCCTCGGCCTGCTACGCACCTGCCCCGTCGACGTCCTCAAGGTCGACAAGTCCTTCGTCGACGGCGTCACCGGCACCGTCGAACAGGAGGCCATCGCCACCTCGATCAGCGAGATCGCCCAGGCGCTGCGCCTCGAAGCGGTCGCCGAGGGCGTCGAGACCGCCGCCCAGGCGGCGCGGCTGCTCGAACTCGGCTACCACCTGGCCCAGGGCTTCCACTTCGCCCGCCCACTCCCCGCGGCCGAGATCGCCCCCCTCTGCACCCGCACCGCCGTCCCCACCCATTGACGCGGGGCATCGCGGTCCTGAGTCGTCGTGACATTGGACCGGCAGGCGAGACCGCCTCCGCAGCGCCCGTCGGGACCGGCCACCTCTCAGTCCGTCGGGCAGTCACCGGCAGCGACGCACCTGCGGCCGTCCACGCCGCCTGCGCACGACCTGGCTGCGCACATCGCGGACGCTGACCTCAAGCAAGACGCGGGCGGGGTGGGGAAAGGTGCTCGCACCGTGTCCGTACGGCCTCCGTGACCGCGTCGTTTCCGCACACCCCGTGACCGCGCCGCCTCTGTAACCTCACCGCGCCGTGCTGGCCCGCTTGCATGGCGTGTCTCTTCGCGCATTCCGTGACCGCGCCGCTCCGCGCCGCTCCGCGCCGCTCCGCGCCGCTTGCACGGCCGTGGTGCTTCCGCGCGTTCCGTGGCCAAGCCGCTCCACGTCGTGTCAGTGCCTGCACCGCGCCGCTTGCATGGCCGCGTCGTTTCCGCACGTCTCCGCGACCTTGCCGCACCGCGTCGTCTCCGAGACCATGCCGTCCGCGCTGCTTCCGTGTCCGCGCTGCTTCCGTGTCCGCGCTGCTTCCGTGTCCGCGCTGCTTCCGTGTCCGCGCCGCCTCCGTGCCCGCGCTGCTTCCGTGCCCGCGCCGCTTGCAGGGCCGCGGTGCTTCCGTGTGTTCCTGTGGCGGTGTCGCATCGGGCCGTCTCCGCGACTGTGCCGTTCCGTGCCGCCTCCGTGGCCGCGCCGCACCGGGCCATCTCCGCAACCGTGCCGCCTCCGTGACCACGCAGCTTGCATGGCCGTGCCGCTCCGCACGCCTCCGCGACCATGCCGCTCCGCACGCCTCCGCGACCATGCCGCTCCGCACGCCTCCGCGACCATGCCGCTCCGCACGCCTCCGCGACCATGGCGTTCCGTGCCGATCGCATGGCGCGTCGTTTCCGCAGGTCTTCGCAACTGTGCCGCACTGTGCTGCCCGCGCGATCATGACGTTCCGTGCCGATCGCATGGCGCGTCGTTTCCGCAGGTCTTCGCAACTGTGCCGCACTGTGCTGCCCGCGCGATCATGGTGTTCCGTGCCGTGCGCGTGGCCGCGTCGGTTCCGCACGTCTCCGCGACCGCGCCGGACCGCCTCGCCTTCATAAACGAGCTTCGCGCAGGTCTCATCGGTGGTCATTGGACCGCGTCGCTTCCGCACCTGGCCACGACCGCGCGGTATCGCTTCCGCGAGCGCACCGCACCGCGATTCTTCCGTGGCCGGCCTCTCGCGCGGCCTCTCGCGCGGCCTCTCGCGCCCATTCGGTGTGGACCGCTCCGCGAGCGCGCCGCGCCACACTGCGGCGACCCGGCCTCCGCCCGGGCCGTGACGGCTGCTTGCCCAGGTCGCCGGTGCCTGTCGGCGGTGTCCGGCGGGACCGGGTCGCCCCGGGCGCACAACGACCGCGCGGCAGCGGGCCGGGGCGCCTGAGGGGAAGGCACGCTCCAGTCCGCTGCCGCTGGCCAGGTTGCGTTTGCGTCAGGCGGTCGTGCCCCACATCGCGGCGAACGCGGCAGCCTCGCCGGCCAGCCAGCGCTCGACCTCGCCCGGCTTGACGGCCGGGTCGGGGCGCAGGACGTCGCCGCGGCGGAGGTCGACGAGGACCGGTGTGGCGTTGGGCAGGACGAGGTCCATGTGGCGGGTCATGAGGTGCAGGGTGGCGACCGCCGCCTCGTCCTGCGGCGGGTCCTCGTCGAAGTGCAGCCGGACCGCCTCGCCGTGGCCGTCCGCATACCGCAGGCCGAAGTGCGGGTTGATCTTCACCGGAAGGTTGCCGAGCATGCCGAGGGCGTCGCGGGTCGGGGTGACCTCCACCTGCGACAGGTCGCCGAGCGACTCGACATACCGCAGCGCGCCGGGGACCACCGACTCATACAGCGGGCGCCACCGCGTGTTGACCTGATCGACGACCGCGTTGAGATAGGTGCCGCCGGTCCGGAAGCGGATGTCGGCCTTCAGTGCCTTGACGAGCTGCCCGTGCGGGTTGAAGCCGGAGCCCGACTCGCGCTGGCGGCGCAGGCCGCCCACGAAGCTCGCCTTGCGCGGGCCGGTGCGGCCGACATAGCGCGTGAAACTCAACAGTGTCGCGTACGGAACGGATCCCGGGGTGACGGTGGACACGGTCACTTGCGCTCTCCTCCCAGCCAACGAAAGTGGCCCAAGAACCCCAGCTCAAGAGCAGCTTTCGTACACACATTCTAATCGATCGGCGCCACATTTCCCAGTCTCGGGAGACTGTCTGTGAAACACACCGGTTAAGTAGGTAGGGTGGGCCGCATGACGACGTACCACTGGTTCCTCCCGACGACCGGCGACGGCGATCAGGTCGGCGCGGCCACCGTCGCCGCCGGAGCGGCCGCACACGTCCGGACGCCCACCGTCGCCTACCTGTCGGAGGTCGCCCGCGCCGCCGAGGAGGCGGGGTTCGCGTCGGTGCTGACACCGGTCGGCGCCGGATGCCTCGACCCGCTCGTGATGTGCACGGCGATCGCCCAGCACACGACGACGCTGCGGATGCTCGTCGCGTTCCGGGCCGGGTTTACGCTGCCGACGCTCCTCGCCCAGCAGGCGGAGGCCTTCCAGTGGATCTCCGGCGGCCGCCTCGCGCTCAACGTCGTCACGGGCGGTGACCAGCAGGAGCAGCGCGCCTACGGTGACTTCGCCGACCACGACGGCCGCTACGCCCGCACCGCGGAAT
This sequence comes from Dactylosporangium sp. NPDC051087, assembly GCF_055586325.1. Taxonomy (NCBI): domain Bacteria; kingdom Bacillati; phylum Actinomycetota; class Actinomycetes; order Micromonosporales; family Micromonosporaceae; genus Dactylosporangium; species Dactylosporangium sp. NPDC051087. The sequence continues at coordinate 15,414 of NZ_JBVJIJ010000007.1, read as the reverse complement.
ATCTCCAGGTGCTCCGCAACACGTGGAAGGGTGAGCGGTTCGACTTCCACGGCGACTACTACCACGTCGAATGCGGCGGCCTCGGTACGCCGCTGGCCGACGTCCCACCGATCTACTTCGGCGGTGCGTCACCTGCGGCCGAGGCGGTGGCCGCCCGGCACGCCGACGTCTACCTCATGTGGGGCGAGCCGCCGGCCGCGATCGCCGAGCGGGTCGCGCGGATGCGCGCCAAGGCCGCGGAGCACGGCCGGACGCTCCGCTTCGGGCTGCGCGTCCACGTCATCGTCCGCGACGACGCCGACCAGGCCTGGGCGGAGGCCGACCGGCTGCTGCGCGGCATGGACCCGGCCAGGATCGCGGCGGCGCAGGCCCGGTTCGCCCGGATGGACTCCGTCGGCCAGGCGAGGATGACCGCCCTCAACGCCGGCACGCCCGACGGCCTGGTCATCGCCCCCAACCTCTGGGCGGGCGTCGGCCTGGTCCGCGAGGGCGCCGGCACCGCGCTGGTCGGCAGCCCGGAGGAGATCCGGCGACGCCTCGCCGAATACGAGGGCGTCGACGAGTTCATCCTCTCCGGCTGGCCCCATCTGGAGGAGGCCCACCGCGTCGGCGCCGCCCTCCTCGGCAAGCGCTCCGATCTGACCCCGGCCCTGACCTGATCCACCCGCCGGACGAGCCCACGGCGGGGGAGTCAGCCGATCAGGTCCGAGACCGGGCCCAGCATGAGCCGCGTGCCGAAGGCGAGGGACGCCAGCGAGACGATGACGAAGAACGCGACGAAGACGATCGCCGGCACGCGCGTCAGCCGGCCGATCTGGTCGGCGTCGGAGTTGGGGGCCTGGCGGCGGAAGCGGGACTGCTGCAGCTCGAACACGGCCCTGACCCCGCCGAGCAGCATGAACCACGAGAACGCGTAGGCGAACGCGCCCTGCACCTGGGGCGAGCCGAACCATGAGACGCCGAAGATGATGGCGCCGGCGACGACGACGGAGACCACGCCGTAGACGTTGCGGATCATGATGAGCATGGCGGCGAGCAGGATCAGCAGCAGCCAGAGCAGGACCGTGATGCGGCCGGCGCCGAGGATCGCCGCGGCGCCGAGCCCGAGCAGCGACGGCGTGATGTATCCGGCGAGACCGGTCACCACCATGCCGAGGCCATTGGGCCGGCCCTTCGACAGCGTCAGCCCCGACGTGTCCGAGTGCAGGCGGATGCCCGAGAGCCGCCGCCCGCTCAGGACCGCGGCCAGGGCGTGCCCGCCCTCGTGCGCGATGGTGACGAAGTTGCGCATGACCCGCCAGGCGGGCCGCAACAGGACGGCCAGCAGCGCCACGACGGCGGTGGCGATGACGACCTCGCGCGGGGGCGCGGGCAACCGGCTGAATGCGTCGCTCAACACATCGAACACGAATGCAGAGCCTGCCACCTGACGTGTTGAATGAACAGCGTGGAGATCAGGCGCTTTGTCGACACCGACTGGCACGGCGAGCGGGCAGGGCTGTGGGACACCTGGCACGAGGTCGTCTCCGCCGGGGAGAGCTATGACAACGACCCGGCCTCCACCGAGCAGGACGCCCGGTCGCACTGGCTGCTCCCGCCGCCCTTCGAGGTCTGGGTGGCGGTCGAGGACGGCGACGTGCTCGGCACCTACAAGGTCGGCCCCAACAAGGGGCGGCTCGGCGACCACGTGGCGAACGCCAGCTTCATGGTGTCGTCCCGTGCGCGCGGCCGCGGACTGGGCCGCACCCTGGGCGAGCACTGCCTGGACCGAGCCCGTGCGCTCGGCTACACCGCGATGCAGTTCAACGCGGTCGTCTCGACCAACACCGTCGCCCTGCGGCTGTGGCGCTCGCTCGGCTTCATCATCGTCGGCACGATCCCGGACGGCTTCCGCAGCACGAAGCACGGGTTGGTCGACTTCCATATCATGTATCGGCGGCTGTAACGGTCTACGACGCCGAAAAGGTCCCCCACATGGGGAGTAATGCCTGGTAATGGTTGTGACCTTCATCTTGCATTCTGTACGAATACCCCGATGCGTACTCCCCCCGAAGCGCGCGACGACACCGACGACGGCCTCCGATCGCTCAGCGAGGACCTCACCGGCTACCGCATCGGTGACGCCTATCAGCTGATCGAACCGATCGGCGGCGGTGGCACCGGCACCGTGTGGCGTGCCCGTGCGCTGCAGGGCGACGAAGAGGTCGCCGTCAAGCTGATGCGCGAAGACCTCATGGCGGAGCCGAAGGCGGTCAACCGCTTCGTGCAGGAACGCGCGATCCTGCTCATGCTGCGCCACCCGCACATCGTGCGGGTCCGTGACCTGGTCACCGTCGGCACGTCGCTCGGCCTCGTCATGGACCTCGTCGACGGCGGCAGCCTCCGCGACCACCTGCACGAGCAGGGCACCCTGGCGCCCGCCGCGGCCGCGACGCTGCTCGCCCAGGTCGCCGACGCCCTGTCGGCGGCGCACCGGCGCGGCATCGTGCACCGCGACCTGAAGCCCGACAACATCCTGCTCGACCGTGAGGGCGACGAGCCGCACACCCGGCTCACCGACTTCGGGATCGCGCGGGTGCTGGACACGCCGAGCATGACGACGCCGGGCGCGCTCGTCGGCACCGCCAACTACATCGCGCCGGAGGCCGTCTACGGCGGGCGGCCGGCACCCTCCGCCGACGTCTACGCCCTCGGCGTGGTGCTCTTCGAGCTCGTCACCGGGCGGCCGCCCTACGCGGGCGGCCCGGCGTGGGCGATCCTGCGCCGGCACGTCGACGAGTCGCCGCAGCCGGTGGAGGGAATGCCCGAGGCCATCTGGCGGGTCGTGCTCGCCTGCATGGAGAAGCGGCCGGGCCGCCGCCCGACGGCGAAGGAGGTGGCCCACACGCTGCGCGTGGTGGCGAAGCGCACCGAGGACGAACCGCCGCTGCCGCCCCAACCCGTATTCCATGAGCTGCCCTCCTTCGAACCGCCGGTGCCGAATCCCCGACCGCCGACATCATCGCGCTCACGTATGACAGTTCTCGCCGTCGTGCTCGCGTTGCTGGGGATCGCCGCGGTCCCCGCGTGGAGGATCGCGCAGCGGCCGGCCACCGGCACCGCGGTCCAGCGGCCGGTCACGCCACCGGCGAGCGCCGGCGGGCAGGCCGCGAAGCCGCAACCGGGCGCCGTGTCGACGGGGCCGGGCGGTAGTCGTACACCTGGCGGCTCGAGAATCGGAGCGGGGGCGCCGACGGTCTCGGCCGGTCCGGTCGAGGCGATCGTGTGGGGTGCCTGGCAGTGCGCCGACGCGTACACCTGGGACCTCGGCCATCCGGTCCTGGCGCAGCCGTGCCATCAGACCAGCTCCGTCGCCGTCCGCATGACCGGGCACACGCAGGCGCTCCCGGCGATCCAGGCCGACGTCTCGATCTCGCTCCAGGACGCCGACACCAAGCGGGTCGTCGACGGCCCGCACACGTGCAAGGAGCTGATGTTCACCGACTTCGCCCCGGAGCACGAGTGCGGCCCGTTCGAGGTCACCCCGCCGCGCGGCCACCGCTACGTCGTGGTGCAGAAATGGGTCTACACGAGCCGGGCGATCCTGCCCGGGGGAGAGGTCAGCGGGATCGAGTTCGACTGGTAGGAAAAGCCGCTGGAATTGTCGTACCCATGTGGTGGGGTGTCGGCATGATAGCCACCGAGCCGCCGGGCCTCGACCAACTTCTCACCGATCACCGGCCGGACATCGCCGCACTCGCCCGCCATCTGCGGGATGTCATCGTCGGCGCCCGGCCCGAGTTGACCGAGCGTCTCTACAAGGGCTGGCACGGGCTGAGCTTCCACCATCCCGAGCGCGGCCATGTCGCCGCGATCTTCCCCGGCGCCGACTCGGTGTCGGTCGGCTTCGAGCACGGCGCCGACCTGCCCGACCCGCACGGCCTGCTGCACGGCACCGGCAAGCGGCTGCGCTACCTGCACTTCGTGCCCGGTGTGTCCGCGCCGACCCGCGAGCACCTGGTCGAGTATCTGGGCCTGGCGATCCCCTAGCCGGGCGCCACGGGCAGACCGTCGGACCGCGTCGCACGGCCGTCCTCGGTGACGACCGCGTGCCGGGCGTGTCCGCGCCGACCCGCGAGCACCTGGTCGAGTATCTGGGCCTGGCGATCCCCTAGCCGGGCGCCACGGGCAGACCGTCGGACCGCATCGCACGGCCGTCCTCGGTGACGACCGCGCACTCATGGCCGGGCAGCTGGGCCAGCCAGTCGATGCCGGCCTCACCCATCGCCAGGGCCGCCGTCGCGTAGGCGTCCGCCGTGCCGAGGTCCGGCCCGACGACGGTCACCGAGCGCAGGGCGGACGCGGGCTCACCGGTGAAGGGATCGAAGACGTGCAGGCCACGCTCATAGGTGCCGGACGTCGCCACCGCCATGTCGGTCACCTCCAGGACCCACGCCAGCGACAGCGCCTCCCACGGATGGCGCACGCCGACCCGCCACGCCGAGCGCTCGGGCGCCGCGCCGCGGACGAAGACGTCACCGCCGGCGTTCAGGCAGTGGTGGGAGGAGCCGAGCAGCCGCAGCCGGTCGCAGGCGCGCTGCACCGCCCACCCCTTGACGTAGCCCGACGGGTCGAGCCGCCCGCCGGCCATGACGTCGAAGTAGCCCCGCGTCTCGTCCCACAGCTGCGCGCACCGGTCGAGGACCTCGCCGACGAGCGGCGAGCAGTCCTCCCGCCGCAGCTCGCCACGGCCGAGCCGGCTGATCTCACTGTCGGTCCTGTAGGTGCTGAAGATCGTGTCGACCTGCCGCAGCCAGGCGAAGACCTCGTCGGCGAGGCGTTCGAGCTCCGGCACCGGCAGCGGGTCGGCGAGGTCGAGGCTCACGGCCATGCCCATCACGTGCTCGACCCGCACCAGCACGGGTCAGGCCTGAAACGCGCGGTCGATCGCCGACTGCAGCGACAGCTTGTAGCCCGAGCTGGTGTAGGTGGCGCCGGAGACCGTGTCGATGTTCGCGCTCTGCGACGACAGCGCCTGCGACCTGAGCTTCGGCAGGGCGTTGTTGTTGATCTGCACCGACCGGGAGTGGTCGGTCGGCGAGTCCAGCACCTTGATGTCGGTGATCTTGCCGCCGGAGACGACGATCGACAGCTCGACCGAGCCGTATTCGACGTAGATGGCGTTGCCGTTGAAGGTGCCGTCCTTCATGGTCGTGCGCGGCGGCTTCGGCGCCGCCGTGGTCGGCTTCGGCGCGGTCGTCGTCTTCGTGCCGCCACCGGCGGGTGGCGCGGCCGCGGTGGTGGTCATGGTGGTCGCCCCGCCGTTGCCGGGCGGCATCGACGCCGGGGGAGCGGCACCGCCTGACGGCGGCGGCACCGAGCCGCTCGGCACGGGCCCGGTCGCGCCGGCTGCCTGCGGGTTCAGGGGGCGGTCGGTGGGGCTGCTGAAGCCGGCCTTGGCACCCACCAGCAGGACGGTGCCCGCCGCGGTGCCCATCAGGGCGATCATCGCGCGTCTCACGAAGGACCAACTCTCATGAACGGGGGGAGCACGGCTGTCAGAACTCGAAGGGGTCGAGGTGGATCTGCCGCCGCGGCACCCTGAGCCGCCGCAGCACCTGCAGCGACTGCGTGACGAGACCGTCCGGGCCGCACAGGTAGATGTCGCGTTCGGTGATGTCGGGCACCAGCTCGCGCATCCCCGGCGGGGTGAAGAGGCGCCGCGGGCCGGGGTCGCGCCGGTCGCCGACGACGAACCACAGCGTGGCGTGCCGCAGGTCGGCGAGGTGCTCCAGCTCGTCGCGCAGGTGCAGGTCGTGCACGGCCGACGCCCGGTAGATCACGATGGCGCCCGGCGGCAGCTCCTCCAGCAGTGCGCGGATCGGACCGATGCCGCTGCCGGCCGCGATGAGCACCGTCCGCGACTTGACCCGCCGGCTCGCCGTGAAGTCGCCCCATGGGCCCTCGACGAAGATCCGCACACCCGGGCGCAGGTCGCGCATCGCCATCGTGTGGCTGCCGACGGTCTTCACGGTGAGCCGCAGCCAGCGCCCGTTCGGCGCGGCGGACAGCGAGAAGGGGTGCGCCTGCCACCACAGCCCCCGCGCCAGGAAGCGCCACCTGAAGAACTGCCCGGCCTGCGCGTCCAGGTCGTGCAGCCGGTTGCCGGTGATGTAGATCGACACCATGTCGGGGCCTTCGGCGACGACGTCCGCCACCTCGAGCCGGTGCCGCAGGTTCAGCGTCAGCGGCGCCACGATCCGGCCCCAGACCACCGCGACGATCATGACCCCGTAGAAGACCATCCACAGCGTCCGCCCGAGACCCGGCTTGAAGAGCTCCTGCCCGTTGGAGAACTGGTGGGCGAAGCCGAGCAGCAGCGCCAGGTAGGCGGTCAGGTGCAGGAAGTACCACAGCTCGTAGGGCAGGGCCCGCCGCAGCCCGCGGATGCTCAGCAGGCCGATGCACACCAGCATGCCGGCCGCGAGGAAGGCGGTGACCATGTCCTCGTATTCGGTCAGGATCGTGCCGAGCTCGCTGACGAAGCCGACCCGGTCCGCGTAGGCATAGCCGACGGTGATCAGCGACGCGTGCGCGAGGATCATGACCAGCACCGAGCCGCCGAGCTCGCGGTGCCACAGGCCGAGGTGCCGGGCGCCGATCCAGCGCTCGAGCGTCACCAGCCGGCTCATCAGGATCACCTGCACCAGCAGCAGGTAGCCGGCGATCAGGCCGGTGACCCGGCCCGCCGACTGGAAGACCTCGGCGGTGGTGTCGATCGAGCCCGGCTTCGTCCCGAGCCACCACGGCAGCAGCGCGAGGACGAGACCGCCCCAGAACAGGGTGCGCAGCAGGAACCGTCCGGCACTGTTGTGCTCGACGGGGCGTGCCGCGGGGGCCGCCAGACTGCCTGTCTGACGTTGTTGCCGGGGGGCGGTCATGGTTGATCTTGTCTCATGTGGTTCCACTGTCATTGGTCGTATCAGAGGCCGCCGGCCGACGGCCATGGGCTTAAGCCGGACTTCAACCTGCGCACAAGATGCTCGCACGTGCATGTGGCGGCCGTGCGCCTGGAATGCGCGCACCTAGAATGGCGCGATGCAGCGGTTCTGGCGAATCGTCCTGATCGTCCTCGCGGTGGTGGCCGCGATCGGCGCGACAGGGCTCGGTGTGGCCTACTCGCTCGGCGTCTTCACCGAAGCGGGCCGCTTCCAGGCCGCCCCTGACTGCGCGGTGCTCGACGCGTCGTCGGTCGCCGCTGTGGTGCCGGCGGCGAAGGTCGAATCCGACGGCGCCAACTGCACGGCCGGCGACGGGCAGACACAGCTCAACGTCGGCTTCACGGTCGTGCAGAAGAAGGGCACCGTCGGCGGCCCGGAGCTCGCGTCCCGCTACCTCGACGTGGTCGGCGGCACCGACACCGAACGCCTCGACGGCGTCGGCGACCAGGCGATCCGTCAGCGGGTCCGGGCGATCGGCCAGCCGCAGATCATCACGATGCGGGTCAGCAACCTGATCATCGTGCTGTCGGTGGCCAACCTGAGCGGCGGCGAGCTCCCCGCCGCGGCGGACGCGGGCCTGGTCGGCGTCGCCAAGTCCCTGGCCACCAACCTCAACCGCTGACCGGCCCGGCCGGGAAAAGCGCCGAGCGGGAACGCTCGTAAGAGCGGCCCGACCGGGTCAAGGCGGCCCGGCCGGGACGGAACGACGGACACGAGCAGGCGGACGGCAGGGGCTAAACTCGCCCGCCCTGCACAAAATCACAAAAGGTGCGAATGGGACATCAGGGCAGTTGACGCTGGAAGCGACCCGCCGCGTCCGAGCGGTCCTGGTAGCCGAGGGCCTTGTAGAACGCGTGCGCGCCCTCGCGGGTCCGCAGGCTGGTCACCTCGACGCTGTGGCAGCCGCGCATCAGGCCGAACGTCTCGGCCGCCGCGACCAGGCTGGTGCCGATCCCGCGCCCGCGGGCGGAGTCGGCCACGGCGAGCGCCACGATCCGCAGCCACGACCCGTCCTTCTCGAACGACGGGATGATGTGCGCCGCGATCACCCCGAGCAGCCGCCCGCGCTCGTCCCAGACGAACGCGCCCCCGTCCGGATGGTCGACCCAGGAGCGCATGCGCCCGGCGGTGTCGGTCCCCTCCTGGGGATAGCCAAGCTGCTCCAGCAGCGTCGTCACCTGCTCGGTATCGTCGGTGGACAACCGGCGGACACCGCGGGCGACCTGCATCCGGTAGGCGTGCAGCACGTCAGCGCTCATGAATGCAGCGTAGAACCGGCGGCGCCGTTTGTGTCGGTCTGAACGCAGTCATTCACGTCCGCGATGCACGTGCATCGGAAAACCGCCACTTGACTCTCCGCGTGAGGCCTCTACCATCCGCATCCGCAAGTGCACGTGCACCTAGATCGCGCACGAGTCGTCGGCGCAGGCATCCGCGGCCGCCGGAGCGGCCGGCAGCGCCTGCTTCAGCGCCTGCGCGAACACCGAGGCGGCCTGGGCGCCGGAGACGCCGATCTGCTCGTTGAACACGAAGAAGGGCACGCCGCTGATGCCGTACGCACGGGCGGTCGCGATGTCGGCCCGGACCTCGGCCTCGTAGGAGCCGTCGGCGAGGGCCGACTTGGCCGCCACCTCGTCCAGCCCCACGGAAGCGGCGAGCCCGGCGAGCACCTCCCGGTCGCCCACGTCGGCGCCCTCGGTGAAGTACGCCTGCATCAGCCGCTCCTTCAGCGCGCCCTGCAGGTCGTACGCCTTGGCGAAGTGCAGCAGCCGGTGCGCGTCCAGGGTGTTCGCCGTGCGGGCGCGATCGAAGTCGTACGCCAGACCCTCGGCGGCCGCGAGCGCCGTGACGTGCTCGAACATGCCCTGCACCCGGTCCTTGGACAGGCCGAGCTTCGCCGCCAGCGACTCGCCGACCGGGCGGGAGTCGCCGGTCGGCGTCGTCGGGTCGAGCTGGAAGCTGCGCCACGTCACAGAGACCGCCCCGTCGAACTCCGCCAGGGCGGTCTCCAAGCGGCGCTTCCCGATGTAGCACCACGGACAGACGATGTCGGACCAGACGTCGACCTGGATCATGCGCGCTCCCTACTCGTTGACGGTTCAACAATAGCGCGCACGACAGCGGTCACCAGTCGGAGTTCGAGCCTCCGGTACCGAGGATGACCTGGTCGAACGTGTTGCCGTCGTTGTCGTCGGTGTAGGCGACGCTGACCTCACCCCACGGTGACACCGCGACCACCAGCTGCTCCTGCCGGCCCGTCGCCGTCTGGCTCAGGACCTGCGGGGCCAGCCGGCCCGTCGAGGTGCCGTCGGGGTTGAACCCGCGGACCGACACGTCGAGACCGCCCACGGTCCAGGCGACGACCGAGTTCGCCTGGTCGTCGACGCCGGCCGACGGCGCCGCGCCACCGTTGGCGGCGAGCACCTCCACGTGCCGAGGCGTGCCGTCGGCGAGGAACGACCGGGTCCACACGCCGGCGGTGCCGGTGTGGTCCGACTCCCACGCGACCGTGAACGCCCCCGAGTACGTCGCCGCGATCGACGCCCGTCGCTGCTGCCCGTCGCCGAGGCTGTTGGCGGTGCGGCGGGAGAGGTTCACGGCACCGTTGGACTTCGCCAGCCGCACCAGGCCGATGTTGTCGAAACCGTTGCCGTCGCCGTCCTCGTCCCAGACGACCAGGGCGTCGCCGGACGCCGAGACCGCGACGTCGGGCCGGTGGTGCGCGCCCGTGGTCTGCGAGGCGAACACCTCGTAGGCCTTCGTCGTCGGCCCCGTGTACCCGGCGGCCTTCACCCGGTACGTACTGCCCTGCACGTCCTCCCACACGACGCTGAACGCGACCGCCGCCGTACCGGGGGCGCCGTCCGGGTCGACGGCCACCTTCGGCACGATCTGGTCGCCGGCGGCGTCGGCGTTGGCGCGGCCGGAGGCGGTGACGCTGCCGGTGGGGGAGACGACCCGGTAGACGATGTTGAACGCGCCGTTGCCGTCCGGGTCCTCGGCCCAGACCACGACGGCGTTGCCCTTGTCGTCGAGGCCCACGTCGGGGCTGATGTGCTTCCAGTTGGTGCCGGACGTGCCGCCCGCCGACAGCTTGAGCTCATACTTCGCGACGCCGTCGGTGAACAGCCGCAGCCAGATGTCGGAGTGGCTGTTGTTCTCCGGCGTGGTGCTGTCCCGGTCGTCCTCCCAGACCACCGCGACCTGCCCGTTGCGGTTGGCGGCGATGGCGGGGGTGTCCTGGTCGCCGGTGGCGACGCTGTTGGCCGTCGTCCACGTCATCGACGCGGCGGCGAGAGTCGCGGCGAGCGCGACCGAGGTGATGGCTGCCATTTTGCTGAGGTCTCCTAGAGGGCCCGAAGGCCGGGCTGGCCGTCGAGGATCGCGAACGACTTGAGGGTGGTGGCCGCGGCGCCGTGCTCGGTGACCGAGCTGACCGCGCGGAAGTCCGCCCGGACCTGCGCGCGGCTGATCGTGGTCCGCACGTAGCCGCGCAGCCCGGAGTGGAACTTGAGGTGCGGGTTCGTGCCGACGTTGGGGATCGCGGTCGCCGCGGAGCCGTTGCCGCCGGACGTGATCGACGTGCAGACGAGCTCGGTGCCGATGGTCGCGGAGCTGCTGTTGGCGTAGTCGGCCTTCAGGTCGTTGGCCCACGCCGCGTGTACGTCACCCGTCAGCACCAGCGGGTTGCGCACGGACCGGTCGAGCCAGCCCTGCTGGATGCGGGACCGGGACGCGCGGTAGCCGTCCCAGGCGTCCATGCTCGCCGCGCCGCTGCTGTCGAACTGCCGCGCGAAGAACACCTGCTGGCCGAGGATGTCCCAGGTGCCGTAGTGCTGGGCGAGCCCGTCGAGCAGCCACGCCTCCTGCGCCGCGCCGGTCAGCGAGCGGCTCGCCGTGTCCGCGGCGGCGCACACCTTCCAGCCGTCGCCGCAGGCCTGGTCGTCGCGGAACTGCCGGGTGTCGAGCATGTGGAAGGTGGCGAGCGTGCCCCAGCGGACCCGCCGGTACAGCGGGATGCTGTTGCCCGTCGGCGCCTGGCTCGGCCGCAGCGGCATGTTCTCGTAGTAGGCGCGGTAGGCGGCGGTACGGCGGGCCGTCCACTGCGCCGCGGTGAGCACCGGGCTGCTGTCGTTGCGCACCATGTTGGCGTAGTTGTTCTCGACCTCGTGGTCGTCCGGCACGACCAGCCACGGCGCGATCGCGTGCGCCGCCTGCAGGTCCGGGTCCGACTTGTACTGCGCGTACCGGCGGCGGTAGTCGGCGAGCGAGACGATCTCGGCACCGGCGTGCTGGCGGACGCCGCCGGTGCCGGCGCCGCCCTCGTAGATGTAGTCGCCCAGGTGCAGGATCAGGTCCGGGCGGTCCTCGGCCATGCGGCGGTAGGCCGTGTAGTAGCCCGACTCGTAGTGCGAGCAGGACGCGAACGCCATCACCAGGTCGCGGCCGGCGGTGCCGAGCGCCGGGGCGGTGCGGGTCCGCCCGACGGGGGAGAGGTGGCCCTGCGCGCGGAAGCGGTAGTAGTACTCGGCGTCCGGTGCGAGCCCGCCCGCGACCACGTGGACGGAGTGCGCGTCGGCGTAGCGGGCGGTGACCGACCCGGACGCGACGAGCGAGCTGAACGTGTCGGTCGTGGACACCTGCCAGTCGACGGTGACGTCGGCGTTCGCCATGCCGCCCTGCCCGTCGGCGTTCAGCGGCGACGGGGCGAGCCGGGTCCACAGCACGACGCTGTCCGCGGCCGGTTCGCCGGAGGCGACGCCGAGCTTGAACGGGAACGGTACGGCGGCCTGAGCGCTGGCGAGCGGCAGTGCGACGGCCCCGGCGGTGGCCAGTCCACTGAGGACGAACGTGCGGCGGCTGAGCCTATTCATGCTCGACACTTTTATCAGAGTCGATGAACGGATGGTGTCCGTAAGCTAGCCGCGGGCTGCATTCGGTGTACGGCCGAACTGCTTGCGGAACGCGCGGTGGAAGCTCGCCACGTTCCCGAACCCCGCCTCCGTGGCCACGTCGATGACGCGCAGGTGCCGCATCGCCGGGTCCGCCAGGTGCCGCGCCGCGCGCTCCAGCCGCAGCCGCCGCACCGTGGCCGCGTAGGACGCCTCGTGCCCCGCGAAGAGCCCGTGCACCGTCCGGACCGAGATGCCGAGCCGCCGCGCGGTCGCAGCGGGCGACAGGTCCTCGTCGGTGAGATGTTCCTCGATGTCCTGGATGCAGGTGTGGTACGACCTGGGCGAGCGCACCGGTGCCAGGATCGACGGCTCGAGCGCGATCGACAGCATGCCGGCCGCGTGCAGGGCCAGCCGTGCCGCGGTCGCCTCCCGCAGGGGGTCCCGCGCCAGGCTCTCCATCGAGTGCCGCACGGCCGCGCCCACGCCGGCGACGGTGTCGATCGCCGTCGCCGTGCGCACGGGCTCACTCATGGTCATGCTCGCCGCCGGAACGAACAGCGACAGCTGACGGAAGTCGCCGCCGAACTCGAAGCGGAACGGCTCGTCCGCGTCGACGACGGCCAGGTCGCCGGGGCGCAACGTGGCCACCCTGCCGTGCTGCGCCATCAGGCTGGTGCCGCTGACCTGCAGGTTCGCGTAGTACCCGCCGATCGGGTCGCGGGCGACACCGGCCTCGGTGCGGTGCACGGTCTGCCGCTGCGACTCGATCCGCGCCAGGCTCAGCGCCCCCAGCCGCCACTGCGTCACCGACCCGGCGAACCCGTTGCGCAGGTCCGACTCCGGCGTCAGCGCCAGGAACGCCTCGCAGATCAGCTCGCGCCAGTGCGTGAACTGCTGCCCCGGTGCCAGCGCCGACGTCGTCCAGTAGCTGCGGTTGTCCACCGTGCGTCTCCTATGCCGCTCCCCGCCGTCATGCAACGCCCGGTCCGGGCCCGCCCGACATGGTTGCGACGTCCTTCCGACACCGTTTCATCCGCGGGTACGTTCATCCGCGGGTACGTTCATCCGCGGGTACGTTCATCCGCGGGTACGTTCATCCGCGGGTACGGAAGTAGCCGTTCGCCGATCCGGTGAACATCAGCGGTACCGCGGCCCAGACGGCGGCGATGTGCAGCCCTCTGGACACGGCGGTCGCCCACCAGGTCAGGTCCGCGTCGTCGGCGAGGGCGGTCAGCGAGTTGCCGTCCGCCAGCCACGAGACCGGCTCGATGACCAGCGACAGCGTCCCGGCGACGCCGAGCACCAGGGCGAGCGCGACGCGGGCCCAGTTGCGCCCCGCCCGCATCCTGACGGTCGTGAGGATCGCCGCGGCGTACACGGCGCACCGGAACAGCACCCCCGGCAGCGGGTTGTCGCCGGCCTGGCCGGACCCGACGACGATGACGGTTTCGATCGCGCCGAGCGCGACGGCGGCGAGCCACAGCCCCGCCGAGGCCCGCACCGCGACGGGCGGCCGGCCGGTGGTCTGAAGAGTCATACCCTTCACTGTTCGCCGTCCCCGCCCGCCCGGCACTCCCCTTGACCACCGGATCCGTGCTGCGGCTAGCCCCCGTACCGGCCGAGCATCGCCAACGCGTCCGCCGTCATCGTCTCGATGATCTCGGCCGCCGGCAGCAGCGACGTGACGAGCCCGACCCCCTGCCCCGCGAGCAGCGGCATCTCCTCCAGGTCACCGGTGGTCACCCCGCGCATCGGCACGAGGTTGGAGAACCGGTGCATCGTCACCGTCTCCCCGCCCAGCACCGTCTCCCCGATCACCGGCAGTTCCTCCGGCGTCCCCGGCGCGTCCAGCCACTCGCGCACCACCCGGTTGCGCAGCACCCGCATCGGGTTGAAGTCCGGCGTCCCGGGCCCGAACATCGACGTGCTGACGGTCTCGGTGGCCTCGAAGCTCACCAGCCGGCTCTTGTACCCGTCGTGCGCCTCCGACTCCCCGGTGGCCACGAACCGCGTGCCGACCCACGCCCCGTCGGCGCCCAGCATCAGCGCCGCCGCCACCCCACGCCCGTCCGCGATCCCGCCCGAGGCCAGCACCAGCGCCGGCGCCACCGCGTCCACCACCAGCGGCACCAGCGCGAACACCGGCAGCGTCGCCGCGTTGTGCCCACCCGCCTCCTGCCCCTGCGCAACCACCACGTCGACCCCGTCGTCAACCGCCCGCTTCGCCGCGTCGACGTCACTGAGCTGCTCGAACACCCGCACCCCCGCGGCGTGCAGCTGATCGATCCAGGCCCGCTTCGGATGCCCCCAGTGAAACGACACGACCGCCACGCCGGCCTCGCACACCGCGTCGATCTGCGCCTGCTCCGTGAACACCGTGATGAAGTTGACGTTGAACGGCCGATCCGTCCCGTGCTGGATCGCCTTCACCGTCTCCGTCAGCGCCGCCGCCGGCATGAGCGCCGCCCCGAGCGATCCGAGCGCCCCCGCGTTGCTGACAGCCACCGGCAACTCCGGCGTCATCCCCACGAACGCCATGCCGGCCTGCGCGATCGGGGTGGTGAGGCCGAACGCCTCCGTGAACCTGGTCCTGAGTCGCATACCTCGCACCGTGCCCGACCCGCCCCACCCTCGTGTTGCCCCCCGCGCACCCCACGTCGCATTCCGTGCAGACGTCACCGACCCGACACCCGCACACTGTTCCCGTGGCCGCATGGATGACCCTGACCGCCGCAACCGCCGGCGCCGCGATCGCCCTGATGGGGCAGTACCTGACCAGCCGGAACGAAACCAGCGTGCGCCGCTCCGAACTGGTCCTCGAGCAGTGCTCGCAGCTGGTCTCGCTGTCCGAGGACTTCCGCAACCGCCTCTGGGAGGAGCGCGAACTCGGCCAGACCGGCCGGGTCGACGGCTGGGACCTGGCCGCATACCGCCTGGCCGCCGCCCGGCTGACCATCCTCTGCCGCCACCAGCCGCTCCTGTCCGCCCTCCACGAGATGACCGAAGCCGGCAAGCGCCTGGGCGCCTACTGGCGCCGCGGCACCACGGACGCCGCCGAGCTCGAACTGCGATACGAGCACCACAAGGCCTCGATCCAGACCTTCGTCGAGCGGAGCGGCTCATTCGTCCGCCCCCGCCTGGGCCGCTTCTGATAAACCCGCGACGGCCCTCTGACCTGCACAAACCGGCCTTCGAGCATTCGCCTGCGGCCCCCCGCAAAGCCTATGAACTGTGGTGCGCCCGGTAGGGATCGAACCTACGACCTTGGGATTAGAAGAAGCTCGCCGATGCCGGGTCGGATGCCTCGGCCGCAGGTCAGCGTGTCGGAGAACGTCGGCTGACGTAGGCGGCAACCGGTGGCCTTGGCTGTACGGCTGGCTGTACGGCCAAGGCCCCCGCACTGCAGTGCTCGCAAGGGCTGACACGGCCCCAACTGTTGCAGCTCGGCTAGTACGGCAGCCGCCGTTCGGGATGTTGCTGGTTGACGGGGCTGGACAGAGCACGGCCACCGCGTGATCGTCTGTGCGTTGTGGACACAA
>NZ_JBVJIJ010000006.1:273451-402315 GCF_055586325.1 Dactylosporangium sp. NPDC051087 | reverse complement strand
CCCCCCCCCCCCCTCCCCCCCCCCCCCCCCCCCCCCCCCCCCCCCCCCCCCCCCCCCCCCCCCCCCCCCCCCCCCCCCCCCCCCCCCCCCCCCCCACCCCTGGTTCGCGATGGGAGCCGCGAAAAGGGTTGGCATCACCTCCGGTGGATCGATAGCCGTCGCGACCATAGGGGAAATCGGAGGCGCTTGTCCCGGGAGCGCTCCCATGCCAGAATCAGCGCCACCTCGCGTCTGGGAGCCGACGGGGCACACGCAGCGACTGGCTTATGCACCAACGCCGCCGCGCTCACCTGTGCCCGTTTCCCGCCCAGAAACTTTCACGAGGAGCACCCCACTCATGACCACCCGGAAACAACGCTGGCTGCGTTCAGCGGCCGTCGGCCTCCTGGCCGCCGGCACGCTGCTCGTCATGCCGGCAGGCCCCGCACACGCCGCCGCCGGCTGTACGGTCGTCTACTCAGTCCGCAGCCAGTGGCCGACCGGCTTCACCGGCGATCTCGTCGTGAAGAACCTCGGCGACCCCCTGACGAGCTGGAACGTCACCTGGACCTGGGCCGGCAACCAGCAGATCCAGCAGAGCTGGAACGGTGACTACTCCCAGACCGGCACGTCGGCGAGCATCCGCAACGCCCCGTGGAACGGCGCCCTGCCGACCAACGGGACGGTCAACCCGGGCTTCAACGCCGGGTACAGCGGCACGAACACCAACCCGACGAGCTTCTCGCTCAACGGGGTCGCCTGCACCGGCCCGAACGCGGCGCCGTCGGTGGCGATCACCGCGCCGGCCGCCAACACCCGCTACACGGCACCGGCGACGATCCCGATCACCGCCACCGCCTCGGACCCGGACGCCGGTGACTCGATCGCGAAGGTCGAGTTCTACCACGACGGGCTGCTGCTCGGCACCGACACGACCGCCCCCTACGCCTACTCCTGGACGGGCGTTCCCGCCCAGACCTCCGCGTACTCGCTGCAGGCCAAGGCGTACGACTCCAAGGGCGCCGTGACCACCTCCACGGCGGTGCCGGTGTTCGTCGACCCGGTCGTCGGGCCGTCGATCCTCGCCGCGCCGTCGCCGCTGACCGTGCCGGAGGGCGGCTCCACGCCGCTGTCCGTCAAGCTCAACCAGGCGCCCAGCGCCTCGGTCACGGTCGCCGTCGCCCGCACCGGCGACACCGACATCACCGTCTCGCCGACCTCGCTGGTCTTCACCACCGCCAACTGGAACACCGCGCAGACGGTCACCGTCAGCGGCGCCCAGGACGCGGACACCACCAACGGCGCCGCCACGATCAACCTGACCGCCACCGGTTGGGCCTCGGCGTCGGTGCCGGCGAACGAGAGCGACGACGACGTCGCCGGCGGCGTGTACGTCCAGCGGTTCCTCGAGCAGTACCAGAAGCTGCACAGCTCCGGGTACTTCTCGCCGGAGGGCGTGCCCTACCACTCCATCGAGACCCTCGTGGTCGAGGCCCCGGACTGGGGTCACGAGACGACGTCGGAGGCGTTCAGCTTCTGGCTGTGGCTCGAGGCGCAGTACGGCCGCGTGAAGCAGGACTGGGCCCCGTTCAACAAGGCCTGGGACACGATGGAGAAGTACATCATCCCGACCCACGCCAACCAGGTCACCGGCGGATACAACGCCAACGACCCGGCCGACTACGCGCCCGAGGCCGGGCAGCCCAGCCTGTACCCGTCTCAGGGCGGCCACCTCGACTCGTCCGTCAAGGTCGGCGCCGACCCGCTGTACAGCGAGCTGACCTCGACCTACGGCAACACCGACATGTACGCCATGCACTGGCTGATCGACGTGGACAACACGTATGGCTTCAGCTCGTGCACCCCGCAGGCCGGCTCGACGGTGTCGTACATCAACACCTACCAGCGCGGCCCGCAGGAGTCGGTGTGGGAGACCGTCGCCCACCCGTCGTGCGAGGACTTCCGCTTCGGCGCCAAGGCCAACGGCGGCTTCCTGCCGCTGTTCATCGACGGCAGCCCCGCCAAGCAGTGGCGCTACACCAACGCCCCCGACGCCGACGCGCGCGCCATCCAGGCCGCGTACTGGGCGCAGCAGTGGGCGACCGCGCAGGGCAAGGCCGCGGACGTGGCGGCGGTCGTGAAGAAGGCCGCCAAGATGGGCGACTACCTGCGGTACGCGATGTACGACAAGTACTTCAAGAAGCCCGGCTGCACGTCGACGGGCTGCGCCGCGGGCACCGGCAAGGACTCCGCGGCGTACCTGCTGAACTGGTACTTCGCGTGGGGCGGCGACGCGGGCGGCCAGTGGTCGTGGCGGATCGGCTCCAGCCACAACCACCAGGGCTACCAGAACCCCCTGGCGGCCTACGTGCTGTCGAACGTCTCCGGCTTCGCGCCGATGTCGCCGACGGCCAAGGGTGACTGGCAGACCAGCCTCGGCCGGCAGCTCGAGTTCTACCAGTGGCTGCAGTCCGCGGAGGGCGCGTTCGCCGGTGGCGCCACCAACAGCGTCGGCGGCAACTACTCGGCTCCCGCCGCGGGCACGCCGACGTTCTACGGCATGTTCTACGACGAGAAGCCGGTCTACCACGACCCGCCGTCCAACCAGTGGTTCGGCTTCCAGGCGTGGTCGGTGGAGCGGGTCGCGGAGTACTACTACGCGACCGGTGACGCCAAGGCCAAGGCCATGCTCGACAAGTGGGTGTCCTGGGCGATCGCGAACACGACGTTCACCGCGAACGGCGACTTCAAGATCCCCGACACGCTCCAGTGGACCGGCGCGCCGGCGACCTGGAACCCGGCCTCGCCGGCCGCGAACACCAACCTGCACGTCACCGTCGTCAGCACCGGCACGGACGTCGGCATCGCCGCCGCCTACGCCCGGCTGCTGACGTACTACGGCGCGAAGGCGAACAACACCGCGGCGAAGACCACGGCGAAGAAGCTGCTCGACGGCATCTGGCTGCACACCGACAGCAAGGGCGTCGGCATCCCGGAGACCCGCAACGACTACAACCGCTTCGACGACGTGTGGTCCTCGTCCAACCAGCAGGGGCTGTACATCCCGGCCGGCTACAACGGCGTCATGCCCAACGGTGACGTCATCGCCCCCGGGAAGTCGTTCCTGGACACCCGTTCCTTCTACAAGAACGACCCGAACTGGCCGGCGGTCCAGGCGTACCTGAATGGCACCGGCCCCGCGCCGACGTTCACGTTCCACCGCTTCTGGGCCCAGTCCGACATCGCCATGGCGATGGCCGACTACGGCCTGCTGATCGGCTAGCGCAACGGCGGCCACCGTCTCGTTCCCCGAGGCGGTGGCCGCCCCGGTCACGGGTTGCGCAACGCGACCAGGGTGGCGTCCCGGAAGTTGCTGTGGCCGGCCTGCCCTTGATAGCGCTGCGTCAGCACGTACAGGCCGTCCCGGCCGGGCCGCCGGGACCGGACGAGCTCGTTCGTGCCGATCGGCAGCGCCCACCGCACGGCGCCGGTGTCCGGGTCGAGGTCCAGCACGCTGTTCATGCCGCCGGTGCCCCACCGGTACACCACGACGTACGCGTCGCCGCCCTCGACCTGCAGGCCCGATGCCTCGTACGCCGGCAGCTCGGTCCGCCAGCGCTGCTTGCCGCCGGCCGGGCGCAGGCCCGCCGCGTGGCCTTCCGCGACGACGACCAGGTGGTCGCCGCCGGCCGCGATCAACGGGGCGAGGCCCATGCGGGTGCCGTCGCCGACCCAGCGGACCTCGCCGGTCGCCGGGTCCAGCGCCGTCGCGTACCAGTTGGCGGGGAACGAGTAGACGGCGTCCGCGGCCAGGACCGGACGCCCGGCCGAGTCCCGCTCCCACATCAGCCGGCCGTCGGTCAGCCGCAACGCGACCAGCGCGACGGGGTTGTCCCCGGAGAACGCCTCGCGCCGCGGGGAGATCATCATCCCGGCGGCGACCACGACGTCCTCCTGCCGCACGCAGCTGAGCGCGGCCCGTTCGGTGCTCCGCCAGCGCACGGACCCGGTGTGCAGGTCGACGGCGGTGCGGGTGGTCCCCCCGGTGTAGGTCAGCAGGTCACCGGCGACGGCGGCGCACGCACCGTCGCGGCCGACGGTGCGCGCCCAGCGGCGCGTGCCGGTGGTGACGTCGAGGGCCACCATGCCCGCCCGGTCGTCCAGGACCGGCTCCCGCGGGACGGCGAGCAGCGTGTCGCCGGCCGGCACGAGGTCCGCCGGTCCGCCCGGCGCGGGATCGTCGCTGCTCCAGCGGACGCCGCCGGTGCCGATGTCGTACGCCACGACGCGCCGGCCGCCGAGCAGCGTGGCGTACACGGTGTTCCCGTCTGCGACCGCGCCGTCGATCTTGCCGAGCTCCAGGCGCCACAGTTTCGTGCCGTCGTCCGGGCGGTACGCCTCGAGCTCCGAACCCGTCCGGACCACGACGGAAGGGGTCGTGGCGATCAGCGTGGCCGTCGCGTCGTGGAACGTCGTGGACCATCTGACGGCGGGTCTCGGGGTGGTCGCGGCGTCGCCGCTCCGTGCCGAGTAGACGACCACCACGGTGACCACCACGGCGACCGCGGCGACGACCGCGGCCGTCAGGCCGATCACCAGCGCACCGCCGGAACGTGAGCGCACCGGCGGGTCGGTCGGCGGGTCGGTCGGCGGGTCCGTGGTGCGGCGGTCGGCCGAGAACAGCGCCAGCTGGTCCGCGGTGTCGGAGATGCTCTGGGTCGGTGCCGGGAATCCCCGCTGCCGCAGTTCGTCGCGGACCTCGCCGAACATCTCCCGCAGCGGCACCAGCCGGTCGTGCCGGGCCGCGGCGTCGATCTGGCGCAGCAGCGCGCCGGTGAACACGGTGTGCTCCGCGGTCTCGTCGACGTAGGAGGGCCGGGTGGGTGACGTGGACGCGATCACGTAGGTGCCGGTGATGTCGGTCCCGGCCGCCGCGGCGGCCGACATCCGGCGCAGGGACGTCCGCGCCGCGTGGCCGCTGAAGCAGCAGTCCAGGATCACCACCTTCAGGGGCGCGTCGCTGTGGTCGACCATCTCGGCGACGCGCGCGAACTCGATCGCGCTCCACGCCGCGCCGGGTTCGCTGCCGCCGACCGCCAGATACAACCCGCCGGCCTCGCCCAGCCGCAGACCGTGGCTGGCGTAGTACACCAGCAGGACGTCCTCCGCCTCGCGCGCCGCCGTCCCGATCGCGCGCAGCGCCGCCCGGCCGTCGTGCGGGTCCGTCACCGTCGTGCACCACTGCGGGCCCAGCCGCCGGGCGAGCGCGTCGACGTTCCGCGTCGCGGCGGGCAGGGCCGGCAGCATGGGGTGCTCATATGTACCGGCGCCGATCAGCACCGCCCTGGACAGCGCCGGGTCCGGCGGCCTGATCCTCACGAACGACCACGCCCGCTGGTAGTCATGGATGCACGCTAAGCGACTGCGCGCGGGTCCACAACGGCCGTTACGACAGCTGGGCGAGGGCGGCTTCCGCGCGGGACTCGGCGCCCGCGTAGTGCAGTTCGCGGGCCAGCCGGACGGCCTCCCCGGCGTCGCCCGGGTCGCGGTTGGCGAGCGCGAGGACCCGGCGCAGGTCGGGTTCGGCGAAGCCGGTCTGGCCCGGCAGCCCCTGGCTCAGCGCCGCCTCGGCGACACCGGTCGCATCGGCGGTGCGGCCCAGGGTCAGGCACGCGTCGGCGTAGAGGGCCTCGAGACGGGCGAAGCGGCGCATCGCGTCACCGAGGTGGTCCCGGCCCCGGGCGATCCTGGCGAGCCCTTCCGCGTCGCCGCCGCAGACCTCGGCCCAGCCGAGCAGGATCGCGGCCATCGCCCGGTATTCGAGGTGGCCGCCGCGCTCGGCGAGCCGCAGCGTGGTGCGGGCCGCGGCGGCGGTCGCGGGCGCGTCGAAGCGGTCGGCGGCGACACACGCGGCGTAGTGGCTGACGTACATCTCGAGGAACAGCTCACCGACGCGGACGGTGCGCTCCCGGGCGGACCGCAGGTGCCGTTCGGCGGCCTCGTGGTCGCCGAGCATCCCGCACACGATCGCGGCGGGTGCCTGCGCGCCGACGACCGGGTCCCAGCTGGCGATCGGGAAGACCGGCAGTTCACCGCCGGGCAGGGCGTCCAGGGCCGTCTCGAAGCACACGCGGGCGCGCGGCAGGTCCAGCACCGACAGCGCGGCGGCGCCCTCGTGCACCTCCGCGACGATCGTCGCCCACGGGTCGGTGCTGCCCTGCTCGCTCGCCGACCGCGCCATCGCGACGCCGCGGGCGACGTCACCGGCCGCGGTGTGGAACGACGCGTAACCCCACAGGGCCGGCAGGATGTCCAGGACCGGGCGGCCGCGCAGGCGCACCAGGAGGGGTTCCATCGCGGCGTACTGCGCGGTCACGAACGGCGCCAGGTAGCCGTCGGTGGCCTGATGCATGTACGCGAGCCGGATCCGAAGATCGAGCTCCGTGACGTCGCGGCGCTCCCCCGCCGGCGCCCGGTGCAGGACGCCGACGGCCTCTTCGAGCAGCGCGGACGCCTGCTCGTGGGCGGTCAGGTCATAGGCCTCGCCGGCCGCCTCGACCAGCGCGGGCACCACGTCGAACGGTGACAGGACCGGCAGCGCCGCGCGCAGGTGCGCGGCGAGCTCCGCGACGGTGGCGAGGCCCGTGTCGCGCAGCGCCTGGGCGGCCCGCGCGTGCAGCCGCGCCCGGCGCAGCGGGCCCTGGTCGAGGTACGCGGTCTGCCGGACCAGGTCGTGGGAGAAGCGCAGCAGCCCCGGGTCGTCGGTCGCGGTCAGGATGCCGCTGACGACGGCCGTGTCCAGCGTGTCGAACAGGGCGAGCTCGTCGATCTGCACGACCTCCCGCAGCACCGGCACCGACACGTCCCGGCCGAGGACCGACGCGACGGCGATGACGGCGTTCACCTGCCCGGGCAGCTTGGCGAGCCGCCGCCGCACGACCTCCTGCACCCGCACCGGGACGTGCTCGGGCGCCAGGGTGTGCTCGGCGACGAGGACCCGCAGCAGCTCGACCACGAAGAACGGGTTGCCGCCGGTGCGGTCCAGCAGCATCGCCACGGTCTCGTCCGGCACGTCCGCGCCGGTGACGTCGCGGGCCAGGGCGGCGACCCCGTCGGCGCCGAGGCCCCGCAGCGGCATCCGCACCGCCGACGGGTCGGCGAGCAGCTCGCCCAGCGCGCCGGCGAGGGGCGCCTCGGGGGCGAGCTCGGCCTCCCGGTAGCCGACCGCGAGCAGGACCGCGCTGCGCCGGACCGCCTTCGCGAACATGGTCAGCAGCACCGTCGACGGCGCGTCCAGCCAGTGCGCGTCGTCGACGATGAGCACCAGTGGCCGCAGCGCGGCGAGGCGGCACAGCCCGTCGACGATGCCCTGGTACAGCCGGGACCTCGCCAGCTCGGGATCCGCGATGCGTTCCGCGGCGGGCAGCGGCAGCGTCTCGATGAGGGTCGGGTCGAGGACGGCGGGCAGGTTGCCGTACGGCGCGAACGCGGCGGCCAGGGCGTCGGCCGCACCGGGCGCGGCGGCGACGGTACGCAGGATCTGCGCCCACGGCAGGAACACGGGCGGCGCCTCACCGTCGACGCCGGTGCCGGTGCCGACGAGCCCGCCGGCGCGGGCGGCGAGCTCCCGCAGCAGGGCGGACTTGCCGATGCCGGGACTGCCGGACACCAGCAGCAGCCGGCCGCGGCCGGTGGCGGTGCCGGCGAGGAGCTCCTGGACGGTGCGCAGCTCCGCGTCCCGCCCGACCAGCCCGCCGTCGTCGGCCACGTCACGGTCGCCGGCCCTCGCCTCGACGGGCCCGCCGACGGTGGCCGCCTCGAACCGGTCACCAGCGGTGATCGTCGCGCTTGCGGGTCCGTATCCGGCGGCCGTCCCACTCGCGGGTCCGGCGGCGGGCGTGTCCGGTCCTCCACGGCTGTCCGGCCCCACGCCGGATCCGCTCACGGACCCGCGCCTTTCTCTGCCGGACATTTCGGAAATGTCCGTACCAAGTTGGGCGGAAGGGGCGGCCGGTGCAAATCCTGCCGATGCGGCCAGCACACCTCGGTGACCTTCGCGCTCTTCGCCGGACATTTCCGAAATGTCCGGCGAAGACGGAGGCCCGCCCGATATGACGCCCCCAGCTGAGGACGAAGACCCGCTCCCCGCCGAAGACGGCGGCCCGGCCGGCGCGGCGCCGCCCGCTCCGGATACCGGCGCACCCGAGGTCGGCGCGGCGCCGGCCGCTCCGGACACCGGCGCACCCGAGGTCGGCGCGGCGCCGGCCGCTCCGGACACCGGCGCGCCCGAGGTCGGCGCGGCGGGCACCGTCAGGTGCGGGGCCTGGCGCAGGATGTCCTGTTCGAGCTGCTGCAACGCGGGACCCGGTTCGATGCCGAGCTCGTCGACGAGGCCCGAGCGGGCGCGACCGTACGCGGCGAGCGCCTCGGCCTGGCGGCCCGACCGGTACAGCGCGAGCATCAGCTGCCCCCACAGCCGCTCCCGGTACGGCGCCTCGGCGAGGGCGCTCTCGCTCAGGTAGGCGACCTCCGCGGCCCGGCCGAGCTGCAGGAGCGCCTCGGACCGCTCCTCCACGGCGATGAGCCGCAGCTCGTGCAGGCGGCTGCGTTCGGCGCGGGCGAGCGGCGAGTCACCCAGCTCGGGCAGCGGGTCGGCGCGCCACAGGTGCAGCGCGTCGGTGAGGACCCGCAGCGAGACGGCCGGGTCGGTGCCGGTGCGGGCCTGCTCGACCGCGGCGGCGAAGCGGGCGGCGTCGACGGCGTCGGCCGGCACCATCAGCTGATACCCGGGGGTGCGGCTGACCAGGACGGTCGAGCGGTCGCGGGCGGTGCGGCCGGGTTCGAGCGCGCGGCGGAGGCGGGAGACATACGCCTGCAGGGAGGCGATCGCGCGCTCAGGCGGCTCGTCGGCCCACAGCTCGTCGATGAGCCGCTGCACCGACACGGTCCGGCCGGGCTGCATCGTCAGCATCGCCAGGACGGCGCGCTGCTTCGGGGTGCCGGTGTCGACCGGGCCGCCGTCCCCGACGACTTCGAGCGGGCCCAGGATCCGAATCTGCAGGATGCGAAACTCCCGGAACTCCAACTCGGCCAACGACGCTGCGGCTGATGCTACCGCTCACAGCTCCACGGCGAACGATCCGTCGTCGTACGGTCCGAAGCCGGCCGCCTGGAGCAGCTCCTCGCCGTGCGCCAGGGGCGCCGCGACGAGCCTACGGGCTGGACCGGCCCGCAGTGCGTCCACCAGCGAGATCAGCACCTGAACGGCGAGGTCCGAGCGTCCGCCCGGCGCCACGAGACCGACCAGTCGGACGATGGTCTCGCCGGGGCGTACGGCGGCGAGGGCGGCCGCGGGCTGCTCGTCGTCGTCGGCGGGGTCGATGAGCTCCCACCACTCGAGGCCGTCGAACAGGAACTCGTCGACGACGGACACGCCGAGCGCGAGCCGGGTCACGGCGCGCCGCCCGGCCGGCACGCGCCGCACCAGCCGCATTGCTTCTTTCACGCCTCCAGCAAACCCGGCCGCTCTTGCAAACGGCTTGCCACACGGCGCCCGGCGTGCCGCAGATCACGCCGCGCGCCGGCCGGGCGCCGGTCAGCCGCCGCCGGTGAAGAGCAGCTTGAGGCGGGTGCCGCCGCTGGAGATCCACTCGCGCCCGGTGCCGGAGCGCAGGTGGGCGCCCATCGCGTGCCAGTCGCGCTCCGGCAGGCCGACGACGTAGCCGTCCTCCAGCTGGTCGACCGTCACCGCGTCGCCGCCCAGGATGAACAGCACGAAGTGCACGCCGGCCTGGTTCTTCGAGCGGGGCCGCTCGGCGACGATCTCGCGCGGCTCGCTCTGACCCGGCGTCCACACCCGGATCCGTCCGGTCATCGTCGTGTACCGCGGGATCAGCGCGAACCTCGTCGGCACCTGCTGCCAGATCCCGGCGACGGCGGCCCGCTGGTCGTTGTCGACGATCATGGTGACGTCGCCCGGCCCGTCGGCGATGAGCACGCCCTCGTGCACGGCCGTCGCGACGTCGCCGAGGATCGTCGAGCCCTCGTAGCGGGCCAGGTCGACGACCGGGGCCCGGTCCGGGTCGAACCACCACGGGTACGGGAAGCAGCCCTGGCTGGCGGCGAGGCTGCCGAGCACCCGCCCCCGCCCGTGCGGACCGGCGATCTCCCGCTCCCCTTCGAACAGCAGGACCAGCAGCAGCGGCGGCCACCCGGCCGGGAACCAGGCGGCGTCGCCCGCGGCGTGGGCGATCAGCGCCCCGGCGACCTCGGCCCGGCCGATGACCATCGGCCGGGGGAACCCGAGGACGTCACCGACGGCGAACCGCCAGCCCTGGTGGAGGGCGGCCGAGTACATGCCGATGATCAGGTCCACCAGTTCGCTGTGCACCGGGTCCTGCGGCGCGTCGCCGGTGCACAGGACCGCGGCGGTCACCTCGGTGAGGCCCACGGACGCCAGGCCGGCGGAGCTGTACACCCACAGGCGGCTGCCGGCGGGCAGGCCCGGGAACCCGTCCGGGTCGTGCGGGACCTCGCACTCGTCGACGGTGACGGTCAGCGCCCCGTCGGCGGCCACGACCCTGCCCACCTGCCGCACCGCGGGGAGCCGGACCGGGTCCTCGTCGCGCGGCAGCGGGACGGACGCGGCCGGCCAGCGCGGCACCCAGTGCTGCGGGAACCGTTCGTGGACCGGTACGTCGACGGGGCCGTTGCCGCCGGGCACGAACTTGCGCATGACGGGCCGGGCGGTGACGACCAGGTCCCACGCCAGCCGCCAGGTCCGGCCACCCTGGATGACCTCGGCGGTCAGCCGCCAGTGCAGGGCGTCGGGCTCGTCGGTGACGACCGCCAGGACCACGCGACCGGCCCCGCCGGCCGGTTGGGGGCGCAGGCGGCGGCCGTACGCGTCCCGGGCGGGCCGCACCAGCGCCGGCATCCCGCGCAGGAGCAGCACCTCGTACTGCGGGATCTCCAGCGGCTCGAACGCGTCGACGGCACGTCCGTCCACCGGCTCGAGGGCGGCACCGAGGACCAGGTCCGGGCCGCGGGGCATCGCGAAGCTGGTGCCGTCCGCGAGCAGCGGCCCGGCGCCGATCTCCTCCACCGCCAGCGACCGCAGCACGGGCGCGCCGGCGCCGCCCGCGGCCAGGTCGAGGAACAGGTTGTGCCCGGTGACCGGCGTGTGCACCGGCCGCGGCCCGACGTCGGAGCCCGGGGACCGCACGAACGTGACGTGCGAGCGGGAGGACAGCTCCGCCTGGAACGGCGGCTGCTCCCCGCCGGCCGCCGGAAGGCTCCGCGGGACGGGCCGGGTGAGGATCTGCGCGGCCCAGACCTGACCGCCGCCGCTGCCTGTCATCGTGCTCCGTTTCGTCGCGCTCGTGGTCCGCGTGGTTTCAGTGGGCGATGGTGCGGAAGGGGTGACCGCCGAGGTCGACGCGCCGCACGCCGCTGCGCCCCGCGCACGTCCACTCCAGGTCGAGGACCCATTCGACGTCGCCGGTCCGCGTGTGTACGACCATGTCGAACACCTCCGGATCAACGGGGCTGACCTTGAACGGGAAGTCGTCGCCGCCGTCGTGCCGGCGCAGGCACGGCTCGGGCTCGTCGAGGAACAGGTCGAACTGCCGGACCTGCAGGCTGCCGAGGTGCGGGTTGAAGTCGCCGGACGGCTCGCGCCGCGCGAGGACCACCGGCCGCAGCGCGTCGAGGACCACGGCCGGCATCCTGGGCGCCTCGACGATCAGCCGCACGCGGTGCCCGCTGCCCGGCACCTCCTCCGGACCGTCCGGCCCGCGGGTGACGACGTACCCGACGTCGTGCAGCTTGACGGTGACCGCCAACGGCCCCTGATCGTCCCCGCCCGGCGGACGGCGGCGCTCCTGTCGGTGCCGGGCCAGCTCGGCGAGCATCCGCACGTGCTCCTTGCGCCAGTGCGCGAGGTCGAGGTCCCCGGTGCCGCCGGCGTTGCGGTGGCACGCGGCGACGAACGCCGCCACGAACCCCCAGTCGGGCACGGTCCGGCCCTGCAGCTTGTCGTCGATGGTGGCCCGCGGATACGGCCGCCCCGCCTGCCGGGTCAGCCGCTCCAGCTCACGCAGCGAAGGCTCCCCCGCCAGCCGCCGGCAGCCACGGAGATGTTCGGCGAACGCCGCCAGAGCGGCCGGTGTGGACACCAGAAAATCGTAAGCGGCGAATACGCGACCGGACGTCCGGAAACTGTCCGGAGAACCACCACCCCGGACAGCACAGCTCGGCGTCCGCCATCCCCAGGTGGTGACCTCAGTCGGTCAGCGACACGGGGCGGCGGGGGTCACTCGTCGGGGCGGTGGTCGCCTGTGGTGCCGTCGAGGAGCTCTCGGAGGATGTCGAGGTGGCCGGTGTGGCGGGCGGTCTCCTCGATCATGTGGATCAGGACCCAGCGGAGGGTGACCGTCTCGCCATACCAGGCGGTGCCCGTGTCCTCGACGGACAGGGATTCGATGACGGCGTCGCAGGCGGTGCGGGCGCGGGCATAGAAGGCGAGCACGTCGGCCGTCGGCTCGCCTGGCTCGACGCGCAGGTCGGCCTCGGGGTCGTCGTCGCGGAACGGCAGGGGCTCGTGGTCGCGGGCGAACGTGTCGCAGAACCAGCTGTATTCGACGGCGGCGAGGTGCTTGACCAGGCCCAGCATCGTGCTGCCGGACGGGGTCATCGGCCGGCGCAGCTGCTCGTCGTCCAGGCCGTCGAGCTTCCACAGGACCACGTCGCGGTGGCGGTCGAGACTGGCGTGCAGGCTCTGCTTCTCATCGCCCAGGTAAGGCACCCGAATCGTCACGCGCGCACCATAACAGCCCGGTACGACACTTTCCCCCGGGTTTCGCCGCGGCCCGGCCGTTGCCACGTTTCGGCTGGTCCGGGGCGGGTCACGAATACGGGTGTGCGACGGACGACGGCGGCTGGGTTCGCGGTGGCGCTGGTCCTGGCCGCGGGCGGGCTGAGCCGGGCGGGCGGGGTGCCCGCACCTGCCACCGTGCCGGTGTCACCGGATCGGCCGGGCACTGCACCGGCGGGCACCGGGCCGGGTGCGGCGCGATCTTTTGTGGCGGGAGGCGGGCCTCGTACATCTGCCGCGTCCGCCAACGTGATGGACGGCTCGCCGCCGTTGCGGGTGTCGATCCCACGGCTGCGGGTGGGCAGCGACCTCGTCGAGCTCGGCCTCCTGCCGGACGGGACGATGGAGGTGCCCGACGACGCGGCCACGGTCGGCTGGTTCGCGGGAGGGCCGACGCCGGGGTCGCGCGGGCCCGCCGTCCTCGCCGGGCACGTCGACTGGAAGGGGCGGCCCGGGGCGTTCGCGCGGCTCGCCACGCTCGTCGCCGGTGACGAGGTGCGGGTGGAGCGGCTGGACGGCAGCGTCGCGGTGTTCGCGGTGACGACGTCCGGGCGGTATCCGAAGGACCGGTTCCCGACCGGTGCGGTGTACGGCCCGATCGACCACGCCGGGCTGCGGCTGATCACGTGCGGCGGGGAGTTCGACGCCAGGACCGGGCACTACCGCGACAATGTCGTCGTCTGGGCCGTCCTGCGGTCCTGAAACGGCTAGCGTTGACGGTGCCTGGGGGGCGACGCGGCGGGGGAATCACGGGTGCCGAAACCGATCGCGGTCACGCTGCGCCGGCAGTTCGTCTGGCTGCTTGTCGTCCTGTTGTCCGTCGGCGCCGCCAGGTTCTTCGCGGGGCATTACCTGACCGGCGTGTACGACGCGCAGCTGCGCGACCTCGCCGAGGCGCAGCGGGCCAACCAGCGGGTCCTGCAGGACCTCACCGACATCGAGACCGGTGTCCGCGGCTATCAGCTGACCGGCGACCCGCTGTTCCTCGAGCCGTTCCGGGCCGGCGCCGCGAGCTACCCGCGGGCCCACGCCGAGGCGCTGCGCACCGCCCCGGACGACCGGACCCGGGTCCTCGTCCGCGACCAGGACCAGGCGGCGCAGCGGTGGCTGGCGCAGGTCGCGTTGCCGATCAGTGCCCTGCCCGCCGGGCGGCCCGGCCTCGACGCGGACCGCAGTGTCCGGGGCAAGGAGCTGTTCGACGCGGTCCGGGCGGCGAACACGGCCGTGGGCACCGCCGTCGAGGAGGCGGGGGCGGCGGCGACGGCGGCGTACCACCGGGCCAGCGGCCTCCTGGAGGTGGCGCTCGCGCTGCTGGCGTTGCTGCCGGTGCTGGTCGCGCTGCGCATCTACCTGGCGGCGAAACGGATGCTGCTCGCGCCCCTGGCCCGGCTGCAGGACACCGTCGACCGGCGGGCGGCCGGCGACCACGACGCGCGGGCCGTCGTGGAGGGGCCGGCCGAGGTGCGGCGGCTCGGCACCGCGTTGAACGCCGGGTTCGACGCGGCGGGCGAGGTCGCGGCGCAGAAGGCGTATTTCGACGAGGTCCTGGACGGCATCGACGTCGCCGTCCTCACCACCGACGCGCAGGGCCGGGTCGTGCACGGCAACCGGGCGGCGCGCCGACTGGGCCTCACCGCGGTCCGCCGGCCCGTGTCCGGGCGGCAGGTCACCGCCGGCGACCGGTGCTTGGTCGTCGACGCCCGGCCGCTGTCCGGCGGGGCGGGCTGGGTCACCACCGGCCGCGACGTCACCGAGCTGCGGGAGCGGGACGCCGACCTGGCCGCGCTCGCCACCGACGACGTGCGCCGAGATCCTCACGGATGAGGTCGCCGTCAAGGGAGGATCCGCCTGTGTACGCCACCGCCCGCGACGCCGCCCTCGAACCCGCCCCGGTGGACGTGGCCGCGCTGGTCACCGGCCTGTCGCCCGCCGTTGCCGTACACGGGCTGCTGCTGGACATCCTGATCGGCGACGCGCTGCGGCACACGCCGCCGACGCGGACGTCCGCGTCTCGCCGGCGGACGGGGCTGCGAGCCGGACCAGACGCTGCCGGCCGGCCCGCCCGCCGCGCCGTGTGATGGACCACGCGGCCCGGATCGTCGCGTGGGCCTCGTGGTCGCGGACCGGGGCACCGGCATCCGCGCCGACCCGCGCGGCCGGTTGTCCGACCCGTCGTGCCGCGGTCCCGGCGACCGCAACACGGGTCCGGGCCCGGCGATCCGCCAGCGCGTCGTGGCCCGCCACGGCGGCAGGATCACCGCGTCGGACAACCCCGGCTGCGGCGCCCGTGCCAGGGTCACCCCGCCGCCGTCACGCGTCGCCCAGCCGGTCCCTTCCTGAGGCCGCCGCCGGTGTACGCCCAGCGCCGAGCACCACCACCAGGGCCAGCGCCCCGGCGATGACGAGCAGTCCGGCAGGATCGACGAGCCGCGCCCCGCTCTGCCACGGCGGCGCGCTGTTGCGGATCCAGGCGTGGCCGAGCGGGAGGAGCCCGTCGATCGCGGCGGCCACGACGGTCGCGGTGACCATCGCCGCGACCGCTGCCACGACGAGGGTCGCGCTGCCGTTCGCACCGCCGTTCGCGCTGCCGGTCGCCGTACCGCCGCGGCGTGCGAGGCGGTGCACGGCCACGCCGGCGACGGCCGTCATGGCGAGGAGGGCGGGCACGGTGCTGGACGCGACCCCGGGCAGCAGCGCCGCCGCCGCGAGCCACGCCGCGCCGCCCGCGAAGCCGCACGCGGCCGCCATCGCGACGCCCGGCAGGTCGCCGGTGCGGCGGCTGGTCGCGCGGACCGTCGCGAGCAGGACGAGCCCGAGCAGCCCGGCCCACACGGCGAGGACCGTCGTGGCGTCGCCGGTGCGGGGTGCCCCGTCGTGGGTGATCGGCGGGACGACCCGGAGCACCTGGGCCACGCCGAGCGTCTCGAGCGCGACCACGCACCCGACCGCCGCCCGGACGACGGCCGCCCGGCCGCTGTGTGCCGCCGCGGGGCCGACCGGGATCGCGGCGAGCAGCACGAGGACGGCCACGACCGCGACCATGACCTCGGCGCGCTGCCGCAGGACGTCGAACCCGACGTGCCGCGCGACCGTCGCCGCCGCGACCAGCACGCCCGCCGCCGCGAGCCACAGCGTCGCGGCCGCCGGGTGTCCGCTCAACCGCCCTGTCAGGGTCGTCATGAGCGCGACTCTAGTGGCAATTGTGGTGCCGGTCACATGTGGGCGGTCACGGGCAGCCGGGCCTGGCCGCCGGGGTCGTGCGGGTGCAGGACGGGGGCGCGGACAGGCGGTTGGTGGCGGCGACGCCGATGCCCGCGAGGGACATCACCGCCGCCGCGACGAGCAGGCACGGGCCCAGAAACGTCCTGAGCGTGCCGTGATCGGTCAGGGCGTCGGGCTCGGCAACGCGTTCGGATAACACGTTGGCAACGATCTCATAGCTGCTGGATATCGCGGTGTCGGCTGAACACCTGATTCCAGCGGCCGAAATACGGACGAACACGCAGATTCAGGGACGGACGGTGGCCCGGGCCGCGGCGGGGGTGTCGGCGGCGAGGGCGGCCTTGGCGAACTGGACGCACGCGTCGTAGGTGTGGGCGGCGAGCGCCTCACGGACCGCGGGGATGCTGCGGGCCGCCATCGACAGGCTGGTGACGCCGAGGCCGACGAGGACGAGGGCGAAGTCCGGGTCGGCGGCCGATTCGCCGCAGACGCCGACGGGTTTGCCGGCTTCGCGGCCGGCGGCGGCGCAGGCCGCGATGAGCGAGATCAGGGCCGGCTGCCAGGGGTCGAGCAGTTCGGCCAGGTCGCCGCACATGCGGTCGGCGGCGAAGGTGTACTGGCTGAGGTCGTTGGTGCCGATGCTGAGGAAGTCGACGTCACGCAGGACGGTGCCGGCGCGCAGGGCGGCGGCCGGGACCTCGATCATGACGCCGGTGGTGCGCAGGCCGGCGGCGCGGCAGTCGGCGGCGAAGGAGGACGCCTCGGCGGCGGTGGCGACCATCGGGGCCATGACCCACACGTCGGCGGAGGTGTCGGCGGCGGCCGCGGCGATCGCGGACAGCTGCGTGTCCAGGACCGACGGCATGGTGCGGGCCACGCGCAGCCCCCGGATGCCCAGCGCCGGGTTGGGCTCTTCCGCGAGGCGCAGGAACGGCAGGGGCTTGTCGGCGCCGGCGTCGAGGGTCCGCACGACGACCTTGCACCCGGGCAGGGCGGCGAACACCTCCCGGTAGGCGGCGACCTGCTCGTCGAACGAGGGTGGTTCGGTGCGGTCGAGGTACAGCAGCTCGGTGCGGAACAGGCCGACGCCCTCGACACCGGGGGCCAGGTCCCGGGCGGAGCCGATGTTGGCCAGCAGCGCGACGGGGTGCCTGTCGGCGGTCGCACCCGGCCCGGTCGAGGCGGAGCGGCGCTCCAGCAGGGCCCGCTGCGCGTCGTTGACCGACCTGACGGACAGGTCCGACAGGCCGACCGCGACGGCGCCGCTGGAGCCGTCGAGGCTGACCTGGACGCCGTCCTCGACGTCCAGCACGGACGCGCAGCGCACCACAGCGGGGATGCCGAGGGTGCGGGCCAGGATGGCGGTGTGGCTGGTCGGCCCGCCCTCGGCGGTGATCAGGCCGAGGACGACGGCGGGGTCGAGGCCGGCCGTGTCCGCCGGGGCGAGGTCGCGGGCCACCAGGATGAACGGGTGGCCGGGTGACGGCACCCCCGGCATCGGCAGGCCCAGGCAGGAGGCGACCAGCCGGTCGCGGAGGTCGTCGAGGTCGCTGACCCGCTCGGCGAGGTATCCCCCGGCGGCCTCGAACGCGGCCCGGTGCTCGGCGAGCGCGGCCGCGAACGCGTGGGGGGCCGCGGCCCCACCGTCGATCGCCGCGTCCACCGCCTCGAGCAGCATCTCGTCGTCGGCCATCAGGACCTGCGCGCGCAGCACCTCGGCGGCGGTGGCGTCCGCGGCGGCGTCGGCCCGGCGGGTCAGGTCGGCGACGACGGAGGCGACCGCCGTCCGGGCGGCGGCGTGCTCCACGGCGACGTCGATGACCGTCGGCGCGGGCGGCAGCGGGGGCGGCGGGGCCAGCCGGTGGACCGGCCCCGCGGCGCGTCCGGGGCTGACGCCGATGCCGTGCAGCTCAGGCATCTTCGGCGTCCAGGTCCCGCGCCAGCAGGTCCGCCAGGGCATCGACGGCGGCCTGCGCCCCGTCGCCGTCGGCTTCCAGGGTCACCTCGGTCCCCTTCTTCGCGCCGAGTGACAACACGGACAGCATGCTACGGGCCGGGACTGGCTTCTTCTCGCCGGTACGGATGGTGACCTGCACCGGCTGTTTCGCGGCGGCGGCGACGAACAGCGCGGCGGGGCGCGCGTGCAGGCCGCTGGCGGAGCCGACGAGGACGGTCCTGGTGGGCATCGACGACCTCCTACGGTTCGATGGTGACCTTGATGGCCTCGCCGCGGGCGACGATCCCGAAGGCGTCGAGGGCGTCCGCGAGGGGCAGGCGGTGGGTGATGAGGTCGGCGACGGGGACGGCGCCGGACGCGATGAGCCGCAGCGCCTCCTTGTTGTGGGCGGGGCTGGAGCCGTTGGCGCCGACGATGGTGAGCTCGCGGTAGTGCACGACGTTGGAGTCGACGGCGACGACGGGCTTGTCCTTGGGCAGGCCGCCGAAGAAGCTGATCCGGCCCTGCCGGGCGGTCATCTGCAGGGCCTGCTCCTGGGCGGCGCCGGACGCGGCGGCGGTGATGACGACGTCCGCGCCGCGGCCCTCGGTGAGCTTCAGGACCGCGTCGACGACGTCGGTCTCGGCGCCGCAGATCGCCGCGTCGGGCTGGACGAGCGCGGCGGCGAGGTCGAGGCGCTCCCGGTTGAGGTCGACGAGGAAGACCCGGTTGGCGCCGCGGGCGCGGGCGAGCCGGACGTGCAGGCAGCCGATCGGGCCGGAGCCGACGACGACCACGTCGTCGCCGTCGCCGACGCGGGCGAGGTTCTGGCCGTTGAGGACGCACGCCAGGGGTTCGGCGACGGACGCCTCGGCATAGCTGACGCCGTCGGGGATGCGGTTGAGCCCGTCGACGTCCAGGACGTTGTGCGGCACGACCATGTACTCGGCGAAGCCGCCGTCGAAGTGGTAACCCATCGACACCTGGTTGGAGCAGACGGTCATGTGCCCGCGGGTGCACTCGCCGCAGCGGCCGCACGGGATCGCCGCGATGACCTGGACGCGGTCGCCCTCGGCCCAGCCGGTGACGTCGGCGCCGACCTCGACGACCTCACCGGCGATCTCGTGGCCCATGACCCGGGGCGGCACGATGTGGTGGTGGCCGTGGTTGTAGATCTTCACGTCGGTGCCGCAGGTGGAGCAGGCCCGGACGCGGATCTTCACGTCGGCGGGGCCGGGGGCGGGCTCCGGGGCGTCCTCGATGCGGACGTCGCCGGGGGCATGGAAGGTCAGGACTTTCACGACTTCTCCAGGAGTTTCAGTACAGCGGCCGGATCGGTGGCGTTGCGCAGTGCCGCGGCGTCGTCGGGGTCCATCAGCACCTCCGCGAGGGAGGCGAGGATGTCGACGTGGCCGTCCCCGGCGGCGGCGATGGCGACACAGACGCGGACGTCGT
The DNA here is from genome assembly GCF_055586325.1 of Dactylosporangium sp. NPDC051087. Taxonomy (NCBI): domain Bacteria; kingdom Bacillati; phylum Actinomycetota; class Actinomycetes; order Micromonosporales; family Micromonosporaceae; genus Dactylosporangium; species Dactylosporangium sp. NPDC051087. The sequence continues at coordinate 382,849 of NZ_JBVJIJ010000006.1, read as the reverse complement.
TGCCGTCCCAGTCGACGCCGCCGGGGAAGCGCAGCACCGCGAGGGCGTCGCGGCGCACCGACTCCTTGCTGTTGAGCGTGCCGTGCGGGATGGCGACGCCCTCGCCGATGTAGGTGGAGATGCTCTGCTCGCGGGCGAGCATGGCGTCCACGTAGTCGGGGCTGACGGCGCCGACCTCGACGAGGACCTCGCCGCAGCGGCGGATCGCCTCGTCCCGCGATCCGGCCCGCTCCTGGAGCCGGATCGCGTCCTCGGTGAGCAGGTCACCCACTGAGCTCACCGCCGCGCTGGACGGCGTTGACCACCTTCGTCACCGCTGGGTCGCCGATGAACACCATGATGGGCACGATCACCTTGTCGGGGGCGCTGACCCGGGCCCGGGCGGCGAGGCCCTGGTGGCAGATGACCACGTCGGCGTCGGCGGGGATCTGGTTGACCGGGGTGTGCTCGACGGTGACGGCGTTCTTCGACAGCTGCCGGCGCAGGGTGCTGGCGAGCATGACGCTGCTGCCCATGCCGGCGTCGCACGCGACGACGACCTTTTTGATCGCGGTGCCGTTGATGGTGGGCATGTTCGCTATACCTCCTGGCGGGTGGTGTGCGCGGGGCCTGCTTCGACGACTTCGGCGTCGGTCGCCGCCACCGCGCCGGCCGCGTCGTCGTCCTCGGAGCCGGCCGGCGGTTCGCCGCGGCCGAAGCCCAGCAGGAGCGACGCGACGGCGAAGGTGACCGCGGCGGAGATCGCGATGCCGAGCAGGACGACGAAGTAGCCGCCCTTCGGGGTGACCGCCATGTAGGCGAAGATGCTGCCGGGTGCCGGGGTGGCGACGAGACCTGCGCCGGTGACCATGAACGTGCCGACGCCCGCGGCGCCACCGGCGATCATGGCGAGGATCAGCTTCGGCTTCATCAGCACGTACGGGAAGTAGATCTCGTGGATGCCGCCGAGGAACTGCACGATGATCGCGGCCGGGACGCTGGGCCGCAGCGCGCGGGGGCCGAAGAGCATGAACGCGAGCAGCAGGCCGAGGCCCGGGCCGGGGTTCGACTCGATCATGAACAGGATCGACTTGCCCTTGTCGGCGGCCTCGGCGACGCCGAGCGGGCCGAGCACGCCGTGGTTGATGGCGTTGTTGAGGAACAGCACCTTGGCCGGCTCGACCAGCACCGAGGTGAGCGGCAGCAGGTCCTTGTCGACGAGCCAGTCCACGCCCGAGCCGGCGCGCTTGGTGAGCCACTCGACGACGGGGCCGATGCCGTACACGCCGCCGATGGCCATCGCGCCGCCGATGATGCCGGCGCTGAAGTTGTCCACCAGCATCTCGAAGCCGGGCCGGATCCGGTTCTCGACCAGCCCGTCGAACAGCTTCAGGAGGTACGCGGTCAGCGGGCCGATGATCATCGCGCCGAGGAACATCGGGACGTCGGCGCCGATGACGAGGCCCATGGTGGCGACCGCGCCGACGACCGCGCCGCGCTGGCCGTGCACGAGCCGGCCGCCGGTGTAGCCGATGAGGACGGGCAGCAGCACGCTGATCATCGGTCCGACGAGGCCGGCGAGCTTCTCGTTGGGCAGCCAGCCGGTCGGGATGAACAGGGCCGTGATCAGCCCCCACGCGATGAAGGCGCCGATGTTGGGCATGACCATGGCGGCCAGGTAGCCGCCCACGCGTTGCACGGAGGCCTTGAAGCCGCCGCCTTGGACCTGCGGGGTGTAGGTCGACACGGGGGTTCTCCTTCAGGAGGGCGGACCGGAGCGCAGCAGGGGGCGGAGCTGGTCCGGCTGGGGGTGGATGGTGACGTTGTGGCGGATCAGGTCGGCGGGGCCGGGCATCCGGCTGCCGGGGAGGCTGACCGCGGCGGCGCCCCACGCGAGTCCTTCGGCGAGGGCGGCCGCGCCGTGCGCGCCGGCGGCGAGGAACCCGGCGAGGAGGGCGTCGCCGGCGCCGACGGTGCTGCGGGGCCGGGCGACGGGGCAGGTGCCGGTGACGACCCCGTCGGCGTCGACGAGGACGGCACCGTCGGCGCCGAGGCTGGCCACCACGGTCCCGGCGCCCCAGGTGCGCAGCTGCTGGGCGGCCTCGACGACGGCCGCGAGGTCCGGCAGCGGCGCGCCGATCACCTCGGCGAGCTCGTCCCGGTTGGGTTTGAGCAGGGTCGCCCCGGCGGTCGCCGCCTCGCGCAGCGCGGGTCCGCTGGTGTCCACGGCGACCCGGATGCCCGCGGCGCGCAGCCGCCGGCACAGCTGGGCGTAGGCGTCGGTCGGCAGCCCCGGGGGGACGCTGCCGCAGAGCACGACCCAGTCGGCGCTGCCGGCGCGGGTCAGGACGCGGTCGGTGATCTCGTCGAACTCGGCGCGGAACATCGCGGGTCCGGGCTCGTTGACCTTGGTCACGGTGCCGTCGGGCTCGGCCAGGGTGATGTTGGAGCGGGTCCGCCCGGTGATCGGGACGGCGAGGACCTCGACGCCCTCGGCCTTGAGCAGCCGGACGAGCTGGCTGCCCTCGTCGCCGCCGCACGGCAGGACCGCGACGGACGGCACGCCGTTGGCGAGCAGGGCGCGGGACACGTTGACGCCCTTGCCGCCGGGGTCGAGGTGGGCGGCGGTGGCCCGGATGACCTCGCCGCGGGTGAGCGCCTCGACCTCCACGGCCCGGTCGAGGCTGGGGTTGAGCGTGACGGTGACGATCATGCCCGGGTCACCCTCACACCGGCGGCCTCCAGGTCGCCGACGAGGTCGCTGTCGGCGACCGTGTCGGTGATGAGCAGGTCCAGGTCGGCGAGCTCGCCGAAGCGGGCCAGGTAGTCGTTGCCGAGCTTGGTGTGGTCGGCGAGCAGGACCGTGCGGCGGGCGGCGCGGATCATCGCCCGCTTCACGGCGGCCTCGGCCGGGTCCGGGGTGGTGAGGCCGCGCTCGACGGAGATGCCGTTGGTGCCGAGGAACGCCACGTCGACGTACAGGTCCGCGAGCGGCCGCAGCGACCAGTCGTCGACGGTGGCGAGGGTCTTGCCGCGGACCCGCCCGCCGAGCAGCAGCACGTTGAGGTTGGACCGGACGCCGAGCGTCGTGGCGATGACCGGGGAGTTGACCACCACGGTCAGCTCCCGGTCGGCGGGCAGCAGCGAGGCCAGGCGGGCGGTGGTGGTGCCCGCGTCGAGGATGATGGCGCCCTCCTCGGGCACCTCGGCGAGCGCGACCTTGGCGATGCGCTCCTTCTCCTCGATGAGGACCGCGTCGCGGGTCGCGAGGGCCGGCTCGAAGCCGATCCGCTCGACCGGGATCGCGCCGCCGTGCACCCGGCGCAGGACCCCGGCCCGCTCCAGCATGGTGAGGTCGCGGCGGATGGTCTCCGTCGTGACGTTGAGCTCGTCGGCCAGGCCCGCAACCTCGACCCGGCCCTGCGCGCGGGCGATCCGGAGGATCTCCTGCTGCCGTTCTTCGGCGTACATCGTGTTGTTTCACCTCCGTTTCGTTTTGCTTGTGCTTTGTTTACGCCCGCTTTTGTTGGAAGTCAAGAGTGGCCCGGTCACGAACCAGATGGCAAGCACCATCGACACCTGTCCCACGCCCGCCTTCAGCGCCGCCGTGCGCGCCGGGTCGCCGATCCACCAGATCCCCGCGCCGAGCAACACGCAGGTCAGCGCCCACGCGATCGCCGCCAGGCCGAACAGCCGCCACTCGTGCGCCCGCTTGTCCGTGGGTTTCTGTGGTTTCGGGCCGCCGGCGAAGCGGTGCGCGAACCGCACATCCGCCCAGCGGACCATGGAGTGCCCGAACGCGACGGAGAACCCCAGGTACAGCGCGGCGAGAGCGTGCCGCGAGCCGGCCGTGGCGCCGCCACCCAGATCGACGGCGCACGCGATCAGCAGCACCAGGTCGACCACGGGCACGAGCACCAGGACCACCGCACCGGTCCGCGGCATCCGCAGCGGGTACCGCAGCAGCAGCCCCAACCCGAGCACGACCCAGAACGCGATCTCACAACCGATGATGAATCCGATGACCATGTCACTGAGCGTTCCGTGCCGATCCCGCGATCGCGTCGGCCGTGGCGACGGCTCGCGCGTACATCCTTCGTCGCATATCGGATGGTGCGTCCGTAGTGATGGAATCGGGGGGTGAAAGGACGGATCGTCGACCTGGCGCTCGCCGGCGCCGGCCTGACCCTCGGCCTGCTGATGCTCGTCACCGGGCAGTACCAGCAGCAATGGGGCGCCGGCTGGCTGGTGCCACCCCTCGTGGTGTGCTGCGCGGCGATGCTGCTGCGGCGCACCGCTCCCCTCGCCTCGGTCCTCATCGGCACCGCCGCCGTCACGTTCGACGTGATCGTCGGCCCGTCGCTGGCCACGCCGCTGGTCTACACGCAGGTCCTCTACGACGCGTGCGTGCACGGCAAGCAGTCCCTGGCCCGGGCGCTGCTCGCCTGCTCGGTCGCCGGCTCCGTGATCACCGCCATGGTCGCGCTGGCCGTGTTCCGCGACGTGCAGGCGCTCGGCCTGGGGCTCCTCCTGGCCTTGGTCACCGTCGTCCCGGTCCTCACCGGCACCCACGTGCGGCACCACCGGGAGCAGGCCTCCATCGCCCGGCAGCTGGCCCGGCTCGCCGAGCTGGACCGGGCCAACGCCGTCGCCGGCGAACGCGCCCGCATGGCCCGCGAACTGCACGACGTCATCGCCAACCACCTCAGCGCCGTCGCCATCCACGCGACCGCCGCGCTCAGCGCCGACCTCGGCCCGGCGAAGACCCGCGACGCGCTGCAGGTCATCCGCGAGAACAGCGTCCGCGGCCTGGCCGAGATGCGCCAGCTGGTCGGGTTCCTCCGCGACCCCGCGGCCGGGTCCGCCGCCGAGGACGTCACCGCGGGCCTGGCCGACCTCGAGGACCTCGCGGGCAGGGCCCGGCGTTCCGGACTGCCGGTCGCGGTGTCGGTACGAGGTGAGCCCGCCGACCTCCCGACCTCGGTGGACCTGGCCGCCTACCGAATCGTGCAGGAGTCCCTCACCAACGCCCTGAAACACGGATCCGGCGGCCCCGTGTCCGTCGCCGTTCTCTATGCGCCGTCCACTGTGGACATCACGGTCTCGTCCGTCCTCGGGACTTCTTCCGGCGGTTCGGATGGTACGGGCGCCGGCGTGATCGGCATGCGGGAGCGGGCCGAGCTGCTCGGCGGGTCCCTGTCCGCGGGCCCGTGCGACGACCGCTGGCTGGTCTCGGCCAGCCTGCCACGCCGGGTCACCGTGTGATCCGGGTCCTCGTCGCCGACGACCAACCCGCGGTCCGCGCGGGCCTCGTCCTCATCCTCGGCTCCGCACCCGACCTGGAGGTGGTCGGCGAGGCGGCCGACGGACAGCAGGCGGTCGACCTCGCCGACTCGCTCCGCCCCGACGTCGTCGTCCTCGACGTGCGCATGCCCCGCCTCGACGGCATCGCCGCCACCCGCTCCATCGTCGGCCTCGGCGTCCCCGGCGTGCTCATCCTGACCACGTTCGACCTCGACGAATACGTCTTCGGCGCCCTGCGCGCCGGCGCCGCCGGCTTCCTGCTCAAGGACGCCTCCGCCGCCGACCTCCTCGCCGCGGTCCGGGCGGTCGCCCGCGGCGACGGCGTCATGGCCCCCGCCGTCACCCGCCGGGTCATCGCCACCTTCGCCGGCCCACCCGCGCCCCCGGTCGACCTCGCCAGCCTCACCGACCGCGAACGCGACGTCCTGCGCTGCCTCGGCGACGGCCTCTCCAACGCCGAGATCGCCACCCGCCTCGGCATCGCGGAGGCCACCACGAAGACCCACGTCAGCCGCGTCCTGGCCAAGCTCGGCCTGCGCAGCCGCGTCCAGGCAGCCATCGCCGCCCAGGGCCTCCCCGACCCCTACACCGGCTCGCCCGGCAGCAGCCCGTAGATCACACTGTCCCGGCGCCCACCCTGGAACGGCACCTGCGACCGCAGCAGCCCCTCACGGACGAACCCGCACCGCTCCGCGACCCGCTGCGACGCCGCGTTGTCCGGGCCGCACGTCAGCTCCAACCTGGCCAGCCCCAGCTCGCCGAACGCCCACCCGGCGATCAGCCGCACCGCCCGCGTCGCCGCACCCCGCCCCCGGCCCCGCGGCCCGAGCCAGTACCCGACCGCCGCCGTGCCCCGGTCCAGCCGGATCTCGTGCAGCGAAACCCCACCGAGCAGCGCGCCCGGCCCGCCCGCGTCGACCACCGCCAGGTGGAACGCCTCGCCCTGCCGCAGCGCCGCCTCCATCCCGGCGAGGTGCTCCCGCGCGTCCGCCTCCGTCATCGGCTCGTCCCGCCACGAGAACCGCCGCATCACCGGATCACCGAACGCCGCCACCAGCCCCGCGACGTCCCCCTCATCCCAGCTCCGCAACCGCACCCCGTCCCCCACCAACCGCGGCAACGGCACCCGGATCATCGGCACAGCAGACCCCCCATTCCCACACGACCGTCAGATTGCTCGATATCGTCCCTGACGGACAAACCCGCCGAACGCCTTCACGGCGCCCGTCGCAGGAGAGGGCCGAGGGCTTCACGGTCGGCCGGTCTCGCCCGCTCGGCCCAGTCCGCGACCGGCACCCTCAGGTGCTCGTAACAGGCGACGGTGTCGTCGACGTCCGCGCCCGCGGCGATCAGGGTGCGGATCACCTCGACGCTGCCCATACCGTGCACGGCGGCGGGCAGCGGGGCGACGCCATGGACGTCGCGGGCGTTCACGTCCAGGCCCGCGTCGAGCAGCCGCCGCAGGAGCGCCGGGTCGTCCAGGTGCGCCGCCAGGTGCAGCAGCGTGCGGCCCCGGTCGTCGCGGACGTGCGGGTCGACACCCGCGTCGAGCAGCGCGGTCACACCGTCGGCGTCGCCGTGCAGCGCCCGCTGCGTCAGTTCCCGCCGCAACTGCCGCAGCTGCCGAGGGAGCCGGCCCACGCCGGAGCGCCACGCCACCTCGACCGCGAAGCACCCGTCCACGGTCCCGCCGAGCGCGCGCAGCACCGTCTCCCGGCGCCGTTCCTCCTCACTGTGCGGGCTCCGAATCGCGCCGCCGTCCATGCGTACCTCGTGCCATTCGGAGCGGCAGCGCACCCGTACCGGCGGCGGCGACACCACCGATGGAGGGCCGGCGGGCCGCACGTCGGCGCCCGGGAAGAACGCGGCGTGCACGAGTGGGTGCAGCTCGTCCGGGATGAGCAGGCCGAGCCTGAGCAGCAGCGCGTCGATCGGGACACCGAGGCGGTCGAGCGGCACGTGCGGGCCGGGCCTTGGATACCAGCCGCCGAGGAACACCAGCCGCATCCGCTCGGCCGTGACACCTTCGAACGCCAGGAACGACGTATCGCCGTAGCCCGCCGTCACCCTGTCGACACCGGCCGAGACACCGGCGCGGCGGATCGCGTTGACCATCTCCGGCAACCGGCACCAGAAGCCCGATGTCATCACTGACCGCCGGTCCCGGTGCCAACGCTCCGGCATCGCGGGAACGTCGACGCCGAGCAGATCCCATGCCTCGTCGAGCCAGCCGGTGTCCTGCAGCTCCTGCACGCGGGTCGCGGTCGCGCTCACCTCCACCGGCCCCGTGACACCCGGAATGCCGTCCATGCCGTGGTACGCCAGCAGGTCACCGGCACGGCGGGCGTCCCACAGATGCCGCTGCGCGGTCAGGTCGCCTCCCTCGTACCAGGCCCGGCTGCCGTCGCTTTCGTCGTCGAAGGCCAGCTCGCGGTCGACACGGTCCGGCTCCTCCGCGGTCGCGAACAGCCGCAGCTGCTGCCGCCCGGACACCGGAGATCACGGCTTGACATGTGACCTTTTGGTCACATAACTTTGGGTGGTGGATGACGACGACCGCGTCTTCAAGGCTCTTGCCGATGCGAGTCGGCGTTTCCTGCTTGACCTGCTCTTCGCGCGTGACGGCCGCACGTTGACGGAGTTGGAGTCGGAGCTGGAGATGTCGCGCTTCGGAGTCATGAAGCACCTGAAGGTGCTCGAAGAGGCAGGGCTGGTCGTGACCCGCCGGATGGGGCGGGAGAAGTTGCACTTCCTCAACCCGATCCCGATCCGCCAGGTGCACGACCGGTGGATCGACAAGTACACCGAGCACCACGTGACCGCACTGCTGGAACTGAAGGCCGAACTCGAAGGGGACAACCCGTGAGCAGCACGCAGATTTACAAGGTCTACATCAAGGCGACCCCGCAGAAGATCTGGGACGCGATCACCACCCCCGAGTGGACCTCGCGGTACGGGTACCGCGGCGCCAACCACATGGAGCTGCGCCCGGGCGGTGAGTTCCGGGGCATGTCGAACGAGGGCATGATCGCCGCGGGCGCGCCCGAGCTCGGTGTCGACGGTGAGATCGTCGAGGTCGAGGCGCCATTCCGGCTCGTGCAGACGTGGCGGATGCTGATGGACCCGAACCACGTGCCCGAGGGGTTCACGCGGCTGACGTACGAGCTGAAAGAGGGCAAGGACGGGGTCACCTCGCTGACGGTGACCCACGAGATCGGTGACGAGCCGGGTCTGGCGTCGATGCTGGCGGGCGAGCTGGAGGACATGGGCGCCGGTGGTGGCTGGCCGTGGATTCTCAGTGACCTCAAGACGCTCGTGGAGACCGGCACCGCGATGACGGGCTGACCACGAAGGTGATGCGGGCGACGCCGGGAATGATCGTCAGTAGCGGAACCGGCGGACCAGGGCCTGCAGGTCGGCGGAGACGCGGGAGAGGTCGCCGGCCGCGGTGCCGATGCCGGTGACGCCGTCGGTGGTGGTGCGGGCGGCGGAGGCGACGGCGGCGACCTCCCGGGACGCGTCGTCGCTGCTGGTGGCGACGCCGGTGATGGTGCGGCTCATCTGGGCGGTGGTGGCGGTCTGCTGCTCGATGGCGGACGCGATCGTCGTCTGCAGCTCGCAGATCCTGGTGATGACGTCGGCGATCTCGTTGATCGCGGCGACCGCGCCGGTCGTGTCGGCCTGGATGGCGGTGATGCGGGCGGCGATGTCGTCGGTGGCGCGGGCGGTCTCGCCGGCGAGGTCCTTCACCTCGCCGGCGACGACGGCGAAGCCGAGGCCGTGCCGGCCGGCGCGGGCCGCCTCGATGCTCGCGTTGAGCGCCAGGAGGTTGGTCTGCCGGGCGATGCCGCTGATGACCTCGGCCATGTCGCCGATCTGCCGGCTGGACCCGTCGAGCTTGTCGACGGTGGCGGTGACGGCGGAGGCGAGCGTACCGGCGTTGGCCGCGACCCGGGCCGCCTCGTGGGCGCTGGCGGAGATCTCGGCGATGGATGCGCCCATCTGCTCGGTGCCGGCGGCGACGGTCTGCACGCTGCGGGAGATCTCGCCGGTGGCGCTGGTGACGGCGGCGGCGCGGGTCGCGGAGTCGGTGGCCGACACCTGCAGCGCCGCGGACACCTCGGTCAGCTGTCCCGAGGAGGCGGCGACGACGTGGGCGCGGTCGTCGACGGAGCGCATCGCGTCGGCGAGGCCGGCGGCGAAGCGGTTGAAGGCGGCGGCGATCGTGGCGAGCTCGTCGCGGCCGCGCTCGTCGAGGCGGGCGGTGAGGTCGCCGTCGCCGTCGGCGATGTCGGTGAGGCGGGCGTCGAGGGCGCGCAGCGGCCGGGCGATGCCGCGGATCACGACGAGGGCGCTGGTCACGGCGAGGATGAGGCCGGTGAGGCCGGTGAGCCACATGACCCTGCGGCTGCGGTCGGCGGTGGCGGCGGCGTCGGCGGCGACGGCGAGGCCCCGGGCGGTGACGTGGGCGGCGAGGTCGTTGGTCGCGGTGGCGGCGTCGCTGAACGCGGTGATCGAGTCGCCGGAGGCGAGGTCGTCGGCGGCGGCCTTCGCCTCGGGGGTGCCGGTCCGGTAGCCGGCGATCATCTCGTCGTCGATGGCCATGAAGCGGTCGAACGCGGCGACGGCCTGTCGCAGCAGGGTCTGCTCGTCGGCGGTGAGGGCGGCGCCGGCGGTGGTGGCGAACGCCGCGCGCAGGGCGTCGGCGGCGATGAGGAACTCCTTGCGCTGGCCGACGGTGTCGTCGAGCGCGTTCGGTACGCCGCGGTCGTAGTCGAACGCGTAGCCGGTCTGCCAGCCGGAGATGTCCGCGACGCGGAACTTCGCCTCGAGGACCACCGCGGACAGCCGCATCGCGCGGGTGGTCTGCTCGCTCGCGGTGCGCTGGGTGCCGAAGCCGGTGACCGCGGTCGCGAGCAGTACGCCGGAGACCAGGGTGCCGATCGCGGCGAGCAGGAGGATGCGGGTCGTGATCCGCCAACGTCGCATCGCGCCGGTCACCTTCGATTCCTGGTTCAGCCGCACGGATCTCGTGCCACAGTGGGGATCGGCGGCCGGCGCCGTGAGCTGAGGGTGCGCCCAGTCACGCAGCGATACATCCCATGTATCGGGAACCGATGGCCGCATGATCGCGGGTACATCGGACGTTGCAGGCATTGACGAAGGAAGACGTCCAATGTTAACTGCATGTCACATGGGACTCGACGGCGCGAGGTTCCCGCTGCAACGTATGCGAAGGAGAGTTTCTGTGGGCAAGCCCCGCCGACTCGCCCTCCTGGCGGCCGCCACCGTCCTGATGGGCACGCTCGTCACTCTGATCCACGGCCAGAACGCGACCGCGTCGACGACCGACGAGGCGTTCAACCCCGGCACCGGAGCGCTCGACGTCAACTACGGCTCCTATCTGAGCAAGCACGACCTCGTGTACAACAGCCCGCAGACGAACCCGCTGTACGGGCTCACCGTCGGCAACGGCAAGACCGGCGCGATGGTCTGGAACGCCAACGGGCTCACGATGCAGGTCTCCGGCGTGGACCTGTCGCCGCAGTCGGCGTACGCGGCCGGCCTGGTCAACCTCAACACCAGCCCCGGTCTCGACGCTGGGGTCAGCAGCTATCAGCAGCGGCTGTCGCTGTACGACGGGACGCTGACGACGAAGTACGACTCGAACCGCACCGTCACGGTCATGGGCGTGCCCGGGACCGAGGTCATGGGCGTGCACGTCGAGGACGGCCGCACCGGGCAGGGCACCACCACCCTCGACCTGAGCATGTGGGACCCGAACTCGGTGACCAACAGCGCCGACGTGCCGAACCTCGACACGTGGAAGCAGGTCAGCACGTTCGCCGACGCGACCGCCGCCGGGTTCAGCCGCGGGCAGAACGACCCGAACAACTTCGGCTACACGCTCGCCGCGACGGTGGAGGGCGCCGCGTACAGCACGCAGGTCGTCAACGGCACGCGGGTGCGGCTGAACATCACGCCGACGTCCAGCTACACGATCTGGTTCACGGCGGCGAGCCGGGTCAACTCCCCCGGCGCGAACTCCGTCACGCAGGCGCGCAACCAGCTCGCCTCGGCGAAGAGCACCGGCTACCTGACCAACCTGAACAACTACCGCAACTGGTGGCACGCGTTCTGGGCGAAGTCGTTCGTGCAGTACTCCGGCGCCGCCGGTACCGGCGACTACCTGGAGAACGTGTACTACCTGTCGACGTACATGATCGCCGCGGGTGGCTACGGCAACTATCCGATGCACTTCATCAACGGCGCGTTCCGGGCGACCGAGGACCGCACGAAGTGGAGCAACGGCTACTGGTTCTGGAATCAGCGGGACGTCTACAACTCGTTCCTCGCCTCGAACCACGTCGATCTGTTCGCGACCGAGAACAGGCTGTACAGCCGCAATCTCAACGCGTTGAAGGCCTATACCCAGACCAGGTACGCGATCGACGGGTTGTGGGTGCCGGAGACGATGGGCTGGGACGGCAACGCGCGCGGCACCGTCGGCAGCGACTACGTCAACGACATCTACTCCACCGGCACCGAGGCCGCCTACAACATGTACCTGCAGTACCGGTACACCAACGACACCGCGTACCTGCAGAACACGGCGTATCCGTACATGAAGGAAGCGGTGAAGTTCTACCAGTCGAAGCTCAGCTACGACTCCGGCACCGGCCGCTACTACATGGCGACGTCGAACGCGCACGAGACGTACTGGGACGTGAAGAACGCGATCACGGACCTCGCCGCGGTGCGGCTGCTGTTCCCGCTCACCATCCAGGTCAGCAACCAGCTCGGCCTGGACTCGGGGCTGCGCGCCGGATGGCAGAACGTGCTCGACCGGATCGAGCCGTACAAGACCAGCAACGGTGCGTGGCTGCCGCACGACCCGCCCGCGCCGGCGCAGCAGCGCAACGGTGAGAACGTCACGTCGGAGCTGATCTGGCCGTACGACCTGACGGGCATCGGCGCGCCGGACTACCAGACCGCGCTCAACAGCTGGAACACGCGGCCGAACCCGTACAGCAACGTGTGGGCGAACGACGCGGTCCAGGCGGCCCGGCTCGGCCTCGGCGACCAGGCGCTGTCGGGCATGAAGCTGATGCTGCAGCGGTATCAGAACTACCCCAACGGCATGACCAACAACACCAACGGCGTGTTCGAGTACCTCGGCGTGCACCTCGCGGCGATGAACGAGACGCTGCTGCAGTCGTACAACGACAAGATCCGGGTGTTCCCGGCGGCGCCGAACGACGCGAACTTCGCCGGGAAGTTCACGCTGCTGGCGAAGGACGGCTTCCAGGTCAGCTCGGAGCGTGAGGGCAACGAGACGAAGTACGTGGGGATCAAGAGCCTCTACGGCAAGCAGGCGCGGGTGGTGAACCCGTGGGGCACCGCGGAGATCCGCGTCCGGCGCGCGTCGGACAACGTCACGCTGACCACGTCGACCGCCGGTGAGGTCACCTTCGCCACCGCCGCCAACACGGTGTACATCGTCGAGCGGACCGCGAAGCCGTTGACGTCCTACACCTCGACGTCGCTGTCGGGCACCGCCAACAACGGCGTCAAGTCCCTGTCGGGCACCGCGTCCACGCTCGGCACCGGCGGCGCCGGCACGCCGGGCCTGGTGAACAACACGGCGCTGACGTACGACGCGAACTGGCACCTCACGACCGGCCGCGGCTACGGCGACTACAACGACGACACCCACCACTCGAACACCGTCAACGCCGCCGCCAGCTACACGTTCACCGGCACCGGCGTCGAGGTGCTGTCGGAGCGGTTCAGCGACATGGGCAACGTCGACGTCTACATCGACGGCGCGTTCCAGGCCAACGTCAACCTGAACGCGTCAGGCGCCCGCCAGGTGCAGCAGGTGGTGTACAGCAAGACGGGCCTGACCAACGGCACCCACACCATCCGGATCGTCAACAAGACGACCTCGGTCGGCATGGTCGACGCCCTGCGGATCATCACCGGTGGCACCCCGCCGGTCGCCGGGCAGTCGCTGATGGCGCAGGTCAACAGCCGGTACGTCACCGCCGGGTCCGGAGCGCTGATCGCGAACAAGACCACGGTCGGCACCGCGGAGCTGTTCGAGGTCGTCGACCTGGGCAACGGCACCGTCGCCCTGAAGGCCAAGGCCAACGGCCAGTTCGTCTGCGCGGAGAACGCGGGCGCCAACCCGCTCGTGGCCAACCGGCCGACGGCCGGCGCGTGGGAGACGTTCCGGCTGATCCGCAACTCCGACGGCACCGTCAGCCTGCAGGCGACCGTCAACAACAAGTACGTCGTCGCGGAGAGCGCCGGCGCCGCCGCGCTCATCGCCAACCGCGACGCGATCGGCCCGTGGGAGAAGTTCAACCTCTCTTCCTGACGTGTCGCAGCGGGGCGGGCCGGTGGGCCCGCCCCGCCTTTTTGTTTGAGGGTTGACTGTTAGATCTCTAACTCTTAGAGTTCTAAACATGGACGCACCCCGGCTCACCACCACGCTCGACCTGCTGCGCTGGATCGGATGGGCTCAGCGCAAGGCGGGCGAGGACTGGATCCGGGCCCGTGAGCTCAGCCACGAGCAGGGCTTCGTGCTCGGATACCTGGTGCAGAACCCCGGCGCGATCCAGCGCGACATCGCCGAGATCACCCGGACCAGCGCGGCGAGCGTGTCGAGCCTACTGCAGGGGCTCGAGCGCCGCGAGCTGGTCGAGCGGCGGACCGACCCGGCCAACGAGCGCAGCAAGCGGGTCCACGCGACGCCGGCCGGTGCCGCGCTGATCGCCGGGTTCGACACCGCGATGGCGGCCGCCGAGGAGACGATCCTCGCCCCGCTGGACGAGGACGAGCGGGCCGCGCTGCACGCACTGCTCTCGAAGATCACCGCGGAGCTGCCGCAACCGACGCGGTCGTAGCCGCCGCCCCCGCAACCACCGCACACCCCACGCCGCACCGGCGTTCCGTCGGCGTGCGCTCGACCCTGCCCGAAAAATCCTGATCTGCCGTGAAAGGAGAGGTCATGAGCACCTCGACCCTCGAATCGCCGGCGGCCGACGCCGTCGGCACCAACCGCTGGTACCTCTCGTCGGCACCGATCGTGCGTGCGCTCGTGCACCTGTGCGTACCGATGGCGACGGCGATGATCGTCGGCGCCGTCTACAACCTCATCAACGCCGGGTTCATCGGCTCGTTGCACGACACGGCGCTGCTCGCCGCGGTCACGTTCGGGGCGCCGATCCTCGGCCTCGTCATGGCCATCGGCAACGTCTTCGGCGTCGGCGGCGGCGCGCTGGTCTCACGACTGCTCGGCGCGGCCGAGCACGACCCCTCCCGCGGCGCGGAGATCCGGCACGTCACGTCGTTCGCCGTCTGGGGCTCGGTCGTCTCCGGCGCCGTGATCGGCGGGACCGGGCTGCTCCTGCTGCACCCGCTCGTCGGCCTGCTCGGCGCCGACGCCGCCGCCGTGCCCGCGACCAGGGCCTTCGTCGGCGTCATGCTCGCCTTCGTGCCGGTCCTCGCCGCCGCCATGTGCCTCGAGCAGCTCGTACGGGCGGAAGGCGCCGCACGGCAGGTCATGATCGGCCTCATCGCGTCCACGATCGCCAACCTCGTGCTCGACGCGCTGTTCATCCTCGTCCTGCACTGGGGCGTCGCCGGCGCCGCGCTGGCGATGGGCCTGGCGAACCTCGGCGTCGCCACCTACTTCGGCGTGTGGCTGACCCGCAACAGCCAGTACATGAGCGTCGCGCCGCGCTGGTTCACGCTCTCCCGCACCGTGCTGTCCCCCGTGCTCGGCGTCGGCGTCGGTACGCTCCTGCAGTCCGCCTTCCTCATCGTCACCTCCCTGGTGCTCAACAACCTCGCCGCCGCGTACGGCGACGGCCCCGTCGCCGCGATGGGTGTCGCGGTCCGCATCGCCCAGGTCCCCGAGTTCCTCGTGATGGGCTTGACCCTCGGCGTCCTGCCGCTGCTGGCGTACTCCTACGGCAAAGGCGACAAGGCCCGCCTCACGGCCGCGCTGCGCGGCTCGGCCGTCGCGGTGGGCGGCGTCGCCCTGACCTTCTCCGTGCTCGTCCTCGCCTTCCGCGAACAGGTCTTCACGGCGTTCGTCGCGGACCACTCGGTCCTCACCACCGGCGTCACGATCCTCACCGCCCAGCTGGTCGCGATGGTCGCGAACGGCTTCACCGGCCTCATCACCTCCCTGTTCCAGGCCACCGGCCGCGCCGTGGCGGCCACCGTCATGTCCGTCACCCAGGGCGTCCTGTTCATCCCGATCGTCCTGCTCGGCAACCTGTGGCTCGGCCTGCCCGGCATCATCTGGGCACTCACCGTCACCGAGACCCTGGTCCTCCTCGCCGGCGTCGTGCTGTGGCTCGCCTCCCGCCGCGCGATCGACGAAGGCCTCGCGCTCGGCAGCCCGGAACGCGCCGAGGAAGCCCTCGAACACGCCGACGCCTGATCGGGCTGCCCCGCCTCGATTCGAGGTGTCGAGAATCGCGGGGCGGCTCCGTCCCAGGGGCGACGGCAACGGCAGGCACAGGGAGGTACAGCGGTGAGCGAGCTTCAGGGGATCGCCCGGTTCACGTTCCACGCGGGGAAGGTCGAGGAGTTCAAGCGCCTCTCCGCGCGGTGCATGGAGATCGTGCGGACCAAGGACACCGGCACGCTGCAGTACGAGGTCCACTTCAACGCCGACGAGTCCGAGTGCATGGTGCTCGAGCGGTACAGGGACTCCGCGGCGCTGATCGAGCACGCGACGAACATCGGCGGGCTCATGGAGGCGGTCATGGCCACCGGCACGGTGACCGGTGAGCTGCTCGGCGACCCGAGCCCCGAGCTCCGGGCCAACCTCGCCGGCGGCCCGGTCCGCCTCTTCACGCCGTATTCCGCGCTGTAGCGCCGAATCGCGGTGGCGCGGGATCCGGTCGGGCCGGTCACCGTGGTGCGCCTGCTGGTGTGACTACGCTGCGGAGTTGTGGAGCTGGAGTCGTACCGTGGCGAGCTGACCGCCTACTGCTACCGGATGCTGGGCTCGTTCCACGAGGCCGAGGATCTCGTGCAGGAGACGATGCTGCGGGCGTGGAAGGCCCGGGACCGGTATGACGGCGAGCGCGCGTCGGTGCGGACGTGGCTGTACCGCATCGCCACCAACGTCTGCCTGACCGCGCTGGACGGCAGGGCGCGGCGGCCGTTGCCGTCGGGGCTCGGTGCGCCGAGCGACGACCCGCAGGCGCCGCTCTCGCCCGCGCTCGACATCCCCTGGCTGCAGCCGTTCCCCGACGCGCGGTGCGACGTCGACGCGCGGACCGACCTGCGGCTCGCTCTCGTCGCGGCGATGCAGACCCTGTCGGCGCGGCAGCGGGCGGCGCTGCTGCTGCGTGAGGTGTTGCAGTTCAGCGCCGCCGAGGTGGCCGCGCAGCTGGACACGACGGTCCCGGCGGTCAACAGCGCGTTGCAGCGGGCCCGCGCGGCGCTCGGCGAGGAGCGGGCCGGCGAGGTCCGGGAGCCGGACGACCCCGGGACGAGGGGCGTCGTCGACCGCTATCTGCGCGCGTTCGAGGCCGCCGACGTGCCGGGCCTCGTGCGGCTGCTCACCGATGACGCCGTGCTCGAGATGCCGCCGGTGCCGCTCTGGTACCGCGGAAGCCACGACTACGGTCGCTTCATGGAGCGGGTCTTCCTGATGCGGGGCACCTCCTGGGCGACGGCGCGGGTCACCGCCAACGGGCAACCCGCGTTCCTGGCGTCCGTCGTGCGGGCGGGCGGCGTACACCTGCCGCACTCGCTGCAGGTGCTCACCGTCGTGGACGGCCGGATCGCGCGGAACGTCGTCTTCGCCGATCCGGCGGTCCTCGACGGATTTTCCCCACCGCCGCCGCGATGAGTTCGGGCGGTGGCGCCGGTACGTACCGGCGAACCACCGACCGAAGGGAACCCATCGTGAGCGTCATCGTCATCCAGTTCGTCACCCTGGACGGGATCGTGTCCGACCCGGACGGCTCGGCCGGCACCCCGGCCGGTGGCTGGGCGTTCCGGCACGGCCCGGACACCGTCGCCGGCGACAAGTTCCGGCTCGGCAGCCTCCTCGACGACGGTGTCATGCTGCTGGGCCGCACCACGTGGCAGCTGTTCTCGCGGCTGTGGCCCACTCGCGACGACCCGTTCTCCCGGCGGATGAACGCCGTGCCGAAGCTGGTCGCCTCCCGCACCCTGACCGACACGTCCGCGTGGGCCAACTCGCGCCCGCTCGGCGGTGACCTGCTCGACGCCGTCAGGCGCGAGCAGCGCGACGTCGTCGTCACGGGCAGCCTGAGCGTCGTGCACGCGCTGATGGCCGCGGACCTGGTCGACGAGTACCGGCTGCTGACCTTCCCCACGATCCTCGGCACCGGCTCACGGCTCTTCCCGGCCGGTGGCCCGCCCGTCCACCTGCGGACGGAGTCGGTGGAGCCGGCCGGCGCGGCGCACCTCACCCGGCACGTCCGCACCCGGCCGCTTCATCACCCGTCAACCTTGAGTTGACGGTCGACGGATCGTCAACCTATGGTTGACGCATGACGGAATCCATCGCCGGCTCGGTCCGGCTCGACGACCTGATCGAAGCCATCAAGAAGACCCACCCCGCGGCCCTCGACCAGCTCACCAACGCCGTGCTGACGGCCGATCACCTCGGCGACGTGGCGGATCACCTGATCGGGCACTTCGTCGACCAGGCACGCCGCTCCGGCGCCTCCTGGACGGAGATCGGCCGCAGCATGGGCGTCACGAAGCAGGCGGCCCAGAAGCGGTTCGTCCCCAAGGGCGAGGCGTCGGACCTGGACGCCAGCCAGGGGTTCAGCCGCTACACCGACCGGGCCCGCAAGGTCGTCGTGACCTCCCAGGAAGAGGCCCGCGCCCGCGGCAACGACCAGATCGGCGTCGCCCACCTGGTGATCGGCCTGGCCGCGGACCCCACCTCCCTCGGCGCCCGGGCGATCGTCGCGCAGGGCGTCTCCCTGGACACCGTCCGGCAGACCGCCACCGCGACGCTGCCGGGCGCGGCCGACGCCGTGCCCGCGCTCATCCCGTTCGACGCGCACGCCAAGAAGGCCCTCGAGCTGACCTTCCGCGAGGCCCTGCGGATGAACCACACCCACCTGGGCACCGAGCACATCCTGCTCGCGATCCTGGAGCTCGAGGACGGCACGGGCGTCCTCGCCGGCCTCGGCGTCGACAAGGCCACCACCGAGACGGCCGTCCTCGCCGCGTCGACCGAGCCGTAGCCACCCGGACGCCGATGTGCGTGGGTGCCCCTTCGTGGAGCGCCCGGGCACATCGGCGCTTACACATCCCGTACGTGCTCCTGAACCGCGCCAGACAACAGCTGCGTGCTCTCCGGTGCCGGCCACTCCCGGCCGGCCCTACGAGAGGTGAACATCATGCAGCACACCACCAGGCTCGTCCTGGCCACCGCCGGCGCCGCGCTCGTCCTCGCGGTCTGCCCCGCACCGGCCGGCGCGACGACCGACGATCCCCCACCGGTCCCGCCGCCGGGGCCGGTGGACCTGACCCGCATCTACGTGACCGACAACTCCCCGCCGGACTGGTCGGTCAACGGCATGGTGCTGCGGGTCGACAAGGGCACCGGCAACCGCACGCTGGTGACCGACAACCACACCCCGGCCGGCGGGCCCGACCTGCAGGCCCCGATGGGCGTCACCTTCGACGCCACCGGCGACCTGCTGGTCGCCGAGGCGTTCGAGCTCGGCATCAACGGCGTCCGCACCCCTGCCGTCGTCCGGGTCGACCCGTCGACCGGCGTCCGCACCCTCGTGTCGAGCAACAGCGCACCGGCCGGCGGGCCGGATTTCGTCACGCCGTACGGCATCGCGGTCGAGCCCGACGGCAACATTTTGGTCGCCGACCTCGGGGCGTTCGCCAGCGGCAACGGCGGCATCATCCGGGTGGACCCGGTGACCGGTGCGCGCACCACGCTGTCGCGCAACCAGGGCCCGGTGGGCGGCCCGTCGTTCGACCGCCCGGCCGACGTGGCGGTCACGCCGAATGGCGACATCTTCGTGATGGACCGCAACGGCGTCATCCGGGTCGACAAGGTGACCGGCGCCCGGACCCAGGTCTCGGCGAACGGGGCACCGAACGGCGCGCCGAACTTCATGACCAACAGCACCCTGACGCTCGACACCAACGGCGACATCCTGGTCGCCGACCAGGGCGGCAACGGCGGTGGCCGCATCATCCGGGTCGACCCGGTGACCGGCGTCCGCAGCTGGGTGTCGCGGAACACGGCACCGGCGGGCGGCCCCAGCTTCGGCTCGCTCGGCGACCTGGTCGTCGTCTGCGGCAGCATCCTCGTCGTGGACCTCTCCAACCGCGCGGTGCTGAGCGTCAACCCGACCACCGGGGCGCGGACCCTGGTGTCGGACAACGCGGCGCCGGCGTCGCTGCCGACGTTCGGGAACCCGTACGGGATCGCGGCCACCAACCCGGTCTGCGTCACCCCCGCGTAGCTTCCCACCCGGCCCCTGCGGAACCCGGCGTCGCCGGATCCGCAGGGGCCACCGGCATCAGGCCCCGGCCTTCGTGCGCCACAGCCCCGTGACGACGCGCGCGGTGCCGACGACCAGGAGGAACCCGCCGCCGGCGAGCAGGAGCGGGCGGTTGTCCGACGGCTCGTCGTCGGCGTCGACCGCGAGGTGATCCGCGTCGATGTGGATGGGCTTGCCCCGGTACAGCGTCACCCGCACCGGCCGGCCACCAGCGGGCGGGACGTTCTGGGAGATGATCGTGCTCATGGTGAGCTGACGCCCTTCGACCTCCACCCGCGCCAGGGAGTGGGTGAGCTCGACCAGCGACCCGTCCAGCACGGTCACGCACCTCGCCGGCGTGAACACCTCGGCCGGCGCGCACTCCCGCGCGTCGCGTATCCGCTGGTCCTCGTTGTCGCTGTGCCAGGCCAGCACGAGCAGCGCGATCCCGCCGACCCACACGGCGGCCAGCATCACCAGCAACTCGCGCTTGGTCCATGGTCGTTGCATCGCCCGCATACGGCCAGTGTCCCGCCCTGGGCCGCTGCCGTCAGTCCCCGATCGCGGCGGCGGCGACGGCGCGGAGCTCCGCGGCGACAGGCGGCGGCAGGTACAGGTCGGCGAGGTCGCGGGGCGACTCTCCGGACACGATGCCGTACAGGGTGACCGCGTCGAGGTACCTGGCGGTGTCGTTGGGGTGCTTGCCGTCGGGGTCGATGAGGAACCCCGCGCCGTGGACGGCGATGAGGGTCTCGAACTCGTCGGCGATCGGGGCGGTCACGTGCGGCGTCGCCAGGGCGGCCGACAGGGCCGCGTAGTTGCGGTCGATCGTCTCGTTGGCCGCGGCGGTCGACGGGAACGGCGCGGGGTCGACGAGGGCCCAGTTCTTGAAGAGCACGACGCGGCCGCCGGGCTTCAGCGCGCCGCGGAGGTTCGGCTCGTACGTCTGGCGCAGCGTCCTCTCCGCCGCGGGAAGGTTCGTGGCGACGAGGGTGCTGTACTCCTGCAGCACGACGAAGTCGTATCGCCTGCCGTCCCGCAGGGCGGGCGCGACCAGGCCGCCGTCCCAGGTCTGCTGCAGCGTGTAGCCGGAGTGGATGACCTCGGTGACGTCGATCGGCCGGCCCGCCGCAGCGGCGAGACGGCGCACCAGCGTGGGCGTGCTCTCGCCGGTGGCGCGGGTCATCGAGCCGAGCAGGCTGTTGCCGACGAACAGCACGCTGAGTCCGCCGGCCGGGCGGGCCTGCGCGGACACCCGCGGCGCGACCCACACCAGCACGGCCGCGACGAGGACAGCGACGGCGATGTACGCGCGGTGACGGTACGGCATCGAACGGTCACCCCTTGAGCACCGCTGCGGAACGTGTCCGACCAGGGTGCGGGCGGGCGGACGGGCCGTCAATCCACCGAAGGCGTGGCACGGTGCGGCCGCCGTACGACGTCGCGGCATACTGCACCGGTGAAGCTGACGTCCTCGGACGGTGCCACGGTCGAGCTGCGGCCGATCGCGTACCAGTTCGGCGCGAACCCGGACGCCGCGCCGGGCACCGACTGGGACGCGAACTGGCTCATCGTCCAGGGCCGTGTCACCGCCTGCGACGGGACGGCGTGGGACTTCACGGATCCGTGCCTGACCACCTGGGAGGCCCGCACGGTGGGCGCCTGGCTCCGCGGCGTCGTCGAGGGCGTGATCCGGCCGGTCGCCGTCTGGGCCGACGATTCGTGGCCGCCCGAGCCGCACTTCCGCACCTACACCGAGCCGAACCTCGCGTTCAGCCTGCGGGAGCGGACCGCGGACCGGGCCGCGGTCCGGATCCACTTCTCCCTCGAGGCGCTCCCGCCCGGGGTCCGGCAGGACACGTACTCGTACTTCCTCGTCCTGGACCTGGGCCTCGACGAGCTCGCCGCGGCGGCCGGCGCGTGGGCCGCCGACTGCGGACCGTTCCCCGTGCGCTGACCCACCGAAGGTTTCCCGAAGGTCTGCCGAAGGGCCGCCGTGCACGGTGGTCGGGCGCGCCGCAACGGGCGCGCCCCACCTTGAAGGAGACCGACATGATGAAGAAGCTCGCCGTCGTGGCCGCGGGCGCCGCCCTGGCCGCCGGCCTGGCCGGTGCGCCGGCGAACGCGGTCATCGTCAGCACCGACCCGGTCAGGATCACCGAGCCGAACCTCGACTTCGGCGGCAACAACTGGCTGCTCGGCGCCCCCACGAACAGCGGCGTGCTCGGCTGGGACAACACCGCCGGCCAGATCAGCGCGATCCTGTCCGGCACGCTGTACATCAACAACGCCTCGGGGACGTGCGCCCGGATGCGGCTGGAGACCTACAACGCCGCCCACGTCATGGTCAACTACCGCAACGGCGGCACGGTCTGCGCGCCGAACGGGGCGCTGAACCCGTGGAGCGTGTACTTCCAGACCCCTGCCGACCCGAGCATCACGCACGCCCACGCCGTCCTCCAGGTGCAGAACCCCAACGGCTCGTACTCCGACGTCGGCACCGTCGACCAGAACTACTGAGCTGAGTCGGCCGGTGCCCGCACGGCGACGGCGGCGAACACCGCCACCAGCGCGACGTTGACCAGGACCGCGAGCCAGCCGATGTTCGCGATGTGCGCGACCGGCCAGGCGGCACCGGCGACGGCGAGCAGGACCACCGCCCACAGCGGCTGGGTGCGGCGCAGCACGGCCGCGCCCAGCAGCAGCGTCAGCGGGAAGAACAGGCCGAGCGGCTTGATCAGGGTCGCGGCGCCGGACGCGTCGACCAGGTCGGTGTCGCCGAGGGAGACGTGGATCGTGTTGAAGCCGTAGGCGACGTTGCCGGCGGCGCCGAGCGCACCCACCACGAGCAGGAGCGCGGCGAGGACGCCCCGCCCGAGGTCCACGAGCTTCAGCAGGAGGATGATGTACGCCGTGGCGCCGAGCACGTGGACGACGGCGGCGGCCGGGTCGTCCCAGCCGCGGACGGCGTAGAGGACGTCGGCGATCAGGTAGATCACCGGGGCGAAGAACAGTGACGCGGTCAGCACCCGGTCGGCGGGCGTGGCGGGTCGGTCGGTCATGGCGGGCTCCTCCGGATCGGGTCGCTTCCCCACCGGTACCGTCGCCGCACGGACCGTCCGGGGGCATCGGGGCCGCCCCTGCGACATTGCCGGGTTAACCCTGCTGTCCGCCGGCGTCCGCGCTGGCACGATGACACCGTGGCGCGGGACGGGACGTATGCCCGGGCGGCGGCGGGTGCGGCGACGACCCTGCTGGTCGCCGGCGGGTCCGTGCTCGGCTGGCACGTGGGGAACCTGCACAACGGGCTCATCGCGGTCTCGTTCACGGCGGTCGGGCTGTTCGTGCTGCGGCGCAGTCCCCGCAACGCCGAGGGGCGGCTGTTCGTCGCCACCGGCGTCGCGCACGCGGTCATGTTCGCCGGCCGGCAGTACGGGCTGCATCCCGGTCCGCTGCCGGGCGCGTCGTGGGTCGGCTGGTGCGGCGTGTGGCCGCTGCCGGTCGTGCTCGTGCTGATCGGCGTGACCGTGATGGGCTTCCCGGACGGGCGGCTGCCGTCACGGGCGTGGCGGCCGGTCGTCGCCGTGCTCGCCGCCGTCGGCGTCATGCTGTCCGGCGTGTCGGCGCTGTGGCCGGTCGAGTACGCGCGGACCGGCCTGGTCGCCGCGCATCCGCTGCACGTGCCGGGCGCCGCGGCCGCCGAGGCGTTCTACGCGGTGGCGCGGCCGGTCGGGTACCTGCTGTTCCAGCTGACCTGGGCGGCGTGCGTCGTCGTCCGGCTGCGCACGGCCCGCGGCGACGAGGCCCGGCAGCTGCGCTGGTTCGTGTACGCGGTCACGGTGTCCGCCGCGGTGATGGTCGCGGGCCTGCTCGTATTCCGGTCGCCGGTCCCCGGCACGCTGACCGCACCGCTGATCGCGGCCGCGGCCGGCGCGGCGATCCTCAAGTACCGCCTGTACGACATCGACCCCGTCATCAACCGGTCCCTCGTGTTCGGGGCGATGGCCGCCGTGGTGACCGCCGGCTACGCCGTCATGGTGACCGGCGTCGGCCGGCTCGTCGACGGGCACGGGACGCTGCTGTCCCTGGCGGCGACCGGTGTCGTCGCGGTCGCGTTCGAACCCTTGCGGCGGCGGGTCCAGCGGATCGCGGACCGGCTCGTGTACGGCCGCAGGTCGACGCCCTACGAGGCGCTGGCCCGACTGTCGGCGCACCTGACGGCGCCGGCGGGCGGGCTGCTCGAGGGGATCTGCACCACCGTCGCCGACGCCGTCGGCGCCCGGGAGGTCGTGCTGTGGACCGGCCCGCCGGACTCGCTGCGGGCGGTGGCGATCTGGCCGGCGTCGTCTCCCCTGCCGGCGTCGGCCCGGCCGCTCGGCTCGCTCCTGGCGATCCCCGTACGGCACGACGGCGGGTTCCGCGGCGCGCTCACCGTCACCAAGGCCCCGGGCGACCAGCTGTCCACCACCGACCGGCGTCTCGTCGGCGACCTGGCCGCCCAGGCCGGCCTCGTCCTGGAGCTGCGGGCGACCGCACAGCGCCTGGTCGCGGCCGGGGACGCCGCCCGGCGCCGGCTGGAACGCGACCTGCACGACGGCGCCCAGCAGCGCCTGGTGACGGTCGCGATGGAGCTCGGCGGCGTGGTCCGCTCGGCGGCGGCCGCGGGCGCCACCGACGTCGCCGCCCAGGCGTCCTCGGTCCGGGCGCAGCTGCTGGAGGCGACGGCGGAGCTGCGGGAGATGGCCCGCGGGCTGCACCCCGCGGTCCTGACCCAGGACGGGCTGGAGGCCGCGATCGGGTTCCTCGCCGACCGGTCGCCGGTGCCGGTCCGGCTCGCCGTGTCGATCGGGCGGCGGCTGCCCGCGGAGGTGGAGGCGACCGCGTACTTCGTGATCAGCGAGGGCCTGACGAACGCCGCCAAGCACGCCGCCGCCACGGTCGTCACGGTGACCGTCGGGCTCACGGCGGCCGGCCTCGTCGTGGAGGTCACCGACGACGGCTCCGGCGGCGCCGCGGTCCGGCCCGGCAGCGGCCTGGAAGGGCTCATGGACCGGCTCGCGATCCTCGACGCCCGGCTCACCGTCGACAGCGGACCGTCCGGCACCCGGCTGCGGACGGTGATCCCGTGCGCGTGATGCTCGCCGACGACGGTGTCCTCTTCCGCGAGGGCATGGCCCGCATCCTGGCCGACGCCGGGTGCACCGTCACGGGCCAGGCCGGTGACGGTGCCGCGCTGCTCGCCCAGGTCCGCGCCGACCCGCCGGACGTGGCCGTCATCGACCTGCGGATGCCGCCCGGGTTCACCGCCGAGGGCATCGAGACCGCCGCCGCGATCCGCGCGCTCGCACCCGGCGTGGGGCTGATGCTGCTGTCCCAGTACGTCGAGGTCCACCACGCGCTACGGCTCATCACCGAGTTCGACGGCGGCGTCGGCTACCTGCTGAAGGACCGCGTGTCCGACCTGACCGCGTTCGCCGTGGACCTGCGCCGGGTCGCGGCCGGCGACACCGTCATCGACCCCGAGCTCGTCGCCAGGCTCGTCGCCCGCCGCCGCGAACGCGATCCCCTGGACGCCCTCACCGACCGCGAACGCGCCGTCCTCGCGCTCATGGCCCAGGGCCTGTCGAACGTGGCGGTCGCGGCCGACCTGCACCTCGCGGTCAAGACCGTCGAGGCGCACGTGACGTCCATCTTCACGAAACTCGGCCTCATCCAGCACGAACGCGAGCACCGCCGGGTCCTCGCCGTGCTCACCTTCCTGCGCGCCTAACCGGCGAACTCCTGCGGCGGTGCGGTGAAGTCGCGGACCGGCAGCGGGGCCAGGCCGTCGTGCTGGACGCCGGCGATCGTGCCGGTGGCCCGCTCCGGCACGCCCTCCCCGATCTCGACCTGGGTGGTGTCGGCCCGCGGCGACGTCGCGATCATGCCCGCGGTGACCAGCTGGGGTCCGGCGACGACCATGGAGAACGTGCGGCGGTTGCCGGTCAGGCCGAGCTGCCCGGCCACCGGGCGGCCGACGGTGTCCCGGACCGTCGTGACCGTCGCGGCGCCGCAGCGGTCCCCGAACGCGGAGCGGTCCCCGACCGGGCACCGGCCGGCGTCGATCGCGGCCCTGGCCACCTCCGGGCGGAGCACCGCCTCGCAGCTCGGCCCGGCCCCGGTGACCGGCCGGCCGGCGGCGTCGGTGACCTCGGCGACCGGGAGCGGGTCGCAGCGGGTGCCGTCGGCGGCCAGGGTCGCGTACGCGTTGGCCAGGTCCAGGGCGGTGGTCGACGACACGCCGAGGGTGAAGGCGCCCCACGCCGCGCCGGCCGCCCGGCTCAGCTGCTTGTCCTCCTCGGCGCGGAAGACGATGCCCAGCCGCTCGGCCATGGCGATCGCCTTCTCCGCGCCGATCCGCTCCTGCAGCGCCACGAAGTAGGTCACCACCGAGTGCCCGAACGCGTCCCACATGGTGCGCCGCCCCGACAGGTACGCGGGATCGCCCGTGTTCGTCGGACAGTAGTACCCGCCTTCGCAGGCCGCCGGGCTCGCCGGGTCGATGCGGTACTTCGACACGTACACCCGCTTCGTGTCGATCGCGTGGTTGAGCTTCAGCCCGCTGTCCAGCGCCGCCGCGAGGGTGAACATCATGAACGGCGCCCCGGCCGCCGCCCCGGGCATGTTCCGGTCGCCGGAGACGAGGGGGTCGACGACGTCCGGTCCCGCGGGCCGCCACAGCTGCCCCTGCACGGTCGGGCTCACCGCCGGGACCGCGCCGGGCGGCCGGCGGAAGTTGCGGTTCACCGCCATCGTCCTGATCAGGCCGGTGCCGGGTTCGATCGTGGCGAGGGAGAACACCTTCGGATCGGTGACCGGCAGGACCGCGTCCACCCGCTGCTTCGCGTTCGCCTGCAGCCGCGGGTCGAGGGAGCCGCCGATGCGGTACCCACCGCGCCGCAGCCGGTCCGTCCGCTCCGCCCGGTCGACGCCGAACGCCTCCTGCTCCTGCCACCACGCCACCACGAAGTCGCAGTAGTACCCCCAGTCGTTGACCGGGACCCGCAGGCACGCCTCACGGGGGTCCTCGGTGTCGAACCGCGCGACCACCGTCGTGCCGTCGGCCGCGTACAGCACCGACGCCCGCACCGCGGCCGCCGCCCGCCCGGCGGGCCGGCCCTCGTCCTGGACACGCCACACGACGATCCCGGCGACGGCGACGACCGCGACGACGACCGCCAGCACCACCGCTCCACGCCGCCGGCCCGTCTCGGGCCCGTGCCCCGACTCGATGATCGACTCGTTCACCGGCTCCCCCACCGCTCGCCCACCGCGAAGAGCCGAATGCTATCGATCACCGGGACCCGCCGCTGCCCGATCTGCTCTACGCTGCTGCGATGCCGGCCGTTCGTGTTCCCGGACGGCGACCGGTCCCGCACCCTCACCCGGTAGGCAACCGGTGATGGCCCGCCCGCCTGACCTCGAGGCGATCCGCTCCGTGCTCGCAGCGATGCCGGCGGCGCACCCCGACTTCGAACCCATGGTCGTCCTGTACGTGCTCGCGCTGGTGGACAGGTCCGATCGCAGCCGACGCGCGGATCACCTGGACGAGACCATCGCGTCGGGCAGGAGGGCCCTCACCTTCCTCCCGACGCCCGGCACACGCTCGACCGCCGTCCGCATCCATCTGGCCCGGGCCTTGCGGACGCGTTACATCAGCGCCGGCGCCCTGGCGGATCTCATCGAGGCCATCGCCCACCTTCGTACCGCGCGGCCCGATGCGGCAGACGTCCCCGCCACGGTGACCTACCTGTGCACCCTCGGTGACGCGCTGTCGTCCCGATCCCGGCGCACCGGCTCACGGAATCGGACGATCCCGCTCTCGGGGTCCGGCGGTCCAACCTGGGCAACTCGCTGCTGCACAGGTTCGAACGCTCGGGACGGCAAAGCCACTCGGACGAGGCAGTCGCGATGTTCCGCTCGGCCGTCGATGCCACCGGGCCGGGCGACATCGACCGGGCCCGCCGGCTTTCGAACCTCAGCGGGTCGCTCTCGGCCAGATACCGCCGCTTCGGCGACCTGCGCGACCTGACGGAGGCGGTCGCGCTGCTCGACGACGCCGTGCAGGTGGCCTCCACCCTGGAGCCGGAGCGGATCTTCTACCTGGCCAACTGGGCCGCGACGCTGCGGGAGCTGGCGGTGCGCACCGGCGACCGGCAGGAACTGGACCGGAGCGTCTCCACCGTGCGGGCCGTGCTCGACGAGGTCCCGGCCGGCCATTCGCATCGGGGGCACCTGCTGCTCAACCTGGCCGATGCCCTGTACGCCAGGTTCGAGCTGGCCGGCGATGCCGACGACCTGCACGCGGCCTTCGCGGCGTGGGACGGCGCGCGGCGGGCGCCCGCCGCCGCGGTCGCGACCCGCGTCCAGGCGGCGGCCGTGCTGGGCCGGACCCGTGCGAACCTGGGTGACTGGGAGCAGGCGGCCGATGCCTACGCGGCGGCGGTCGGGATGTTGCCGATGGTCGCGGGCAGGGCACTGTCCAGGCGCAGCGGCGAGCACGCGCTCCAGCAGCGCAACGGGCTCGCCACGCACGCCGCCGCCTGCCTGCTCGCGGCCGGGCGGCCGCGGGCGGCGGTCGAGGCGCTGGAGCGCGCCCGGAACGTGCTGTGGAGCGGCCGGCTCGACACCCGCGACGTCGACGCCGGCCTGCGGGCGGTGGCGCCCGACCTGGCAGCGCGCCTCGACGCGCTGCGGGTGCACCTCGCACAGGCGGACTGAGACTCGAGCGTCAGGACGATCCACGAGATTCGCCGGGTCGCGGGGGCGGCAGGGATGCCGCGCGCACGCGCGGAGGCTGCCGCGCGGCAGCGCAGGCAGTGCGCCACGCAGTGGCGCATTGGGGGTCCGGGGTGAGCATCCCCCGGCCCGGCGGCGGGCCGCCGGAGCTGGCCCAGCACAGCACAGCGCACGCCGGTCGCGAAAGGCGCCTTCCGCGACCGGGGTGCCTACCCTGCTCAGCGTCGGCGTCGCCTTGCAGGATGTCGTCCGCAGGTCTGCGAGCGGTGGGTCCGCTCATCGAACCATGGACAACCCTCGACACAGAGTGAACATCGGAGGTATGACTTCGTCAAGAAGGGTTCCGAACTTCTGTCCGGACGAACAAAAGCGACAGCCTCCAAGATTTTACCCCTTGCCGTCGGCGGGCGGAGCCTGCTAGACATCGGATGTCTTCGAAACAGCGGCGAGGGAGGGGCCATGACCAACCGATTCGTGTCGCTGGACACCTACGACGTGCGGTTCCCGACCTCCAGGGATCTCGACGGCTCCGACGCCATGAACCCCGATCCCGACTATTCGGCCGCCTACGTGGTCATCCGTACCGGCGACGGCGCGGGCAAGACGGACCAGGAGGAGGGGCACGGGTTCGCGTTCACGATCGGCCGTGGCAACGAGGTGCAGACCGCCGCGATCCGGGCGCTGGCGCCCTATCTCGTCGGACGTCTGGTGAAGGAGATCCTCGACGATCTCGGCGGCCTGTACCGGGAGCTCGTCTACGACTCGCAGCTGCGCTGGCTCGGCCCGGAGAAGGGCGTCATGCACATGGCGATCTCCGCGGTCGTCAACGCGCTGTGGGACCTGAAGGCGAAGCGGGCCGGGTTGCCGCTGTGGCGGCTGCTGTCGTCGATGCCGGCCGAGGAGCTCGTCGACCTCGTCGACTTCCGGTACCTGTCCGACGCGCTGACCCCGCAGGAGGCCCTCAAGCTCCTCCGCCGGGGCGAGGACGGCCGGGAGGAGCGGATCCAGACGCTGCTCGAGCGGGGTTACCCGGCGTACGCCACCTCACCCGGCTGGCTCGGCTACGACGACGCCAAGCTCACCGGGCTCTGCCGGCAGGCGGTGCGCGACGGGTTCACGCAGATCAAGCTCAAGGTCGGCGCCGACCTCGACGACGACCTGCGCAGGATGCGGATCGCCCGCGAGGTGTGCGGCCCGGACGTACGGATCGCCGTCGACGCCAACCAGCGGTGGGACGTCGGCACGGCCGTCGACTGGGTCCGTGCCCTGCAGCCGTTCGACCCGTGGTGGGTGGAGGAGCCGACCTCCCCCGACGACGTCGTCGGGCACGCGGAGATCGCGCGGCGGATCGCGCCGGTCCCCGTCGCGACCGGTGAGCACGTCCAGAACCGGGTCGTGTTCAAGCAGCTGCTGCAGCTCAACGCGGTCTCGTTCGTCCAGCTCGACGCCGCCCGCGTCGCCGGGGTCAACGAGAACGTCGCGATCCTGCTGCTCGCGGCGAAGTTCGGCGTGCCGGTGTGCCCGCACGCGGGCGGGGTCGGGCTCTGCGAGCTCGTCCAGCACCTGTCGATGTTCGACTACGTCGCGGTGTCCCGGTCCATGGACAACCGGGTCATCGAGTACGTCGACCACCTGCACGAGCACTTCACCGACCCGGTGCGCGTGCACCGGGGGCACTACCTGGCGCCGCTCGCACCAGGGTTCAGCTCCACGATGCGGGCATCGAGCCGCGCCCGTTACGCCTTCCCGGACGGCCCCGTCTGGAACACCCCCTGAAGGAATCGAAGGAAACCGCCATGAAGCTGTTGCGACCGGCCGTCCTGGCCACCGCCCTGGTCGTCTCACTCACCGCCTGCGACTCCGCGAAGGAACCCGGCAGCACCGCCAACGCTGACGCCAAGCCGATCGCCGTCGACCTGCCGCGCGCCGACTCCGACTTCTGGAACTCCTACGCCAAGTACATCCCGCAGTACGCGAAGGACTCCGGCCTCAACCTGATGACGCCGACGAACTCGCAGAACGACATCGCCAAGCTCGTCGCGAACACGCAGGCGCTCACCAGCCAGGGCGCGAAGGCGATCGTGATGGCGCCGCAGGACACCGGCGCGATCGCGACCACGCTGACCCAGCTGGAGCAGAAGAAGATCCCGGTCGTCACCGTCGACACCCGCCCCGACAAGGGCAACGTCTTCATGGTCGTCCGCGCCGACAACCGCGCCTACGGGCAGAAGGCCTGCGAGTTCCTCGGTGCCAAGCTCGGCGGCAAGGGCAAGGTCGTCGAGTTCCAGGGGTCGCTGTCCAGCGTCAACGGCCGGGACCGGTCCGAGGCGTTCGCCGAGTGCATGCAGAGCAAGTTCCCCGGCATCACCGTCTTCGCCGAGCCGACCGACTGGGAGGGCGCGAAGGCGTCGGCGGCGCTGCAGACGCGCCTGGCCCAGCACCCCGACATCAACGGCATCTACATGCAGGCCGGCGGCGTGTTCCTCGCCCCGACGCTGCAGCTGCTGCGGACCAAGAACCTCCTCGTGCCGCCGAGCGACCCGAAGCACATCTTCATCGTGTCCAACGACGGCATCCCGCAGGAGTTCGAGGCGATCCGCAAGGGCGAGATCGACGCGACCGTGTCCCAGCCCGCCGACCTGTACGCGAAATACGCGCTCTTCTACGCGAAGGCCGCGGTCGACGGCAAGACCTTCCAGCCCGGCAAGACCGACCACGACAGCACCATCGTCCAGGTCCGCGACGGCCTGCTGGAGGACCAGCTGCCCGCCCCGCTCGTCACCAAGGACAACGTCGATGACTCGGCGTTGTGGGGCAACCAGATCGGCAAGTGATGACCGACGTCACCGGCGCCTCCACCGTCGTCCCGGCGGTGGAGGCCGTCCACACGAGCAAACGCTTCGGCGCGACCACGGCACTGCACGGCGTGTCGGTCACGGTCGCGCCCGGCAGCACCCACGCCCTCGTGGGCCGCAACGGCGCGGGCAAGTCGACGCTCGTGTCGCTGCTCACCGGCCTGCAGAGCCCCGACGCCGGCGCGATCGCCTTCGACGGCCGGCCCGCCCCGCCGGTGGCGGACCGGGCCGCTTGGCGCCGCCGGGTCGCGTGCGTCTTCCAGCGCTCCACGATCATCCCCGAGCTGTCGGTGGCGGAGAATCTGTTCCTCAACCGGCAGGGCGACGTCGTCCGCTGGGGTGCGCTGCGCCGCCGGGCCGCGCGGCTGCTCGACGAATACGCCGTCGACGTCTCCCCCGCCGCCCGCGCCGGGGACCTCGGCGTCGAGCAGCGGCAGCTCGTCGAGATCGCCCGGGCCCTGTCGCAGGGCGCCCGCTTCATCATCCTCGACGAGCCGACCGCCCGCCTCGACGCGACCGCCATCGACCGGCTCTTCGGCAGGCTGCGGGCGTTGTCCGCGACCGGGGTGACGATGCTGTTCATCTCGCACCACCTGCAGGAGGTCTACGCGGTCTGCGACACCGTCACCGTGTTGCGGGACGCCCGTCATGTACTGACAGCGCCGGTCTCCGAGGTCGACCACGACGCCCTGGTCGCGGCGATGACCGGCGAGGCGGCCGGGCTGACCTCGGTGCGACCGGGGCCACCGGCCGATCCGTCGGCCCCGGTCGCGCTGCGGCTGACCGGACTGACGCTACCCGGTTCGTACCATGGCATCGACGCCGACGTGAAAGCCGGCGAGATCGTCGGGGTCACCGGCTCCGGCAGCAGCGGCAAGGTCGCCCTCGCCGAGACCGTCGGCGGGCTGCGGCGCCCGGCGTCCGGGACCGTCAGCGTGGCGGACCGGCCGGTGCCGCCGGGGAGCGTGCCCGCCGCGCTCGCCGCCGGGATCGGCTTGGTGCCGCAGGACCGGCACCGCGAGGGGCTCATCCCGCTGCTGTCGGTGGCGGAGAACGCGACGCTGCCGATCGCCTCGACCTTCGGGCGGTTCGGCTACGTGGCGCCGCGGCGTCTGCGGGAAACGGCGAGCGGGTTCATCGAGCGCTACGACATCCGGGCCGAAGGGCCGTCCGCGCCGGTGAGCAGCCTGTCGGGCGGCAACGCGCAGAAGGTCGTCCTGGCCCGCGCGCTGAGCACCTCGCCCCAGGTGCTGGTCCTCATCAACCCGACCGCCGGGGTCGACGTGCGCTCCAAGGAGTCGCTGCTCGGCGCCGTCCGTGCCGCTGCCGCATCCGGGACGGCGGTGCTCATGGTCTCCGACGAGCTCGACGACCTGCGGCACTGCGACCGGGTCCTCGTCATGTTCCACGGCCGCGTCGTCGCGGCCCTGCCCGCCGGGTGGAGCGACACCGAGGTGGTCGCCGCCGTCGAAGGAGTCTCGTCATGACCACAGTCCCGGCCCGGCTGTCCGGGATCCGCCTGGCCAGGATGCGGGACCTGACCCTCGTCCCGGCGATCCTGCTGCTGCTCGTCGTCGGCGCGGTCGTCGACCCCGTCTTTCTGTCCAGCGCCAACATCGTCAACGTCCTGCAGCAGCAGACCGAGCTGTCGCTGCTGGTCCTCGCCGAGACGATCATCCTGATCGGCGGCCGGTTCGACCTGTCCCTGGAGTCGACCGTCGGTCTCGCGCCGGCGCTCGGCGTCGCGCTGGTCATCCCCGCCGCCAGCAACGGCCTCGGCACGTCGTGGCCGTCGGCCCTCGCGGTGCCGATCATCCTGCTGGTCGGGCTGCTCGTCGGCGCGCTCAACGGGCTGCTGATCCTGCGGTTCGGGCTGTCCGCGTTCATCGTCACGCTCGGCATGCTCATCGTCCTGCGCGGCCTGCAGATCGGCATCACCGGCGGGCAGAACCTGTTCGAGCTGCCGCCGTCGGTGCTGTACCTCGGCAACGCCACGTGGCTCGGGCTGCCCGTGTCGATCTGGCTGTGCGGGCTGCTCTTCGCGATCGGGATCGCGGTCCTCGGCTGGTTCCGCCACGGCCGCGCCGTCTACGCCATCGGCGGCAACGTCGACGCCGCCCGCGCCGCCGGCATCCGCAGCGACCGCGTCATCTGGATCGTCTTCATGGTCGGCGGCACCCTCGCCGCCCTCGCCGGCCTGCTCATGACCGGCCGCCTCGGCTCGGTCGCCGCCGCCCAGGGCCAGGGCATGATCTTCACCGTCTTCGCCGCCGCGGTCATCGGCGGCGTGAGCATGGACGGCGGCAAGGGCACCCTGTTCGGCGCGCTGTGCGGCGTGCTCGTCCTGGGCCTGATCAACAACATCCTGACCCTCGCGGGTGTCTCCGCGCAGTGGATCCAGGCGGTGTACGGCCTGATCATCCTCGTCGCCCTGGTCCTCGCCCGGGTCACCACAGGCAAGGCGCAGGACTCCTAGACCGGTGTGGTGGGCGGTGTCTTGGCGGTCGCCGCCCACCACACCTTGCGAAACTTTCACGGCGTGCCGGCCCGGCCCGGTGTGAAGTGGCAGCTCAGGCCCGCCCCCGACTTTCGAAACGGCCGGCACCGAACGACGCTGCCCCTTTCGGCGACAGTTGCCCCCTGACTGCATCGAAGGGAGCAGCATGAACCCCCACTTCAGACGCCTGCTGCTGGCCGGCGCGGCGTGCTCCGTCCTCGTCGCCGCCGGCGTGGTCGCGCTGACCACCGGCACCGCCAGCGCCGAGGCCGACCGGACCGTCACCGCGAACACCACCGGCACGCACAACGGCTACTTCTTCTCCTACTGGAAGGACACCGGCAACGTCAGCATGACGCTGGGCGCCGGCGGCTCGTACAGCGTCCAGTGGAGCAACATGAACAACACCGTGGTCGGCAAGGGCTGGAAACCCGGCTCCAGCCACACGGTGAACTACTCCGGCACGTTCAACGTCAACGGCAACGGCTACCTCGCGCTGTACGGGTGGACGCTCAATCCGCTCATCGAGTACTACGTGGTGGAGAACTTCGGCAGCTACAACCCGAGCACCGGCGCGCAGCGGCTCGGCTCGGTGACCACCGACGGCAGCACGTACGACATCTACCGCACGCAGCGGGTGAACCAGCCCTCCATCATCGGCACCGCGACGTTCTACCAGTACTGGAGCGTCCGGCAGCAGAAGCGGACCGGCGGCACCATCACCACCGCCAACCACTTCAACGCCTGGGCGGGCCTCGGGCTGAACCTCGGCACGCACGACTACCAGATCCTCGCCACCGAGGGCTACCAGAGCAGCGGCAGCTCCAGCATCACGGTCAGCGAAGGCCCCGGCCCCGGCCCGACCACCTCGTCGCCGCGGCCCTCGCAGGGCACGTCGAGCCCGCCGCCGGGCGGCACCGCGGCGTGCCAGGTGACGAACGCCGTCAACGCCTGGAACACCGGCCTGACGGACACCATCACCATCACCAACACCGGCACGACACCCATCAACGGCTGGTCGCTGCGGTTCAACCTCGCGGGCGGGCAGACGATCACCTCCGGCTGGAGCGCCACGTACTCGCCCAGCAGCGGCCAGGTCACCGCGTCCAACGTCAGCTACAACGGCTCCCTCGCGCCGGGCGCCTCGACGTCGATCGGGTTCCAGGCCAACCACACCGGCAACGCCGGCGCGCCGAGCGGGTTCACCCTCAACGGCGCCGCCTGCCGCTGACCTTCCGGACCGCGCCGGGGCCCGTCTCCGGCGCGGTCATCTTTTCGGACCCGGGAATGCCGCCGAGAGACCCAGATCTCGGCGGCGGGCTCCGCAGTAGGCTCATCCATCGAGCAGGTCACGGCGTCCTTCGCCGGCGACCCTTCGACTGTGGAGAGATGAGCCTTGACTGACATCGAGACGGTCACCCTCGAGGCCGAGCTCACCGACGAGGTCGCGGAGCGCGGGATCGAGACCGCGGTCAAAGGACGGCACGCCGTCGCCCGCAGGTATGTGCGGTGGGTGCGCCGCCGCAGCCCCGACGCGACACCCGAAGAGGTCATCGGCATCCTCGAGCGCCAGTACATCACCGCCATCAGCGTCGCGGGCGGCCTCGTGACGGCCGGGACCATCGCGCTGGACGTCGCCATCGCCCTGATCCCCGTCGCGGGCGCGGCGGCCACGGGCGCCAAGAGCGTCGCCCGCGAGGCGGGGAAGAAGGCCGCGAAGGAAGCTGCGAAGGCCGCGGCGAAGGAGGCCGCTGTCGGCGCGGCCAAGGTGGGTGCGCAGCGGGTGGCGAACCTGCTGCCGGCCGGCGACGAGCAGCTGCAGTTCGAGATCACCGCGCTCTACGCCCTCGCGCTGGCCGACATCCACGGCATGACCCTCGACCAGGCCCAGGCCCGTACCCTCGTCTACGGCCTGTCGAACGGCCGCGTCGGGCAGAACCAGATCGCGGCGATGGCCGCCGACCTCGCCCGGTCGTCGGGTCCGGTGGATCTCGGCAAGAGCATCGCGACCGGTCAGCGGAACTGGTCGCACTGGGCCGAGACGCTCGCGCACTCGCTGCCGGCCGGCGCCGCACAGGACCTCGTGCGCGGCGTGCAGACCGGCCGGCTCGAGAACGTGCGGGCCGGGCTGGGCGCGAAACAGCAGGCGGCGGTCGAGTACGGCGTGGGGGCCCTGGTCGGCGGGGTCACCCGCTTCGTGTTCGGGCGCCAGGTCGTCGACGCCGCGCAGGAGGCGTTCCCGGAGGCGCCGGCGCAGTTCCCGCCGCATCTCGCGAACGAGATCAAGCAGAAGCCGGAGAAGGACGGCGAGCCGAACCGGGCGCTCGTCGCGCTGCAGGACGCGGCCCGCTCGACCGGGACCTGGGTGGGCGGTTCGGCGCAGGCGATCAAGACCGGTGCCGGGGCTGTCGGCGGCGCGATCTCCGGCGCGGCTACCACCGTTGCCGGCACTGTCGCCGGTGCCGCTAGTACCGTCGGCGGTGCGGTCTCGGGTGCCGCGACCACCGTTTCCGGCGCCGCTACCACCGTTGCCGGGAAGGTCGCGGCGCCGTTCAAGCGCAAGAAGGGCGACGCGGACCCGCCGGCGATCTCAGCCGGCTCGCAGCTCGACGAGGAGCTCTGACAGCGCCGCCGCGTCACACGTCCCCAGCGGGATGTGCCGGGTCAGCTGCAGGTGGTCCGACCAGGCGTCGTCGGCCCAGATCTCGGTGACGTGCAGCTCGCCGGTCGCGCCGTACATGAGCGACGGCAGACCTGGCTCCAGCTCGACCACGAGGGCCTGCCCGCCCGGCAGCTCGTGCGCCAGCTGGGTGTGCACCCGGCTCGAATGGTGGTAGCCGTTGCCCTGCCAGCCGCCGGACTGCACCAGCGCCGCGAGCCGGGCCGCCGGCAGCGGCCCGAAGCCCGGCAGGCTCGTCGCGGTCCGCTGCGCCGGGGTCAGCACCTGCACCGGGCGGTGCAGCTGCGGGAACGGCGGCAGGATCTCGTAGTCGGTGCCGATCCGCGCCCACTGTGCCAGGTCGTCGCCCAGGTCCGCGGGGTGCACGATCCCGAGCCGCGCGGCGCCGTCCACGAGCGCGGTCGTGTCGGTGATGTCGGCGAAGCCGCCGTCCTCCGCGATCCGCAGCGCCCTGCGGAGGTGGCCGTGCTCGTCGTACTCGCCCCACAGCAGCCGCCGCGCGACCGGTCCCAGGACCGGGTGCGGCAGCAGGACCTCCGGCAGGTCCCGGGCCGGGCGGAGCCGCCGGGCGAGCATGTCCCCTTGCAGGCGGCTGACCTGCGCCGCGACGGTCGCCCGCAGGTCCTTCTTCAGTTGCTGGAAGCGTTGGTACGCCTCGGGATTCGTGTCCCTGACGCCCGGCTTCGGCGGCCGCGCCAACCGTCGCCCGGCGGCGTCGACGACGTGCGGGGTGAGGTGCTCGTCGGTGACGACCGTGAACACGCGCGGCCCGTAGTCCAGCGTGATGCCCGCGTCGAGGCCGTGGGTGACCGTCAGCCGGTCCGCCAGCTGCGTCACCGACAGCCCGCGCAGCGCGGCGGCCTGGGTGAGGTAGGCCAGGGCCCGCTCGTTGGTCGGACCGCCGGACATACCCGCCTCGATGGCCAGCAGGTGGCGCAGCGCAACGTCCGTGCCCACCGTCGCCAGCACGGCGAACCCGTCGACGGCGCGAGCGTAGCGGCTGCGGGCGGGCCATGACCGTACATGCGGCGCCAGCAGGTCCATCGTGGCGTCGTCGCCGGCGTGGGCCTGGGCCAGCAGCACCCACGCGTCGGCGGCCGGCATCCCGTCGGCCAGCCACTGCCGCAGCAACGCCTCGCCGCCGGCGCGCTCTGATTCCGGCTCCGGCAGGTGTACCAACGGCTGCGCGGCCGACGACGACGCCACGAACCGGGGCACCTCGCTGAGGTGGGGAGCGGGGTCGCCGGGCGGGGGTTCCGGTGGCGCCGCCAGCCGGGCCCGGTCCGTCCCCTTCCGCGTGGGGCCGTTCTCGAGCAGGGCCTTGATCGCGGTGTACGCCTCCGCGACCTTGAGCACGGTCTGCCGGTGGTCCGACCTGGCCAGCAGGTGCAGGGCGTCCTCAGCCTGTTGCCGCGCCCTGCCCGGCCGTCCCGCGGCGGCCGGGACCAGCGCCCGCGCGGCCGCCTCGGGGTGCCGGTGCAGCCACAGCCGCGCCCACTGCCGCGCCGACCCGAGATGCCGCAGCCACCCCGCGACCAGCGTCGCCGGCTCCGGCCCCCGGAACGGCAGCACCAGCCAGCCCAGCCGGTCCGCGTGCTCACGCGCGTCGTGCAGCGCGAGCGGCAACGCGTCCAGCTCGAACCGCGCGACCGCGACCCGGTCCAGGTCCATCTGCTGCCTGGCCCTGACGAGCAGCAGCGACGCGTTGAGCAGCGCCCGCGCCGGCGCCTCGGGCCCCTTGACGAGCAGCCACGACAGCTGCGCCGGGGTGAGGTCGGCGAGCGTGTTCGCGCTGGTCGCGGCCGTGACCCAGGCGGGCTCCTCGCGCCCGTGCTCCAGCGCCGCCGCCCGCGACCACCACAGCTCCCGCTCGCCGTCCTCCCAGGCCATGACGGTCGGGTCCGCAACCTCCATGGTCGCGAACCGTAGCCGACGGAGCTGGGCTGGGTCGCCGCGGCAACCCGTTCCGTCGCCGACGGCACGAACGTCGGGTGTGAGCGGCGGCGCATTGCGCTTGGGCAGTGGTGAACTACGATCTGAACGTGTTCAAAAATGGATGGGCGGGCGGCTGGCTGCTGGCGGGGCTCGTCGGGTCGGTGCTGGTCCGCGGGGCCCTCTGGGTGGTCACGATCCTCAACGCCGGGCCGCTCCTGGGGCCGCTCGACGTGCTGCTGCTCGGCGCGGCCGGCCGGACGGTCTGGATCGCCGACATGTTCGCCTCAGTGGGGTGCACGATCGCGACCGGTGTGGCCTGCTTCGGGTTGCGCGGCGATCGGCTCTGGGCCTACCGGCTCGGACGGGGGCTCGCCTGGTTCTACGTCGCCGTCAACGCGGTGACCGCGGCCGCCTGCGGTCTGCTGATGCCGGGGTGGGGTCTGCTGGCTGTGCCGTTCACGCTGTACGTCGCCTCGCTCGTCGTCGCGGTCTTCGTGCTTCGGCAGCTGGCGGCGCACCGGCCCGCGGCGGAGGCGCTCGCCGCCCTGCGCCGGCAGGCTGCGCGCCGTTCGCCGCACACGGGGAGGTTCACATCGGCGCGCCGCGTAGCGCCCATCGGGGTGCCACGCGGTGACGACACCCGCGCGGTGGCTGCGGCCCCGGCCGTCGGCGGCTAGTTCCGCGGAGCCTGCCGGCCGGTCATTGCGTGCCGGGTCAGGACGGCGGCGTGGTCACTGGCGGCGGACCATCTCGGCGATCCAGATGGGTGCGTACGGTGACGTGCAGTTCGGCGGGGTCGGGTAGTCCTTGAGCACTTCGAGGCGCTCGCCGATGTCGACGGCGCGGGTGCGCAGGGCAGGGTGTGAGATGCCGATCTGGGCGAGGCAGTGGTTCATCGCCCACTGCA
Source organism: Dactylosporangium sp. NPDC051087 (assembly GCF_055586325.1). Lineage (NCBI taxonomy): Bacteria > Bacillati > Actinomycetota > Actinomycetes > Micromonosporales > Micromonosporaceae > Dactylosporangium > Dactylosporangium sp. NPDC051087. Next base: position 343,389 of record NZ_JBVJIJ010000006.1, on the reverse strand, counting down.
GCCGGTCCGGGGCGTCCTTCATCCGCTCCTCGATGCGGTCGAGCAGCGCGTCGAGGTCGAGGCCGTCGGGGCGCCTGGCGACGCGGTCGGTGGTGAGGGCCCAGCCGGCGCTGGCGACGACCGGGTCGGCGTCGGCGAACCAGGCCACCCGCAGCGCCTCGCAGTGCGGGCTCTTCTTCACCACGTAGTTGACCAGCCAGTCGTGCACCTTGGGCGCGCGGGCCTCGCGCAGCATCGCGTCCAGCGCGGCGGGGTCGAACGCCTTGGGGCGGCAGGTCAGCAGGGCCAGCAGCCGCGCGGCGGTGTCGCCGGTCGCCCACAGCTGCACCGCGAGGTCCTGCTGTGTCTTCAGCTCCTTCGCCAGGGCGCGGAGCTTGCCGAGGTTGACCCCGTGGTCGTCGCCGTGGCGCTCGTTGACCTGCCGCGCCTTCGGGTCCTCGAGCGCGGCGAGTGCGGTCATCACCCCGGTCACCGTCGTCTCAGCCATGCCGCGCCTACCGTCCGGCCGACGGCTTGACCCGGCGGAGCCATCCGGCGGCCTCGTCGGGCGGGACGGGTGCGTCCACCCGCAGCAGCGGGGTCATCAGCGGGTACTGGCGGCCCGTGTCCCAGCTGCGGGCATACGGCTCGGGCTCCAGCACGACCACCCGGACGCCGTCGAGGTGCGGGATGTCGGCTGGGGTGCCCTCGTTCCAGATCCAGGCGCCGTGCGCGTCGACGAGGTTCCAGTTGCCGCGCAGGCCGCCGGGTGGTTGGAGGTCGTCGCCGGTGCCGGCGGCGGCGACCTCGGCCGGGGTCGGCGGGCGGCCCGGCAGCAGGTCGCCGATGAGGGCCGCGGCGAGCAGCGTGTGCAGCTGGAAGTTGTCGCCGATGCCGCCGATCGTGACGCGGAAGCCGCGGCCGGTGCCGGCGAAGCCGCGGTCCAGGACCAGCAGCGGCTCGTCGTCCAGGACGCGGAGCAGCCCGGCCAGCCAGTCGGGGGTGCCGTAGACCTCGCGGACCGGTTCGATCGCGGCGGTGAGCCGGTCCCGCTGCGGCAGCATCGCCCGCACGTCGGCGCGCTGGCACAGGTACAGCACCGGCTGCACCCACGCATCGGCGCAGAACCAGGCCTGGACGAGCATCTCGGCGGCACGCGCGTCGAGGCCGTGCGCGGCGCCGGCGAAGCGCTCCGCGGCCGGGCCGATCTCGTCGTGCTCGTCGGGTCGCGGTGGCTCACCCAGCGCGGGGAAGGCGGCACGGTACAGCTCGGCGAACCGGGCGGCGGACTCCATGGCTTCCGCGGCGCGGTCCACGAGGATCGGCACGACGGCGGTCGGGTCGGTGCCGTAGCCGGCCATGGCGCCGACCAGCTGGGCGAGGTCGCCGGCGGTGCCGAAGGGCAGCTCGAGGGCGGGCTGCAGCCGGATCAGCGCGGCCTGGACCTCCTCGGGTGCGGCGTCGGGCACCGCCTGCCCGATGGCGGGGATCGCGGCCATGAAGCCTTGCGCGTCGCGGGCCGCCATCGCGGCGAGCAGCGCGTCGACCTGTCCGGCGAGTGAAGGCTGGGCCATGCTGGTGACTACTCCTCGGCGATCCGGGCCAGCCACTCGCCGAGCAGTGAACGCTCCGCGGGGCTGAAGCCGGGCAGGTCGGGCAGGGCGGCGCGCAGCGTGACGGCCGCGGCTGACGGGCCGGTGTCCAGCGCCGGCGCTTCAGTGAGGACGATAGCGCACACGGCGGCCCAGGCGGTGTCGGCGAGCCCGAGGTCGCGTTCGTGCTCCGGTTGCTCGATCAGGGTGTGTACGACGCCGTTGCCGGTCGAGCGGATGAGCTCCGTGGCGCGGCGTTCGGTGACGCGCAGGCGGCCGGCGGCGGCGACCCGGTGCACCCGCTCCCGCAGGACCCGCTCACCGGCCTCGACGGCGGCGCGGCCGCCCGGGGTGCGGCGGGCCGTGTGCATGAGGCGGAACAGCTCCGGGTTCGCCACGCCGAAGCCGACGTGCAGGTCCCAGCCGGCGCGCAGCGCCTCGACGGGGTCGGCGGCCGGGTCGAGACGCTTCTGCCCGGTGTACGTGGCGAGCCCGTGCGCGACGACGGCGTCGAGCAGCCCGTCCTTGTCGCCGAACAGGCGGTAGATCGCGGGTGCCTGCAGGCCGGCGGCGAGCGCGACGGACCTGGTGGTCACGGCGTCGGGCCCGCCTTCGGCGAGGAGCCGGGCGGCGACTTCGACCAGCTGCGTCCGGGTCCGCTCGCGTGCCTCATCCACGATATCGACGATATCACGATCAAGCTAACGGTGATGCTATCCTTGATATCAGCACATCCGTATCGTCGATATCGGGAGTCCTCTCATGATCGTCATCACCGGCGCGACCGGCGCACTCAACGGCGCCACCGTCGAGCACCTGCTCAAGCTCGTCCCGGCGGACCGGATCGGCGTCAGCGTCCGCGACACCGGCAAGGCCCAGCACTTCGCCGACCGCGGCGTGCGGGTGCGGCGCGGGGCGTACGACGACCCGGCCGCCCTGCGCGACTCCTTCGAGGGCGCCGACCAGGTCCTGCTCGTCTCCTCCAACGACCCGCACGGCGACTCCGTGGCCCTGCACCGCACCGCGATCGAGGCCGCCGTCGCCGCGGGCGCATCGCGCATCCTGTACACCAGCCATCAGGGAGCGGGGTCCGGCAACCCGTTCCAGCCGGCCCGGCACCACGCGGCCACCGAGGCGATGCTCGCGGACCGCGGGGTCGCCTGGACGTCCCTGCGCAACGGGTTCTACGCGCACAGCCTCGGGTGGCTGCTCGGACCGTGGCGCGAGACCGGCGTCATCGCCGCCCCGGCGGACGGCCCCGTCTCCTGGACCGACCGCGCCGACGCCGCCGAGGCGGCCGCGGTCATCCTGGCCGGCGGGACCGCGTCCGACGGCCCGGTCACGCTCACCGCCCCGAGCGCGGTCACGTTCGACGACATCGCCGTGACCGCCTCGGAGCTGACCGGCCGCGACATCACCCGGGTCGTCGTCGACGACGAGGACTTCGTCGCCGAGCGGGTCGCCGCCGGCGCCCAGGAGTTCATGGCCCGGTTCACGCTGTCGATCTTCCAGGCGGCGCGGGAGGGCCGCTTCGCAGGCGTCGACCCGGCGCTGGGGCGCCTCCTCGGCCGCGCCCCGCGGACCGTCGGGGACCTAATCGTGCAGCAGGGACCTCAGGAAGGCTGAGATCTCGCGGCGCGCGGCCCGGGCGGCCGGCACCACGCCAGGGGTGCTGAGGAACGCGTGGGTCGCCCTCGGGTAGCAGCGCAGGCTGGCGTCGACGCCGGCGTCGCGGAGCCGTTCGGCATACCTGCGCCCGTGATCCGCGAGCGGGTCCAGCCCGGCGGTCAGGATCAGCGCAGGTGGCAGCCCCGCGAAGCCGTCGAACGCGAGCGGCGAGACGGTGCGCGGGTCGAGGTCCGGCGGGACACTCAGCGCGCGGGCCGCGCGGAGCCGGGACAACGGCAGGGTCGGGTTGCCGGCGTTCGCGGCGACCGACGGGTAGTCGGTCATCGTGTCCGTCCAGTCCAGCGCCGGGTAGTTGAGCACCTGGGCCCGCAACGGCGGTCCGTCCTTGCGGGCCCGCAGGGCGATCAGCGCCGCGATCGTCCCGCCGGCGCTCTCCCCCATGACCGCGACGGCGGTGGCGTCCCCGGACAGCCGCAGGAGGGTGTCGTAGCCGTCGTCGACGGGTCGCGGCAGCGGATGCTGCGGAGCGAGGCGGTACTCCACCGACACCACCACCGCCGGGCACCGGGCCGCGAGGTGGCTGTTGAGCCAGTCGTTCTGCCTGGCGGTGCCGGCGATGAAGGCACCACCGTGCAGCGACACGATCAGCGGCAGCTTCCCGGTCCTGCGTTTCGGCCGGTGTACGCGCAACGCCAGCCTCCGGCCGGGCAGGTCGATCGTGGTGTCCTCGATGCGGGCGGCACGGTCCGGCCGGCCGGTGACGATCCACGCCGCCGGGGACGACGCGGCCCGGTTGGCCCTGTCCCGCAGCACGGTCACCTCGTCGGCGGTCAGCGCCTCCCAGTCCCGGTCGTCCCTGAGGATGCGGGTGCCCAGCGGAGCTCTGCCTGTCATGCCCCCACTGTCGCCGCCGGCGCCCGCCCGTGGCTTGGACGAATGTTCCCCGGAGGGAAGCTGGGCGGCGGCGAGGTCACGGCCAGGCGGTGGCGTCGACGGCGAGGAACGGGGCGGCGGCCACGATGGCGGGCGTCGCCCCGGTGAACGCCATCACCTCGCGGTGCAGGTGGGACTGGTCGGCGTAGCCGCTGTCCGCGGCCACCGCGGCAGCGGGCTGCCCGGCGGCGAGGCGGTGCGCCGCGTGGTCGAAGCGGACGAGCTGCGCGGCGCGCTTCGGCGTGAGGCCGATCTGCGAGCGGAACCGGGACCACAGGCGTTTGCGGCTCCAGCCGACCTCCGCGGCCAGCGGCTCGACCCGTGCCGCGCCCCGGCTCGCGGTCATCCGCCGCCAGCAGTGCGCGACCTCCGGGTCCACCGTTCGTCCGGCGTCGAGGCGGCGTACCAGCGAATCCGAAACGATCACGAACCGGTCGTGCCACGAGCCGGCGGCCCGCAACCGCTCCTGCAGCCGCTCGGCGTCGCGTCCCCAGAGGTCGTCGAGGGAGACGAGCCCGGAGGTGGTGCCGAGGACCGCGTGCGCGACCACGGGCGACAGCCGCACCTGCAGGCACTCGAAGCTCCCGGCCGGCCCTTTCGCCCTGGTGCCGGGGACCGCGAGCCCGGCGACGACGCGGCCGCGCTGCTGCCGGCCGTCGCCGTCCTCGACGACGAACGGCACGTCGCCGAGGTCGAAGGCCACCATGACCGCCGGATGCGGGACCATCGCGACGTCGACCAGCCCGTTCGCCGGGTCGCTGAAGCCCGCCATCGCCACGCCCGCCGGCTGTCGCGCCGGGACGGCGATGCCCCACCCGGGCGCTGCGGCTCGCACCCTTCGATGCTACGACCCGCTGCCTGGTCGGTGGCCTCTCCAGTCGGCGCGCCCCTGACTTCCAGGTCGCCCGCGAAGGTCACTTCGCCGGCGTCGACCTTGCCCTCGGAACCTTGTTCGGCCGGGCACCACGGACCGTCGCGGACCTCCGGGTCCAGGACCGCCGCAAGGAGCACGACCGCTGCGGAGTTTCTGGTGTGCTGCGGAGCCGGCGGCAGCACGTCAGACAGGCACCGCGGCCCCATGGCTCATCATGGCCTGCTCAGGAGGCGTGAAAGCGACGACGCACGCGGGCGAATCTGCAACATCCAGTGCAGCACGGGCCACATGATCGTGCATCCGGCGAACAGCAATCTCGTGTTCGCCGTGCTGGCTACGTTTGCCAGCACCCTCGACAGCACGGAAGCCAACGCCCCTGAGATACCGACGTACATGGTAATGCTGCCTATGACCAACACAAATGCCGTCCACCAGAAGCTGCCGGGACGGATCACATCGACCGAGGCGGCTCCCGCCAGTTCCGGAACGACGAGCACCGGCATCAGGTACCAGAGCCATCTGGATCTCGCGAAGAACGCGGCGCGTTTGAGGCACCGGACATGGTTGATACGCCACGCCCAGCCGTGCACCTCGCTCTCCTGGGCGGTGACGAGCGTGAGCAGGACCGACTGGCAGTCCACGACCCCGTCGATCCGCGGTCCCGACCACCGTGGCCGGACCATCTCGTATGCCGCCTCCAGCGACGGCCACGCCGGCAGATTCTGCATCGTCTGCGCGACCAGTTGCCTGCGCATGGCGGCCTCGACGAAGACGTGCGCCCAAGTCCCGAGATCACGCCTGCCGGTACGGACGTCCTCCAACGCCATCGCCAGGAACGCCGGGGTCTCGCAGGATTCCACGAGCAGCTCCGGCGCCTCCCTGGTCATGTCGACGTGGCAGACCTCGGCAAGACGTACGGCGCCGATCGGGTCCTCCTCGGCGTAGGCGACGAAGACCTGCACAAGGCGCTGCTTGTCCTCGCCGACCATGTCCGCGAACAGCTCGTCCATGGCAACTGCGGCGACCCGGTGGCGCAGATCGCGGGAGACCACCGCCGCTGCGCTGTTGAGCTGCTGAAAGAGCCGGAGGCGGGACAGCCATTGGCTGCCGAACGTGCCACCGTCGCCCGAGGCGACGAACGCGTACTCGTCCTGGACGTAGCGGGACCAGCCGTCCGGGTCGTACACCTGGCTCTGGAGTACGCAGCGGCCGTACAGCTCCCGGTCGCCGAGCGCCAGTACGTCGCCGAGCGCGGCTCGGCGGCGGGCGATCGGCAGTAGCGCCACCGCGAACGGGATGACCTCCATAAGCCTGGTCCTTGCCGCGACGTCCGGTGACACCATGAAGCCGCGCTGCGCGGCCATGAGACGGTCCCAGCCGTCGGGATCGATCTGGGCCGCGCAGAACGCGGCGAGGTATTCGCACACGGTCTGGTGGATGAAGTTGTACGTCTCGTCCAGCCGGCTCTGCGCGAAGACGCCCGTGCTCACCTCGAGTTCGCGCAGGACGACGGCGGGATCGCCGGTGTGGATGTGTTGACCGGTGATGGCGACGGTCCGGCTCCAGGACAACAGGTTGGTGTGCTGCATCGGGTCGATCATGTTCTCGAACGCGGCGGTCCCGAGGATCGTCTGGCGCTGTTCGAGCAGCGCCGTGCGAGACGCGTCGTGGGCGTCGTGCTGACGGATCCGGCGTTGCACCAGCAGTTCCCTGACGATCTCGGCGTAGAAGCCGGAGCGGGTGTCGGGCATGTCGAGGCTGTCGGTCCCCTTGTGGTGGCGCACATACATCGCGAGGATCAACGGCGTCGAGCACATGGCGCGCAGGCTCTGCCGTTCGGCGAGCTCCGCGTAGATCTCCGCGGCTGCCGGGTCGACGCCGTGCCGGCGTGGAAACCACCTGGTGAGGAACTCGAAGATGTCCGCCTGGGTGAAGGGCCGCACCCACAGCGCGGCGGGATACTCGTCGTCCAGCAGCCGGCTTGTCTGCTCATGGAACTGGCTGCGCATCGTCACGACGATCGTGTTGCGGGCGGACCGTTCGGCGAGGAGGCGGCCGAGTCCGTTGAGAGCGTCGAGGACACGGGCGCTGTCGGTGGCGCGGACCTCATCAAGGCCGTCCAGGAGCAGCAGCACGCCGCTCTGGGAGGAGGCGACGCACCCGTCGAAGTATTCGCTCATCCGTTCTCCGCCGACCCGGGAAACCTGGTCGCGTACGAGGCCCAGCAGCCACGTGCCGAGTTCGGTGACGTCGTCCGTGTCCGGCGGGCCGGGCAGGGTCCGCAGCTCCACGTGCACCGGCAGCCGGGAATGCAACGGATGCTCCAGTGCCACCCGACAGGCGTTGCGCAGCGTCCATTTCACCAGGGACGTCTTGCCGGAGCCGGGGTTGCCTACGACCCGCAGCCGCGATCCGGCTTCGAGCAGGGTCGTGTTGGTGAACTCGGTCTGCCGGTTGCTGGCACGGTCCATGCGCAGGTCGACGAATACGTCGTCGACCTTGACGTGCATCGAGCGCTGCCCCGGCACGAGCAGCTTGGCGAAGCGCTCGTCGTTGATCAGCCGGCGGCAATACCGCCGGGTGTTGACCACGATGAGGATGCGCCCCCGGGTGCCGGCGCGCACCGGTGCCAGCAGCAGCTCCCAGATGCCGATGCCGAGTCCGCGACGCACCAGCCTGCGGCCCAGGGCAGCGAGCAGCGCCAGGACGGGCCCTCCCCCGACGAACCAGCCCGCATGCTGACGGACGAACTCCCACGACACCGCGAACCACTGCACCAGCACCTCTACTGCTGACGGACGGCGGATCACCGTCCGGTCTTCGGCCTCACCTCGCTGTCCGGGTCAGTGGCCTGCCCAGTCGACGCGACCCTGGTAGGTCAGCACGAGCACGGCGTCGGTGAGGGCGGACGGGTCGAGGCGGCCATCGCGGAGCAGGTCAGGTGGGGTGTCTGCGAGGGTGAAGGTGAGCGTGGACGGGCCTTCGACCGTCGCGGTGCGGGGCTTCGCCGGGACCGTCGCGGTGTGGTTGCCGGCCGCGTTCACAGCGAACTTCGTCGCGAGGCCGGTGCCCAGGTCGAGGCCGAGGAACGGTCGCCGGCCGGCGACGGCGGTGCCCGGCCGGGTCTGCAGGTGCAGTGAGAAGCCGGCCAGCCGCGCCGGCGGCGCGAACCGGCCGTGGCCGAGGCTCGGCCACACCAGGACCTCGCCGTCGGTGACCCGGACCCGGTGGTCGAGCCCGTCGCCGAACATCCCGGCGAACCGCACCGTCTCCACCGGCGAGCCCGCGCCCGCGGCGGGGAAGCCCGGCGCCCGCGGCACGGTCCGGGCCGGGCCGAACCCGGCAGTTCCGAGGCTGTCGTGGACGACGAGGCCGGTCCGGTCGACGAAGAGCAGCTCGGCGCGGCCGTCGCCGTCGAGGTCGACGAGTTCGCCGCGGGCCGCCGTCAGCGTCGTCGGCGTCGCCTTCAGCGGCGTGAACGCCGACCAGGTGCCGGCGTCGCGGCGGAAGTACCCGGCGGCCTGCGGCTCGACGACGAGCAGCTGCAGGCCTCCGTCGCCGTCGAGGTCGGTGACGACGCCGGGACCGGCGGTGTCGGGGAGGGCCGGCAGCGGGCGCGGCGCGCCGTAGTGCCCGTCGCCGCGCGGCGGGTAGTACAGGCCGGCGCCGGGTGTGTCGAGCAGGAAGCCGGGCAGGCCGAGTCCGTCGAGGGCGAAGCCGATGCCGTAGTCGCCGTTGCCGGCCCGCGAATCGTAGGTCAGCGCCAGCCCGAGGTCGCCGTCGCGGGCCGGGGTGGTCGGCACCGGCACGGCGAGCCCGGCCGTGCCGGTGAACGCATCGACGGTGATGCGGGGGTCCTGGCCGGTCGGCGGCGCGCCACCGGGCCAGTGACAGCTCGTGGGAGAGGGCGGCGCCGGTGGCACGAGGGCACGCGGCATCGATCCTCCGATCACGACGATTGATGCCTCCCGCCGGATCCGGCCGGGACGACGGCAGATGCCTTTCGTGGCACGACATGACGCCTGTGCAGCGCCGGCGCCTGCGGGTCGGTGTGCCCCGTGACCGGCTGATTCGACTGTACAGAACGGACCTTTCAGGCGAAGCGCATTTGCCCGCCGGGCGCCCGTACCGCGCCGACCACCCGGACCGTCGATAGTGAGGGCGATCCATCGGACGGTACGGTGTGGCCATGAGCGACGCGGTGGTGGCCGACGGTGTTGTGGTGCAGGTGGTGGAGGTCGGTGGCGGGCGGGAGATCTCGTGGGGGGACGGGACCGTGGAGCGGCTGCGGGACCGGATCTCCGACGTGCAGTCGGCGGTCGTCGCCGGCGTGCGGGCCGTCGCCGCGAACGTCACGCCCGACCTGTCCGGGTGGGAGGTCGCGGAGCTGCAGGCGAAGTTCGGCGTCACGCTCAACGCGGAGGCCGGCGTCGTCGTCTCCCGCGCGACGACCGGTGCCACGTTCGAGGTGACCGTCACGCTGCGCCGCAAGGCGGCCGCGGACCAGGCCGGTGAGACCGGCCAGAGCTGATGATCGACGGGCGCATCCTCGCCGGCGGCCGGGACCTGGGCAGCGGGTTCGTCCTGACGGACCGGATCGTCGCCACCGCGGCCCACGTGGTGCGGGACCGGATGCCGGAGGATCTCGAGTTCGTCACGGCGGCGGGTGTACGACTCCCGGTCGACCACGTCGAACGCGACCCGACGATCGACGTGGCGACGCTGCGTGTCGTGGAGTCCCTGGCGGTCGTGCCGGCGCTGACGCACGCGGTGCTGCGCGCCGACTGGCGGGTGACGGCCCGGCCGAAGGACCACGACGCGCAGCTCACCGGGACGGTGACCGCCACCGACCACCTCATCGTCAACCAGGGCGGTGAGGAGATGACGGTGCTGCAGCTGCACGTCGCCGAGGCGCTGCGGGACTACCGCGGCTACTCCGGCAGCGCGGTGACCGTCGACGGGTCGGTGGTCGGGGTGCTCGTCGAGCAGGTCCGCGAGCGGATCGACGCGGGCCGTGGCGGGCTGGCCGCCAACGTGCTGTTCGCGGTGCCGGTCGCGCACGTCATCCGCAGGTTCGGGCTGCGCGCGGCGGTCGGCCGGGCGGACCGGGCGCTGCCCGTCCATCAGCTGCTGGACACGGCGTATTTCGACCTCGACCTGCTCAAGACCGCGATCCTCAAGACGATGGCGGCCAGCGACCGGCAGCGCGTCCTCGTGTTCGGGGTCGACGCCGGCGAGCAGGCCGTGGTGGAGAACCTGTGCGCGTGGCTGCGCCAGTACGTGGGCGACATCGCCCGGCAGCACTGGCTGGACCTGAGCGCCGAGCTGCACTCCGTCGACACGGCCGTGCGGGCCGTGACCCGCTACACCGACGTGCTGCGGGCCCGGACCGTGATCTGCCCGGTGTCGGTGCGGGGCACCCCGGCCGCCGACGTCGCCGAGCTGGTGCGCCGCGTCCGGGAGGCGTACGGCACACCGAAACGCTGGTGCATGCTCTTCCTGCTCGGCGTCCCGGACGGCGGCTTCCCGGACGGCGTGACGGCGCTGCCGCCGCCGCGTTTCGCGCGCCACGACGTGGAACGGTGGACGGTGCACGTCGCCGGGTTCAAACGCTGGCCGCGGCCCCTCGCGGCGGCGTGGACGGCGCACATCGTCGCGCGGATCGGCGAGGACCTCGACGTGCGCTACACGTACGAGGAGCTCGCCGACTGCATCGACCGCGTCCGCCACGAGCCCGACGAGCTGCGTGGCTACCTCGAGGAGCTGGAGGCCTGATGCTCACCCGCCACAGCGTCGACACGTCGCTACGGTTCGACCGGGAGTCTTGATGCGCACACGCCATTCGGTGGACACCTCTGTCCGGTTCGACCGTCTCGCGGAGCTGCCGGAACGGCGGCAGATCGAGGCGGCCGGCCGGCCGGAGCCGCAGGCGCGGTTCGAGACGCGGGAGCGGGAGCCGTACCGCGCGTCCGCCGCGCTGGAGGAGGCGGTCAACGTCGCGATCGCGCTCGGCCGGCCGCTGCTGCTGCAGGGCGACCCGGGCGCGGGCAAGACGCGGCTCGCGCACGCCGTGTCCTACGCGCTCGGTCTCCCCCTGGAGGAGGCGTACGTCAAGTCGACCAGCCGCGGCCAGGACCTGCTGTACACCTATGACGCCGTGCGCCGCCTGTACGACACGCAGGCCGGCCGCGGCTTCGGTCGTAAGGCCCCGGACGAGAACGACTACGTGCGGCTGGGTCCGCTCGGCCGGGCGATCGTCCGCGCCGGGCACGGCCGCCGGTCGATGGTCCTCATCGACGAGATCGACAAGGCCGACATCGACTTCCCCAACGACCTGCTGCGCGAGATCGACCAGCTGGCGTTCGACGTGCCCGAGGCCGGCGGCGGACGGCACGCCGTCCCGGCGGACCGGCCCGACCTGCGGCCCGTCATCGTGGTCACGAACAACGAGGAGAAGGCACTGCCGGCCGCGTTCCTGCGCCGGTGCGTGTTCCACCACGTGCGCTTCCCCGACGCCGTCGACGAGCTCGACGCGATCCTCGCCCTGCACGGCATCGGCGACGTGCGGCTCCGCGCGCCGGCGATCGAGACGCTGCTACGGCTGCGGTCGCTGGACCTGGCGAAGAAGCCCGGCCTGAGCGAGCTGCTGGACTGGGTCAGCTACCTGCAGGCCGTCGGCGCGTCGCCCGGCGCCGGGCCGGGCGACCGGCTGCCCTACGCGGGGGTGCTCATCAAGCAGCACGCCGACGCGCTGCGGCTGGAGCGCTGAGCGTGCCGCCGTTCGTCCACGCCCTCATCGACCAGCTCCGGCGGCGGGGCCTGCCGCTCGGCGTCGACGACTGCGACGCGTTGCGCCGGGCCCTGGCGGCCGGGTTCGGCTGGACGTCGGCGGCGGCGCTGACCGAGCTGTGCGTGATGCTGTGGGCGAAGACCGCCTCGGAGGCCGACATGGTGCGAGCGGCGTTCGCCCGGGTGGAAGCTCCACAATGGACCCTTGCCGTGCCGGTCGCCGCAGCACCGGCGGTCGCGGCGGCGGCCCATCCGTCCATTGCGGACGGTCCGGCGCCCGCCGTGGCCCCGGCGCCCGCCCCTGGGCCGGGCGAGCCTGCCGGGCCGTCCGGACCGCCGGGACCGCATCTGCCGGCCGCGCCGCCGGGCACCGGGCGGGTGGCCACCGGGTTGGTGCTGACCCCGCAGTACCCGCTGACCGAACGCGAGATCGTCCAGGTGTGGCGCGGGCTGCGCCGCCCGACGCGGCACGGGCCGCCCGTCGAGCTGGACGTCGCCGAGACGCTGGACCGCTCCGCGCGGCTCGGCGTGCCGGTGCCCCCGGTGCTGGTCCCGGCCCGCCGCAACACGACCAGGCTGCTGCTGCTCGTCGACCGGCAGGGCTCGATGACGCCCTTCCACCGGTACGTCTCGCACATCGTCCAGGCGATCCAGCGCGCCGGCCGGCTCAGCGCGCTCACCGTCGTCTACTTCCACAACACCGCCGGGAGCGCCGACCCGGCACTGCTCGACGAGGTCCCAGACCCGTTCTCCCCCACCATCGACGCGGTCCTGCCCGCCCTGCCGCCGCTGCGGGACGGCACCCTGTATGAGGACCCCGCGTTGACGGTGCCGGTGTCGCTGCGTTCGGTGCTGTCCCTGGTGACCGCGACGACGGGCGCGGCCGTCATCAGCGACGCCGGGGCGGCCCGCGGCACGTTGAGTCCGGCGCGGCTGCTGGACACCGTCGCCCTCGGCAAGGCCCTGCACGCCGCGGCGGGAGCCGTGTCCTGGCTCAACCCGGTGCCCGTGTCCCGGTGGCCGCGCAGCACCGCCGAGCAGGTCGCCCGGCACCTGCCGATGTTCCCGCTGACCCGGGCCGGCATGTACCAGGCCGTCGACGTCCTGCGCGGCCGCCCGTTCCCCGTGGCCAGGCCGCTGTGACCACGTCCGGCGCGTGGGTGCGCGCCTCCCCCGTCGCGGCCCGCCTGGCCGCCGCGCGGTCCCGCCTGCCCGCCGGCGCGCTGGAGCTGGCCTGCCACGCGGCCGTCCCCGTCGCGGTCGACGCGGGCCTGCTGCACCTGCTGCGCATCAACTTCTTCCTCGACCCGCCGGCGGTCCTGCCGTTCGAGGCCGAGGCGGCGCTGCTGCTGTCGCCGTTGTTCCGGGAGGTCGGCGAGGACCTGTACGAGATCGACCCGGCCCTGCGCGACGCGCTGCTCGCCGCCCTCGTCGCCCGGTTCGGCCCCGAACGACCGGCCCGCGTGGCGGTGCTGCTGGAGCAGTACACCGACCAGCACCCGACGTGGCACAGCCAGCCTGAACTGGAGCACGCCCAGCGCCTCACCGCCCTGAACCTCGTCGACCCGGTGCGCGCCGCGGACTGGCTCACCGCGAACCGCGCCGCCGCCGGCGGCCCGGCCCTGACCCGCGAATGGTTCGTCGCCATGTCGGGCCGCCTGCGCCCGCGCGCGTCGCTGCAGGAGCGGACGCGCCTGGCGCTCGCCGAACCCGGGCTGGCGGCGCTCGCCGAACTCGCCGAGCTGGCCCTGCTCCCCGGCGCCGACGTGCGCGCCATCGCCCTGCACCTCGAGTCGCTGGTCCACTCCGACCCTGCACGGCGCGACCTGGCCGCCGGCATCCTCGCCACCATCGTCGAGCTCGTCCCGCCGCCGCCCCGGCAACGCGTCCGCGAACTGGCCAAGGACGGCTACCGGGCCGTGCCGTTCCCGGCGCTGCACGGCATCGACCCGCTCACGTTCACACCCGCCTGGGACTCCCCGGATCCGCTGGCGGATCCGATGTCCGTGCCGATCGGCTCCGACCCGGACGGCCGGCCGGTCACGCTCCCCCTGGTGATGCCCGGCCTGCACGCGATGGTCGTCGGCGCGACCGGCTCCGGCAAGTCCGAACTGCTGCGGACCCTGATCCTCGGGCTCGCGGTCACCAACAGCCCGCAGCGGCTCAACATCCTGCCCGTCGATCTCCGCGGCGGCGCCACGTTCGCCGGACTCGAGTCGCTGCCGCACCTCGCCGGCCTGGCGGTCGACCGCGACGGCGACATGATGTCGCTGGTCGAGCGTCTCAAGCAGGTCCTGCTCGGCGAACTCGTCCGGCGGCAGCAGCCCGGCTTCGACGACCGCCCGCACCTGCTCGTCGTCATCGACGAGTTCGACGCCCTCGTCACCATGGATCCGTCGATCATCGACACCCTCGTCACGATCGGCCGGAGCGGCCGCTCCCACGGCATCACCCTGGTCCTGGCCACCCAACGGTTCGAACCCGCCCGCCTGCCCCGGCTCGAGCCGCTGCTGTCGATCCGGATCGTCCTGCGCACGTTCTCCGCAGCCGAGTCGCACGACGCCATCGGCGGCCCGCAGGCGTTCCAGCTTTCCGGCGGTCCCGGCCACGGCTATCTGCGGCTGGCAGACGGTCCACTACGCCGGTTCCGCGCGGCGTACGTGTCCGGCCCCTACCCGCCACCGGCGCCGTCGTGGGCCGACGTCCTCGACCCGTTCGGCGCCCCACGATCCGCCACGCTGCTGGACATCCTCGCCGGCAGGCTGGCCGGGCACGGCGGGCCGGTGCACCAGGTGTGGCTGCCGCCGCTGCCGGCGCAGCTCGCGCTCGGCGACCTGCCGCTCGGCTCGGCCACGGTCGGTGAGGTCGACGCGCCCCGCGAGCACCGGCGCCGGCCGCTCGACCTCGACCTGTCCGGCGCCTCGGGGCATGTGGCGATCGTCGGTGACCGCGGCACCGGCAAGACGACCGCCCTGCTGACCCTGGTCGCCGCCGTCGCCCGCCGGACGCGCCGGACCAGTGTGTACTGCCTCGGCGCCGGCCTCGGCCCGCTCATCGACCTCCCTCCCGTCATCGACGTCTGGGACCCGTCGTCGGACACCGAGGCGGTCGCCGGGCTCCTCGCCTTCCTGCGGCTGCTCAAGCCGGACAGCGACGTCGTGCTGGTCGTCGACGGATGGTCCGCGGCCGTCCGGCGGTTCCCGGCACTCGACGATCTCGTTTCGGCGGGCGTGGCGGTGATCGTCGCGACCGACGACCGCTGGGACCTGTTCGACGAGGACCACCTGCCGGCGTTCGGCACGCTCGTCGAGCTCCGCCTCGCCGACCCGGGCACGTCACGGATCTCGGCGCGCGCCGCCCGGCTGCTCCACGCCGCCCCGGCCGGTCGCGCGCTGGTCGCCGACGGGCTCCAGCTGCAGGTCGCCCTGCCGGTCCGGCAGCTCGGCGGCGACCGCGACACGTACCTGCGCGAGCTGGCCACGACCCGTCCCGGCCTGCCGTTCCCGATCGTGCGCCTCGGCACGTTCACCGACACCGACACCGAGTTCACCATCGACTTCACCGACCACCCGCACCTGCTCGTGCTGGGCGGCTCGCCCGACGACCGGCACACGATCCGCCGGACGATCGAGCGGTCCGCGCGCGGCGACCTCCTGCGCCCCGCCGACGCCGCGCACGTCGCCGACGAGCTGCGCCGGGCGGTCCGCATCCCCGAGTCCTGGGTGATCGCCGACCACGACCTCGACCTGCTGGCGCCGCTGCGCGAGTTCCTGCCGCTCGACAGCGAGCTGCGACTGCACGTCATCGTCTTCGCCGGCTCCTACGGCGCCGACCCGGTCGTGTCGGACCTCACCTCCCTCGCCGTCCCGCTGCTGGTCCTCGACCCGTCGACCCCGGGCCGCGGAGAACTGCTGGTCGCGGGCCACCCGGCGCAACGGTTCGTGCTCGACGGGCCGGCCGGTCCCGAGCCGTTCGCGTCCCTGCACGCCATCGACCCGGCCACCTACGACCCCGAGCGGACCTGGTCGCTCGCGCCGGAAACCCTGACGGTGCGGGTCGGCACGGGCACCGACGGCGGCCCGGTCCGGCTCGACCTGCGCGACGCGGCGGCCGGTGGCATGGGACCGCACCTGCTCGTCACCGGTCAGGCCGGCACCGGCAAGTCCGAGCTGCTCCGCGCGATCGTCCTCGGGCTCGCCGTCACCCACGGCCCCGCCGTGCTCAACATCCTGCCCGTCGACTTCAGCGGCGGCACGTTCGCCGGCTTCGAGCCGCTGCCGCACCTGTCCGGCCTCGCCGACGGCTCCGCCGACCCGGCGGGCCTCGCCCAGCGGCTCAAGGAGGTCGTCCTCGGCGAGATCGCCCGGCGGCGCGACCTCACGCCCCGCCCCCACCTGCTCATCGCCGTCGACAACCTGTATGCGCTGCTCGCCGCGGATCCGTCGCTCAACGACCTGCTCATGACCGTCAGCCGGCTCGGCGCCGCCCTCGACATCCACCTCCTGCTGGCGGCCCGGCACATCGAGGACGCCACCCTGCGGGCGCTGGACCCGTCGCTGTGCGGCCGGGCGGAGCTCCAGCACTTCGGCGAGCCGGGCCACGGCCACCTGCGTTCCGGAGACGACGTCCCGCGCCGCTTCCACGCCCCGCCCGTCGCGGCGCTGCTCGACATCCTGCTCGACACCATGGCCGGCCACGGCGGGCCGGTGCACCAGATCTGGCTGCCGCCGCTGCCGGCCGAGCTGGCTCTGGGCGCGCTACCGGCGGCCGGGCTCGCGATCGGCGAGGTCGACATGCCGCGCGAGCACCGGCGTTCCCTGCTCGCCACCGTGGGGCACGTGGCGATCGTCGGCGAGCCCGGCACGGGCAGGACCACCACGCTCCGGACGATCGTCACGGCCTTCGCCCGCACCTCGTTGCCGCCCGCCGTGTACTGCATCGGTGCCGAGCTCGGCACGGTCGCCGGTCTGCCGTTCGTGGGCGCCGTCCACGCGCCGGACGACGACGCGGTTGGTGCGTTGATCGCCTTGCTGCGCAACGCGCCGTTGTCGGACACCGTCCTGATCGTCGACGGCTGGTCCGAGGTGCTGGGCAGGCATCCGGAGCTGGATGCGCTGCTGTTCACCGACGGACTGCGGATCATGGCGACGGACGAGCGATGGAGCCAGTTCGACATCCGCCACCTCGCGGCATTCCAGACGACCGTCGAGCTGCGGATCGCCGACCCGGAGACGTCCCGCATCTCGATCACCGCCGCGCAGCGGCTGCGGCACGCGGGGCCGGGGCGGGCGCTGGTCAACGGTCGCCTGCTGCTGCAGGTCGCGCTGCCGGTCGAGGCACTCGGCGGCACCCACGAGGACTACGTCGCGCGGCTCGCCACGAGCTGGAGCCGGTCCCGGCACCCACGGATCCGGCTCGGCGCCTTCGAGCCGGACGGCGGGGAGTTCGCCGCCGACTTCTCCGCCGACCCGCACCTGCTCGTCATCGGTGGGCTGCCCGCGGACCGGCAGGCGGTCCGGCGGCGGATCGAGCGGGCCGCGGCCGGCACCGTGCACGGCGCTGAGGCGACCGTGTCCGCGGTACAGGAGCTGCGGCGGCGGCAGTCGTTTCGGGACTACGCCGGGCGGCAGGGCGGGTGGGCGGGCGCCGAGCTGTGGGTGATCGAGGACGGTGACCTCACGCCGCTCACGGCGCTCGTCGAGTTCCTGCCGCACGCCCGGGGGCTCGGGTTGCACGTCGTCGTCTTCGCGCCGTCGATCGCGTCCGATCCCGTGGTGCGGCGTCTGTCAGCGCTCGGCACCACGACGATCGGGCTGTCCAAGGATCCGCAATCGCGCGGGCTGGGCGAGGTCACGAAGCACGGCGCGCCGGCCCGGTGGATCAAGCTGGACCGTTAACGCTCGTGGACCACCTCGCCGTCGATGAAGACCAGGTCGGCGGTGGTCTTGTAGAGGTCGGCGTCCGGGGTGAAGGGGTCGCGGTCCAGGACGACGAGGTCGGCGGCCTTGCCGACGGTGATCGAGCCGGTGTGCTCGTCGGTGCCGTTCACGTATGCGGAGCCGATCGTGTACGCGGTCAGCGCCTGCTCCAGGGACAGCGCCTCGTCGGGGAGCATCGGGACCTGGGAGGTCGGCCAGTCGGCCTCACCGGAGACCGGGGGCTCGGTGCGGTTGACGGCGACGTGGATGGCCCACCACGGGTCCGGGGTCGTGACGGGCCAGTCGCTGCCGGCGGCGAGGCGGCCACCGGCGCGGGCGATCGAGCCGAACGGATACTGCCAGCCGGCGCGTTCGGGGCCGAAGAACGGCACGCACAACGTGTCGTTCTGCTCGTGATGGGTGGCCCACAACGCCTGGATGTTGGCGGTGACGTCGAGGGTGGCGAAGCGCGGCACGTCGGTCGGGTGGACGACCTGCAGGTGGGCGAGGTGGTGGCGGGCGCCCGACCTGGTGCCGATGCCGGCCACGGCGTCCAGGCATTCGCGCACGGCCCGGTCGCCGATGGCGTGGAAGTGGACCCCGAAGCCGGCCGCGTCCAGCTGTGCGACGTAGCCGGCGAGCAGGGCGGGATCGACGTTTGAGTGGCCGCAGTGATGACCCTGGCCGATGTACGGGTCGATCATCGCGGCGGTGAAGTTCTCCGCCACGCCGTCCTGCATGATCTTCACGGCGGTGGCACGGAACCGGCCGAAGCGGGCGGCGGCGCGGCGGGACGCGAACAGCTCGATCTGCGACGCGTCGCCCGCGCGGTCCCACCACAGCGCACCGGTCACCCTCGCCCGCAGTACACCTGCGGCGTCCGCGGACACGTAGGTGTCGAACTGGTCGCGGGCGCCGGCGTACGCGCCGACGATCGCGTCCTGCCAGCCGGTGATCCCGAGGCTGAACAGGTACCGCTGGGCCTCGGCGAGCGCCCGGTCGTAGTCGGCGGCGGTGTCGGCCGGCAGCAGGCCGGTGACCAGGTCCATGGCGCCCTCGTGCAGGACGCCGGTCGGCTCCCCCGCCGCGTCCCGCTCGATCCTGCCGTCGGCCGGGTCCGGCGTGTCCCGGTCGATGCCCGCGATCCGCAGCGCGCGGCTGTTCACCCACGCCGAGTGGTGGTCGCGGTTGGGCAGGAAGACGGGCCGGTCGGGGGCGACGGTGTCGAGGTCGTCGCGGTGCGGCAGGCCGCCGGGGAACGCCGCCATCGACCAGCCGCCGCCGGTGATCCAGCCGTCGCCCGGGTAGGCGGCGACGGCGGCGAGGTACTGCGCCGCGGTGTGCCAGGGGGTGAGGTCGCAGCGGAGGCGTTCGAGGGCGCCGGAGACGGGGTGGATGTGCGCGTCCTGCAGGCCGGGGACGAGCGCGCGGCCGTCGAGGTCGACGACGTCGAACGCCCCGCCGGACAATTCGGACAGCACGGCCGATCGGGGGCCGACGGCGGCGATCCGCCCGTCGCGGACGACAACCGCCTCAGCGGCCCCGGCCAGGCCGGGGGCGAAGACCCGCCCGTTGATGAACAGCAGCGCACTCATGCACCGCAGCATGCAGGGCAACGGTGGGGGTACGCAAAGGGTCCACCCCGTTGACCGGCATGCCCGTCGATGTGATGGTGCCATCACCACATCGACGGTCGGCGAAGTGTTCGCGGCATCCCCGCGTCCGCCCGCTGCGTACCCCCCAACCGGAAGGGACCACCCACCCATGCGCACAAGAAGGGTCATCGCGATCGGCGCGGCCATCCTCGCCGTCGCCGCGAGCGTCGTCGCCGGACCGGCGCCGGCCCAGGCCGTCCAGGTCACCGGGCTGACGGCGACCATCGCCCTGAACAACTGCTCGGGCGCCCTGGTCCGGTACCCCTCCTCGGTCGACAGCGACCGGGCGATGCTGCTCACCAACGGCCACTGCTACGAGGGCGGCTTCATCAACAACGGCGTGGTCCTGCAGAACCGGAGCAGCACCCGCACCGGAACGCTGCTGAGCAACACCGGCACCTCACTCGGCACCGTGCGCGCGGACCAGCTGATCTACGCGACCATGACGAACACCGACGTCGCCCTGTACCGGCTGAACCAGACGTTCGCGCAGATCAAGACCAGCTACAACACCACCGCCCTGACCATCGGCGCCACCCGCCCCGCCGACGGCACCGCGATGACGATCCCGTCCAGCTACTGGAAGCAGGTCTGGACCTGCTCCATCAACGGCTTCGTGCCCACCCTGCGCGAGGACCAGTGGACGTGGCACGACTCGATCCGGTACAACACCGGCTGCCAGACCACGCACGGCACGTCCGGCTCGCCGATCGTCCGCTCCTCGGACAACACGATCATCGGCATCAACAACACCGGCAACGACGACGGCGCCAGCTGCACGCTCAACAACCCGTGCGAGGTCGACGCGAACGGCAACGTCAGCGTCCACCAGGGCCAGAGCTACGGTGAGCAGACCTACTGGTTCAACACCTGCCTGAACTCCTCGCGGGCCATCGACCTGACGATCGCCGGCTGCCTGCTCACCAAGCCCGCCGGCACCGGCAACACGGTCACCGTCACCAACCCGGGCGCGCAGACCGCGACCGTCGGCACCGCGAAGTCGCTGCAGATCTCCGCGTCGTCGTCCGGCTCGGGCCAGACCCTGACCTACTCCGCGACGGGCCTGCCCGCCGGTCTCAGCATCAACGCCAGCACCGGCCTCATCTCCGGCACCCCGACCACCGCGCAGACCACCACCTCCACGGTGACGGTCAAGGACACCACCAACGCGACCGGGACGGCGACGTTCAACTGGACCGTCAGCGGCGGCGGCGGTGGTACGTGCAGCGGCCAGAAGCTGCTCAACCCCGGCTTCGAGTCCGGCGCGACCTCCTGGACCGGCACGACCGGCGCCATCGGCCAGTGGGCATCGCAGGGCCAGCCCGCCCGCACCGGCACCTACTCGGCCTGGCTGCTCGGCTACGGCTCGACCAAGACCGAGTCGGTCTCCCAGTCGGTGACCATCCCGGCCGGCTGCTCGGCGACCCTGACCTTCTACGTGCACATCGACACCGCCGAGACGACCACCTCGACGGCCTACGACAAGCTCACGGTCACCGCCGGCTCGACCACCCTCGGCACCCTGTCCAACCTCAACAAGGCGTCCGGCTACCAGGCCAAGACCTACAGCCTGAACGCCTTCGCCGGGCAGACGGTGACCCTGAAGTTCAACGGCACCGAGGACTCGTCGCTGCAGACGTCCTTCGTCCTGGACGACCTGGCCGTCACGGTCAGCTGAGTCACCCCGCCACCGGGTGCGGGCCGGGTCGCCGAGCGACCCGGTTCGCACCCCGGCCGACACTCATGAGCGGCGCTCACACGCCGATGGTGCGGCCATGACAGTCACGCCCACGGGCCGGCCCGGCGGCTCCGGCGTCACGCCGCTCCGGGTGACCGCGCCCCTCGCGATCACCGCGGGACTGGTCGTGGTGGCGGCGATCTGGTTCGGCATCGGCCTCGTCGTCGAGACACCGGGCCTGCTGGGCTGGGGCACACTCCTCGTCAGCGTCCCCGTCGCCGCCGTCAGCTCGTGGCGGGCCGGCGCGCCGCACCACGGATCCGCGCCGCGGACGTTCTGGCGGTACGTCAGCGTCGGCCTGCTCCTCGTCGGCGCCGGCGCCATGAGCAACGCCCGCGACAACCTCGCCGGCGACGACCGCAACCAGCACGTCAGCGGCGTGACCTCGGCCATCTACCTCAGCGGCCTGCTGGTCATGATGATCGGCCTGCTGCGCATCCCCGGCATCCGCCGCACCACCGGCGCCTGGACCCGCTTCGGCCTGGACATCGCCACCGTCATCGTCACCACCCTCACCTTCGCCTGGCACCTGGTGTACCCGCGCTGGGAGACCTGGTTCGCGGGCAGCGCCGGCGACACCTGGTCCGCGCTCACCGTGGTCGGCGGCGGCTTCATCTGCGTCTTCGCGTTCATCAAGGTCGCGTTCACCGGCACCGGCCCGATCGACCGCCGCGCCCTGCACCTGCTCGCCCTCACCGGCGCAGTCGGCGCGGGCGGCGGGTCCCTCGCCCCGCTGCTGGCGGCCAAGCCGCACCTCAACACCGCCCACCTGATCCTGCCGGCGACCTGCCTGGTGCTGTGCCTCGCCGCCGACCGCCAGCTGCGCGCCGCCGGCGCCCCGCCCGCCCCGGACCGCCCGCCGGGCCGCCGGCTGAGCGTCATGCCGTACGCCGCGGTCGTCGCCACCGGCGCGTTGCTGCTGCTGTCCACCATCCAGGGCTCCCCGGACGTCGTCGTCGTCGCCATCGGCGCGATCAGCGTCACCGTCCTCGTCGCCGCCCGGCAGATCATCGCCCTGCGCGACAACGCCGCCCTCCTGCAGCAGCTCGACGCGCGCCTGCAGGACAACGCCCGGCTCGTGGAGCAGCTCGACTCCCGGCTGCGGGACCTCCACACGTACCAGCGGAAACTCGCGCACCAGGCGGGCCATGACGCACTGACCGGCCTGGCCAACCGGACCGTCTTCGGCGAGGCGACCACCGCGGCGCTCGGCGCCGGCCCGGCCGCCCTCAGCGTCGCCGTCATCGACCTGGACAACTTCAAAGGCATCAACGACCAGCTCGGCCACGCCGTCGGCGACGCGCTGCTGCAGGCCGTCGCCGGGATCCTCACCGCGCACACCCCGCCCGGCAGCACCGTCGCCCGCCTCGGCGGCGACGAGTACGCGCTGCTGCTGCACGGCACCGACCACGC
This sequence comes from Dactylosporangium sp. NPDC051087, assembly GCF_055586325.1. Taxonomy (NCBI): domain Bacteria; kingdom Bacillati; phylum Actinomycetota; class Actinomycetes; order Micromonosporales; family Micromonosporaceae; genus Dactylosporangium; species Dactylosporangium sp. NPDC051087. Next base: position 320,869 of record NZ_JBVJIJ010000006.1, on the reverse strand, counting down.
CGCGGTCCTCAACACGATCACCGGGTCGCTGCGCCGCCCCCTACACGCCGCCGGGCACGACCTCGTCGTGGAGGCCAGCATCGGCCTCGCCGCCGCCCGCCCCGGCGACACCGCCGCCGACCTGCTGCGCCGCGCCGACGTCGCCATGTACGAGTCGAAGAACCAGGGCAAGGGCCGCTGGAGCGTCTACACCGACGAGATGGACCAGCGCGGCGCCGAGCAGGCCCGCATCGCCGCCGACCTGCGCACCGCCCTCGACACCGGTCAGCTGCACCTGGTGTACCAGCCGATCGTCGACATCACCGACGGCTCCCTCTACGGGGTGGAGGCCCTGGTCCGCTGGAACCACCCGACCCGCGGCCCGATCCCGCCGGTGGAGTTCATCCCCGCCGCCGAACGGACCGGCCTCATCGTGCCCCTCGGCGCGTGGATCCTCGCCGAGGCGTGCCGCCAGGCCGCCGCATGGCGCTCCCGGCTCGGCGCGGCCGCACCCGCCATCGTCAGCGTCAACGTGTCGGCCCGGCAGCTGCGCGAGGCGAGCTTCGCCGCCGACGTCGCCGCCGTCCTGCGGCGCACCGGCCTGCCGCCCCGGCACCTGACCGTCGAGGTCACCGAGACGGCCGTGTTCGACGGCGGCGCCGCCCTGGACGCGCTGCACGCCCTGAAGGACCTCGGGGTCACCGTCGCCCTGGACGACTTCGGCACCGGCCACTCGTCCCTCGGCCTGCTCCGCACCTGCCCGGTCGACCTGCTCAAGGTCGACAAGTCCTTCGTCGACACCGTCACCCACGGCGGCGAACACGCCGTCGTCGCCGCCGCCCTCATCGACATCAGCAACGGCCTGCACCTACGCGCCGTCGCCGAGGGCGTGGAGACCGCCGAACAGGCCGCGGAGCTGCGCCGCCTCGGGTACCGGTACGCACAGGGCTACCACTACGCCCGCCCGCTGCTCCCCGCCGACCTGGAACTGCACCACCTCCCCAGCGCCGACGAACTCGTGGAGGCCTGATGCTGCTGCGCTCCCAACCGGCCTCGGTGCAGCCCCGCGTCACCCGGCGCCGGGCCCGGACGCTGCGCGCCGACCTCCTCGCCGCGTACGAGGGCCGCTGCGCGATCAGCAGCGTCGCCACCCTGTCCGCGCTCGAGGTCGCCCACATCACCCCGCACGACGCCGTGACCAGTTGCCTGCTCCTGCGCGCCGACCTGCACAACCTGTTCGCCGCCCGGCTGCTGTGGCTCGACGACGACTACACGGTGCGGGTCGCCCCCTCCATCACCGACGCCACCTACCGCCACTGGGACGGCCGGCTCCTGCACCTCCCGCTCGACCGCGCCGCCTGGCCGGACCCGAACGCCCTGCGCGCCCACCGTCTCGCCTGCCTCGGCTGAACCACGGGCGCGACCGGGGGTCGGCCCGGGCCGCGGTCCGTCAGTGTCCGAGGCAGCAGCCCGCGGCGGGATCCGGTCTGCACCGGGCGCGATCCTTCGGAGAGGTCCCCGCGGCGATTGGAGCAGCGCGTGACCATGACGGAACGATCGTCGCGGTTCACGTTCGGCGGTTCGGCCTACACCGAAGCGGTCCGATCGGTGGCGTTCGCCCCGGACGGGCGCCTGTTGGCCTCCGCCGGCATCGACGGCACCGTGCGGCTGTGGAACCCGGTCACCGGCCGGCCGGCCGGGCACCTGACCGGCCACACCGGCACGGTGGAGTCGGTGGCGTTCGCCCCCGACGGGCAACTGCTCGCCTCCGCCAGCGGCGACGGCACCGTGCGGCTCTGGGACGCCCACACCGGCGCACCACGCCAGGTCCTGACCGGCCACACCGGCACAGTGGAATCCGTGGCGTTCGCCCCCGACGGGCAACTACTCGCCTCCGCCAGCGGCGACGGCACCGTGCGGCTCTGGGACGCCCACACCGGCGCACCACGCCAGGTCCTGACCGGCCACACCGGCACAGTGGAATCCGTGGCATTCGCCCCCGACGGGCAACTACTCGCCTCCGCCGGCAGCGACGGCACCGTGCGCCTGTGGCATCCGGCCACCGGCGTCCTGGTCCGGCCGCCGTTGACAGGCCACGCACACAGGGTCCTGGCGCTGGCGTTCTCCCCGGACGGAGGGCTGCTGGCCTCCACGGGCAGCGACGGTGCGGTGCTGCTGTGGGGCGCGGCAACCGGGAGCCCGGCACGCTTACGACTGGCCGGACAGCTCAGCGCGGTCCGGTCGGTGGCGTTCTATCCGGGCGGAAGCCTGCTGGCCAGCGCCGGCAAAGACGGCACCGTGCGGCTGTGGGACATCGCCACGGGCGCACGGGTCGGCCCACCGTTGACCGGCCACACCGGTGCGGTCGAGTCAGTGACGTTCTCCGCGGACGGCACCCAGATCGCCTCTGCGGGCAGTGACGGCGCGGTGCTGCTGTGGGACGCTCACACCAGCACCGCCGGCCGGGCCCTGACCGGCCACACCGGGCCGTTGTTGTCGGTGGCGTTCTCCCCCGACGGCACCCAGCTGGTGTCCGGCGGCGGCATCGGGACGGTCCGGCTGTGGGACTCCCGAACCGGCGCGCAGGGCCGGATCCTGACCGGCCACACCGGGCTGGTGTGGTCGGTGGCGTTCTCCCCGGACGGCACCAGGCTCGCCTCCGTCGGGTACGACGGCACCGTGCGGCTGTGGGATGCCCGCACCGGCGCGCAGGTCTGGATCCTGACCGGCCATATGAGTGCGGTCGGGGCGGTGGAGTTCTCACCCGACGGGCGGCTGGTGGTCTCCGCCGGCTACGACCGCACGGTGCGCCTGTGGGACACCCGCACCGGAGCATCCGTCCGGGTCCTGACCGGCCACAGCACCCTTGTGTGGTCGGTGGCGTTCTCTCCCGACGGCACCCAGCTCGCCTCGGCCAGCGTCGACGGCACCGTACGACTGTGGGACACCCGCACCGGAACACCCGGCCACGTCCTGGTCCAACCGGGCGCGGCGATGTCGGTGGCATTCTCCCCCGACGGCACCCAGCTGGCCTCCGCCGGCTACGACGGCACCGTACGACTGTGGGACAGTCGCACCGGAACGCCCGGCCACGTCCTGGTCCAGCCCGGTGCGGCGATGTCGGTGGCGTTCTCCCCCGACGGCACCCAGCTGGCCTCCGCCGGCAACGACGGCACCGTACGACTCTGGGACACCCGCACCGGCATCCCGGGCCATGTCCTGACCGGGCACACCGACACGGTGAGATCCGCTGTGTTCCATCCGCACTACCCGCAGCAGGTGGCCAGCTGTGGTGAGGACGGCACGATCCGGCTGTGGAACGCGAGCACCGGCCGGCAGTTCGCCGGCACAGGGTTCGGTGTGGTGTTCCGCCCGATGCGGCCGCTGCCTGGCATCCGCACCGACACCGCCAGCGTCGAGGACCAGCTGGGCGTCGGCGACGACGTTGAGACCCTGGCCGTCCTGGCGGCGGCAGCGGCGACCGAGCCACCGCTGGCCATCGCGCTGCTCGGCGACTGGGGCGCCGGAAAGTCCAGCGTGATGGCCCAGATGCACCACCGGGTCGCTCAGCTGGCGGAGCTGTCCGCGAACAACCGAGGGTTGAGCGACTTCGTCGAGAACGTCCGCCAGGTGCGGTTCAACGCCTGGCACTACAGCGATGAGCACCTGTGGACCGGACTGATCAGCCACCTGCTCGAAACGCTTGCCCACGACCCGAACCAGCCGCCGGCACCGCATCAGCACACCGATCAGCTTGCCGTCCAGGCCCTGCGGGCCGAGGCCGAGCGGCTGCGGCGGACCCGGGCGGTCGGCCAGGCGACCGATGAACGGATCACCCGGCAGCTGACCGTCGCCGGTCTGGGCGAACCCGGCGGGTTGTTCGCCGGCCTGGGTTCGCCGGCGGCGGCCATGCGGGTCCTGGCCAACGCTGTTGCCGAATCGGCCCGCGAGATCCGGTCGTGGCTTGCGCTGCTGTTCAGCTGGGCGCTCCTCGGTCTCGGCGGGTACCTGGCATGGCACCACCTGCGGTCGCCGGTGCGGGCCTGGGTCACCGCGTTCACCCCTACGCTGGCGGCACTGGTGCCGCTGCTGATGGTCTGGCACCGGCTGCGTGCCTGGCACCGGCAGGGCACCGACCTGACCTCACGCGCCCGCTCCTACCTGGAACAACGCCGCCGGCAGGTCCGCGCCGACGCCGAACAGGCCGGCGCCCGGCTCCTGGAGATCGACGCGGCCGAACGCCTGTCGCAGCTGCTCGTCCAACGCGCCGACCCCACCGCCTATGCCCCTCACCGCGGCTTGCTGGGCCAGGTCCACCGGGACCTTACCGAGCTCAGCACCGCGCTGACCGAAGCACAGCAGCAATGGGCAGCGCTCGCGGCCAGCCCACCACCGCCACCGGTCCGCCGCCGGCGGACCGGCATCCTGCGCCGCAGACGCGGCGTGGGGATACCCGATCCGGTGCCCAGCCCACCGCTGCAACGCATCGTGCTCTACATCGACGACCTTGACCGGTGCCCGCCCCGGCGGGTGGTCGAGGTGCTCGCCGCGGTGCACCTCATGCTCGCCCTGCCGCTCTTCGTGGTGGTCGTCGCCGTCGACCCGCGCTGGCTGCTGTCCTGCCTGGCCAACCACTATCAGGAGCTGTTCGCCGCCTCGACCACCACCGGCGACGGCCCGGTCAGCCCGCTGGACTACCTCGACAAGATCTTCCAGGTGCCGTTCGCGGTCGCGCCGATGCACCCGGACGCCGCCGAGCGCTACCTGACCGCCCTGCTCACGCCCGAATCGAGCGCGGTGTTCGCCACGACGGCACGCCCCGGCGCCAGCTTCGCGCCCGGCGATGGAAATCCGCCGGAAGCTCACGGCACGGCCGCCGGCCCGGTCCCTGACCGACCGCCCGGACCCGATCCGGCGACACCCCCGCGGCCCGGCGTCTTCGCGGGTACCGACCAGCCCGCGGCCATGAACCTCGGAGGGCCAGCGGTGCGCACCGTGCCCGACCTGCGCCCACCGGGGCTGGTGCTCACCGCGCACGAGACCGCGTTCCTCGTCCGCCTCGGGCCGCTGCTACCCACCCCGCGGGCGGCCAAGAAGCTGGTCAACCTGTATCGGCTCGTACGCATCACCGTGCCCGACGCCGAGCTCGAATCCTTCACCAGCGAAGGCACCTACCGCGTCGTGCTGATCCTGCTGGCGATTCTGGTCGGAGCCCCGACCCAGTCCGCCGCGATATTCACCGCCATCCGTGACGCCGACCCAGCCGACGACCTCACCGTCGTCCTCGGTGCCGGCGCCACCGACCTCGCCCGCACCAGACTCGGCGACCTGTTGTCCACCATCCGGGACGAGCAGCATTCCTGGGCCACCACCGCCGGCCGTTTCCAGCCCTGGTGCCCCCAGCTGGCCCGCTACAGCTTCCACACCCGCACCCTCGCTGATGGCCATACGGGCCTGGGCCGGGGCGCGACGATCCCGGCACCGGGCGCGGCGGGTGTTGATCGTGCGGGGTAAGTTCGTCGTGGACGTGTCGCGCAGGAGCCGAGGAGTAGCCCGTGTCTCAGGTGTTCACTCGGGGGCAGAAGAGCCCGCTCTCGGCGCTGACCACGGCTGACGACCTCTACGTCGGGGTGTTCCTCGACGGGCCGGGGCTGACCTGGGACATCTCGTGCTTCGGGTTGGACGCGGCCAACAAGATGTCCGACGACGCGTATTTCGTCTTCTTCAACCAGCCGAGCTCGCCCGAGGGTTCGATCCAGAAGGTCGGGGCGCAGGCCGGCGACACGGAGGGGTTCCGGGCGCAGCTCGGGCGGGTGCCGGAGAAGATCGCGAAGCTGTCGTTCTGCGCGTCGATCGACGGGAGCGGGACCGCGCGGCAGCTCAGGGCGGGGCACATCAGGGTCGTCGCGGGCGGGAAAGAGGTCGTGCGCTACAGCTTCACCGGCGCGGACTTCGGCGCCGAGCGGGCGATCATCATCGGTGACGTGTACCGCAAGGGCGTCTGGCGGGTCGGCGCTGTCGGGCAGGGGTTCGCCGGTGGGCTCGCCGACCTGATCCGCTCGTATGGCGGCACCGTCGACGACGAGCCCGCGCCGGCTCCGGTGGCGGCCGCCCCGGCCGTACCGGCGCCGCAGCCGCAGCGACCGCCGGCGTTCGCGCCGCCGCCCGGGCCGCCCGCTCCCCCGCCCCCGCAGCCCGGCTTCACCCCGCCGCCCCCGCCCCAGCAGCACTTCCAGCACCACCAGGGCCCGCCGCCCGGCATGCCGCAGGGACCGCCACAGGGACCCCCGCAGGGGATGCCGCACGGGATGCCGCACGGGGCGCCGCAGCCTGAGCGGGTCCGGCCCGGGGTGATGACCAGCCTGGACAAGTACCGGGAGGCGCCGACCACCGGCCGCTGGACCAAGCAGAACGGCAAGCTGGTCAAGGTGACCCTCGGCCCAGAGTTCCACGCGCGGCGCGGGTCGATGGTCGCCTACCAGGGCAACGTCGAGTTCATCTACAAGGGCTCCGGCGGCCTGCGCGCGATGTTCGAGGGCGCCGTCACCGGCCAGGGCCTGAAGCTCATGACCTGCAAGGGCCAGGGCGAGGTCTTCCTCGCCGAGAATGCCACCGACCTGCACATCGTCGATCTGCAGGGGCAGTCGCTGTGCATCAACGCCGACAACGTGCTCGCGTTCGACGCCACCCTGAACACCGAGATCCAGCGCATCGAGAGTGCCGGCATCCCCGGTGGGGGTGTGTTCCACCTCGTCGTGTCCGGGCAGGGATCCGTCGTCGTGATGACCCGCGGCACCCCGGTCACGCTGATGTGCCAGGGTCCGACGTTCGCCGACATGAAGGCCGTCGTCGCCTGGACGTCCGGGATGCGCGTCTCGGTGAACACGCAGGTCAGGATCTCCCGCCAGATGTACGCCGGCGAGAGCGGCGAAGGGCTGGCCCTGCAGTTCATGGGCCTGCAGGGCCATTTCGTCGTGGTGCAGCCCTACGAGGTCTGAACCACCTCGAGGACGTCCGCCGGCGTCAGCGGGCCCGGGTCATCGCAGGGTGTCGATGTCGATGACGAAGCGGTAGCGGACGTCGGACCTGAGGACGCGTTCGTACGCCTCGTTGATCGCGTCGGCGGGGATGACCTCGACCTCGGGGGCGATGCCGCGGGCGGCGCAGAAGTCGAGCATCTCCTGGGTCTCGGCGATGCCGCCGATGCCGGAGCCGGCGAACGAGCGCCGGTTGCGGAACAGGGCGAACACCGGCACCGGCAGCGGCTGCGGTGGGGCGCCGACGCTGACCAGCGTGCCGTCGAGGCGGAGCAGGCGCAGGTAGGCCGCCACGTCGATCGGCGCGCTGACGGTGTTGATGATCAGGTCGAAGGTGTCGGCGAGCGCCTCGAACGTCGACGGGTCGCTGGTCGCGTAGTAGTCCTCGGCGCCGAACGCGTGGCCGTCGTCCTTTTTGTCCAGCGTCTGCGACAGTACGGTCACCGAAGCGCCCCGCGCGGCGGCGAGCTTGACCGCCATGTGGCCCAGGCCGCCCATGCCGACGACGGCGAGCTTCGTGCCGGGCCCGGCGTTCCAGTGCGCGAGCGGCGAGTAGGTGGTGATGCCCGCGCACAGCAGGGGCGCGGCCGCCTCGTACGGGATGCTCTCTGGGACCCTGAGTACGAAGTCCTCGTCGACGACGATGTGGGTCGAGTAGCCGCCCTGGGTGACGGTGCCGTCCCGGTCGACGCCCGCGTAGGTCTGGGTGTTGCCGCGCAGGCAGTACTGCTCCTGCCCGGCGCGGCAGTTGTCGCATTCGCGGCACGAGTTGACCATGCAGCCGACGCCGACCCGGTCGCCGACCGCGTGGCGGGTGACCCCGGCGCCGACCCCGGCGACCGTGCCGACGATCTCGTGGCCGACCGTCAGCGGGTACGGCATCTCGCGCCACTCGCCGCGCACGGCGTGGATGTCGGAGTGGCAGACACCCGCGTAGCGGATCTCGATGAGCACATCGCGCGGGCCCGGGTCGCGCCGCTCGATCGTGCCCCGCACGAGCGGCGCGGTCGGCGAGGTGGCGGCGATGGCGTTGACGGTAAGGATGACGTCCTCCAGTGTGGTTGCTGCTGTGCGACCGGTCAGCGCCGGCGTGCCGACGGCTGCAGGGCGGGGTGCACCCACCCGTTGTCGGCGGGGTTGAGCGTGACGCCGGGCGGGACGATCGCGTCCACCCGGTCGAGCACGTCGGCGGTCAGCACCACGTCCGCCGCCGCCATCTGCGATTCGAGGTGCTCCATCGTGCGTGGCCCGATGATCGCCGCGGTCACGGCGGGGTGGCGCAGCACGAACGCGACGGCCAGCTCGATGAGGGTGAGCCCGGCCTCGTCGGCCAGCGCGGCGAGCTGGTCCGCGGCGTCGAGCTTACGCTGGTTCTCCGGCAGCGACAGGTCGAAGCGGTTCGCGAGCCGCTGCCGCGCCTTGGACGCCGGGCCGGTCGTCGCGGCGTCCTTGCGGTAGCGGCCGGACAGCCAGCCGGCGGCGATCGGGCTGTAGGGGATGACGCCCATCCCGTAGCGCTGGCAGACGGGCAGCACCTCGAGCTCGACGGCGCGGGTGAGGATCGAGTAGCTCGGTTGCTCGGTGACGAACCGCTCCCGGCCCCGGTCGCGGGCGACCCACTGCGCCTCGACGATCGTCGACGGCGGGAACGTCGAGTGCCCGATGTAGCGCACCTTGCCGGCGCGGACGAGGTCGGTGAGCGCGCCGAGCGTCTCGTCGAGGTCGACGTCAGGGTCCCAGCGGTGGATCTGGTACAGGTCGATCCAGTCGGTCCCGAGCCGGCGCAGCGAGTCCTCGACCGCCCGGGTGATCCAGCGCCGCGAGTTGCCGCGGTGGTTCGGGTCCTCCCCCATCGGCATGTGCGCCTTGGTGGCCAGGACGATGTCGTCCCGCCGCCCGGCCAGGGCCTTGCCGACGATGATCTCGGACTCGCCCTGGGAGTACACGTCGGCGGTGTCGACGAAGTTGATCCCGGCGTCCAGCGCCCGGTGAATGATCTTGATGCTCTCGTCGTGGTCGGTGGTGCCCCAGTCGCCGAACATCATGGTGCCCAGGCACAGCTTGCTGACCTGGACGCCGGTCCGGCCGAGCGGTCGCAGCTCCATGACGGCCTCCCGTGTGTGGTGGTGCGTGGTGGACGGTTCCAGCCAACCCCTGGATCGTCGCCGGTGGCAGTGGCTGGCGTTCCAGGTACTGACAGAACCCCTCAGAACGGGTGGGACGGCCGTAGCGTCGCAGGTGTGGACGGCCGAGACGAGATCCGGGACTTCCTGACCACCCGCCGGGCGAAGATCACCCCCGAGCGGGCGGGTCTGCCGGTGTACGGCGGGAAGCGCCGGGTCGCCGGGCTGCGCCGGGAGGAGGTCGCCCTGCTCGCCGGGGTGAGCGTCGACTACTACACGCGGCTGGAGCGCGGGAACCTGTCCGGGGTGTCCGACAGCGTCCTGGAGGCGCTCGCCCGGGCGTTGCAGCTCGACGAGGCCGAGCGTGCCCACCTGTACGACCTGGCGCGCACCGCGAACACGTCGGCCCGCGCCCGGACCCGCCGGCCGCCCGGGCACGTGCGGCCCGAGGTGCAGCGGCTACTGGACGCGATGACGATGGCTCCGGCGTACGTGCGCAACGGCCGCCTCGACGTGCTGGCCGCGAACCAGCTCGGCCGGGCCGTCTTCGCGCCGGTGTTCGACACGGCCGCGGCCACGCCGAACCTGGCGCGGTTCATCTTCCTGCACCCGGCGGCGCAGGAGTTCTACCTCGAGTGGGAGCAGCTGGCCGCCGACACCGTGGCGCTGCTGCGGGCGGAGGCGGGCCGCGACCCGTACGACCGGGCGCTGACCGACCTGGTCGGTGAGCTGTCCACCCGCAGCGAGCCGTTCCGCACCTGGTGGGCGGCGCACAACGTGCGGATGCACCGGACCGGCGTCAAACGGTTTCATCATCCGGTGGTCGGGGATCTCATCCTGGCGTACGAGTCGCTGGACCTCGCCGCGGACCAGGGGCTGCGGCTCAACGCGTACACGGCCGAGCCCGGATCGCCGTCACAGCAGGCGCTGCAGCTGCTGTCCAGCTGGAGCACACCGGTACACCTTGGAGAATGAGACCATGACAGACCAGACGATCTCCCGCCCGTCCTCGCGTGAGGCCGGTGTCGGTCCCGCGGAATGGTTCACCGGCGACGTGCGGGTGGAGCCGCTGTTCGCCGGCGAGGAGCAGACCGGCGCGGCCGTCACCTTCCAGCCGGGTGCCCGCTCGGCCTGGCACACGCACCCGGCCGGGCAGCGCCTCGTCGTGACCGCCGGCGCGGGGCGCACCCAGCAGTGGGGCGGCCCGGTCGAGGAGCTGCAGGCCGGAGACGTGGTCTGGTGCCCGCCCGGCGTGAAGCACTGGCACGGCGCGTCGCCTTCGACGTCCCTGACGCACATCGCGCTCACAGGCCTGCTCGACGGGCGGCCCGTCGAGTGGCTGGAGAAGGTCACCGACGAGCAGTACGAGGCCTGATGCGGACCACCCGGCTGGGCCGGACGGGGCTGCGGGTCAGCCGGATCGCGCTCGGCTGCATGAGCTACGGCACCGCCGCCGCCGGCATGCACCGGTGGACCCTCGACGAGGACGCCGCGGCGCCGCTGTTCCGGCAGGCGGTCGAGCTCGGCGTGACGTTCTGGGACACCGCGAACGTCTACCAGGGCGGCACGTCGGAGGAGTTCGTCGGCCGGGCGATCACCCGCTTCGCCCGGCGGTCGGAGATCGTGCTCGCCACGAAGGTCAGCGGGCCGACCGCCGACGGACCTGCCGGCCTGTCCCGCAAGGCGATCCTCGCGCAGGTGGACGCGTCGCTGCGCCGCCTCGGCACCGACTACATCGACGTCTACTACGTGCACCGCTTCGACCCCGACACCCCGGTCGAGGAGACCATGCAGACCCTGGACGGCCTCGTCCGCGCCGGCAAGGTCCTCTACCTGGGCGCGTCCTCGATGTGGGCCTGGCAGTTCGCGAAGCTGCAGCACGCCGCCGTCCTGCACGGCTGGACGACGTTCTCGGCCATGCAGGACCAGTACAACGTGCTCAAACGCGAAGAAGAGCGCGACATGATCCCCATGTGCCTGGACCAGGGGGTGGGTCTCACGCCCTACTCGCCGCTGGCGAAGGGCCGCGCCGCCCGGCCGTGGGGTGAGCGGACCGCCCGGTCGTCGTCGGACCAGGTCGCCATGGCCTTCGACCGGGACACCGACCAGCCGGTCGTGGAAGCCGTCGAGCGGGTCGCCGCGGCGCGCGGCGTGCCGATGGCGCAGGTCGCACTGGCGTGGGTGCTGTCGAAGCCGGTGGTCGCGTGCCCGATCGTCGGCGCCACGAAGCCGCACCACCTCGCGGACGCGGTCGCCGCCCTGGACCTGCACCTCACCACCGAGGAGCTGACCTCCCTCGAGGAGCCCTACCAGCCCCAGGACAACTACTGGTGGTAGCGTCCGGCCGATCTGGACGCGGCTTCTCCTGTGCACGGCGCCGCCGTGGGGCCGGTAGGCTGCGGCGATGAGGCGCCCGGAGGATCCGTTCGAGCAGCGTGTCGTGACCGCCACAGACGTGATCGACGCGACGCTGGACCTCGACGAATATCCGCACCGGTATCTGTTCGTGCAGGCCGACACAGGCTTCGGCTTCGGCCTGCCCCGGCAGGCGATGCCACGGCTGCTCACCGCGATCGAGATCCTCGAGGACGAGTCGTGGGAGCTGGTCAACGTTCTGGCGTGGAACGGGTTCTCCGCCGTCATGCGCCGTCCTCGCCGGGCGAACGGCTGACGGGCCCGGCGACGCGGGCCTGGCCAGGGCGCGGCAGGTCCTGGGTCTACGGCGCCGGTCAGCTGGGGGTGGAGCCGTCGACCTTGCGGATCTGCAGCCAGATTCCCGAGGCGCGCAGGCGTTGGACGACGTCGAGGCCGACGCGCTGGTTGTGGGCGGGCAGCACGAAGACGAACTCGACGCCGTCACCGCGGCCGCCCGGCCAGACGACCGTCAGCGCGGTGCGGGTGAAGGTCAGGCCGGCGGCCTGCAGCGACTGCTCGACCGTGTCCACGCCGGGGGCGAGGGCCGTCAGGTGGTAGGCCACCACGCCTTGGTATACCTGCACGGGCTCATTCTGACCGGGCGGCGGGCCGTTGCACAGTGGCGGCGGTGGCGGCGGCGAGGGTGGCGTCGACGACGGACCAGGCCTGCGCCGGGGTGATCGCGCCGAGCATGAGGGGGCCCTGCAGGCCGCTGATCACGGCGTACAGGCCGATCGCCGACTCCTCGGTGAAGGCGCGTGCGAAGAAGGTGTGCGCGCCCGTGTACGCGGCGCGCATGACTTCGGCGGCCTGGGGTTCGGTGGCGCTGTAGGCGAGCAGGGCGAGGGTGGCCGCGGAGGTGAGGCGGCGCTCGTCGTCCAGGGGCAGCATCTCGTCGATGACGACGCGCAGGCCGACGGTCTCGTCGGTGGGGTCGGGCTGCTGGGCCATCCTGGCGGTGACCCGTCCGGTGAAGCGGGTGTTGATGTGCTGCAGCACGAAGCGCAGCAGCTCGGCACGGGTGGCGAAGCAGCGCTGGACGGCGCCCGCGGAGACGCCGGCCTCGGCGGCGACGACGCGCACGGTGGCGGCCTCGATCCCGCGGGTGCCGATGACGCGCACCACCGTGTCGGCGACGTGCCGGCGGCGGGCGTCCTGGTCGACTATCTTCGGCATGCTTTTATGATACAGTCGTATCGGAAACGGGGAGGTGCGACATGACGGTCAAGATAGCCCGTAACGGCGACGTGGAGCTCGCCTACGAGACGTTCGGCGAGGAGGGCGGCGAGCCACTGCTGATGATCATGGGGTTGGGGCACCAGATGCTGCTCTGGCCCGACGGGCTCTGCGAGGCCCTCGCCGCCGCCGGCTTCCACGTCGCGCGCTTCGACAACCGCGACTCCGGCCTGTCGACCCACTTCGACGGGCCCGGCGACACCGCCGGGCAGCAGAGGTGGTGGCAGGCGCTGCTCGGTGGCGGCCGGCCGCCGTACTCCGCGACGGCGTTCACCGACGACGCCCTGGCGGTCATGGACGCGCTCGGCTGGAGCTCGGCACACGTCGCCGGCGCCTCGATGGGCAGCGCGATCTGCCAGGTGCTCGCCGTGCTGCATCCCCAGCGGGTCCGCAGCGTCACCGCCATGATGACGATGCCGGCGTCGGCCAGCCTCGCCGCGCTGCGCCACATCAGGCTCGGCCCGGTGTTCACGATGGGCGGCCGGCGGTACGCCGCCGACCGTGAAGGACAGGTCCAGCGGCTGGTCGACGTGTTCCGCCTGATCGCCTCGCCCGACGGCAGCTTCGACGAGCCGTGGGCCAGGGAGGTCGCCGGACGCTGCCACGACCGGCGGCCGTTCGACCCCGCGGCGGAGCGGCGGCAGCTCGCGGCCGGGCGGTCGACCCGGCTGAAGATCGACGTCAGCCGGATCGCCGTGCCCACCCTCATCGTGTACGGCGAAAGCGACCCCCTGGTGCGCCCGAGCGGACCGAGGGCACTGCACCGCAAGGTCCGCGGGTCGCGCCTGGTCACCTACCCACGCATGGGACACAACCTGCCGCCGCACATGTGGGCGTCGCTGGTGGAGCAGATGTCCGCGCAGGTGCGGCTAAGCACCTGACCGGAACTAGGCTGTGGCGGCGCGCCGTCGGGTCGGCGCAGCCGGCTCCGAAGGGGTGCGACCGTGTCCGAGTGGGTCTGCTTCCTGCATCCGCCGCGGGCGAATTTCGCGGCGACCATGACCGACGAGGAGAAGACGGTCTGGGGCGCGCACTTCGCGCGCCTGCAACAACTCCTCGCCGACGGTGTCCTGGTCCTGGCCGGCCCGACCCTCGGCGAGACGAACACCGGGATCGCCGTCATCGAGGCACCCGACGAGGCCACCGCCCGCCGCATCATGCAGGACGACCCGGCGATCGCCGGCGGCTACGCGACGGGTGAGCTGCGGGAGTTCCGCGTCTCGCTGCTGCGCGGCCGCGAGTAGCGCGACCGGCCGGGCGCGACCCGCGAACGGGGCCGCACCCGGCCGGTGCCGCGTCAGTCGCAGGCCCTCGGGTGCAGCGCCGTGCCGGTCCGGTGCGGGCCGGCGACGGGTGCGAGCGTGACCTTCGCCGACGTCGACGTGGCCTGATACCAGCCCTCGGCGACGGCGTGGTTGTCGTACGCGTACGCGGTGTCGCAGCGCAGGCCGTCCCACCAGTACGACGAGACCGGCGGGTAGCACGTCCAGCCGCCCGTGCAGGTCTGCTCGGTGGTCCGGACCGGGCCGGCGACCCCGTCGAGCGTGCCGTAGAACGTCGTCTTCGTGTACTTCTTGTACGGCGTGAACGTGCACGACAGCTGCGAGCCGTAGACGAAGATCGCCCGGTACGTGCCCGGCCCGTCCGCAGGCGAATTGGGCATGAGCTCCGAGGTCCCCGGCGTGGGGACGGTGCACGTCTGCGGCCCGGCGGCGGCGGCCGGCGACGCGACGGCGACCGTGCCTGCGGCGGCGAGCAGGGTGACGGCGGCGAGCAAGCGCCCGATGTTCATGGTTCCTCCCGTGGTGTGTCGTTGTGCGGTGCCCAGTAGATCCGTTGCCGCACCACCGAAACCCCTAGACATCGGCTTTCACCGATGGATGATCTTCCCGGTCACATCGGGTCCGCGGCACCGACTACGCTGCCCGCATGCTGTCCGCAGCCCCCGCCGGCCCGTCCCGCCACACCCGGCCGTGACCCCAGCGGTGAGCCTGGCCGTGCCACCGTTGTTCGCCACGCTCGCGCCGGCGCGCAACGTGCTCATCGCCGGGGCCGGCGGCGGGTTCGACGTCTACGCGGGACCACCGCGCGGATCCCGGCGGATCCCGCGCGCCTACCCGCACTGAGGAAGGCCTTCACATGACGGAACACCTGGCCACGATCCGCCGCCTCGCCGCCGGCGTCGACACGACCGCGCTGTGCGACGCCACCCCGGACATCCGCGTCATGTCGCCCGCGCTGCGGTGCCGGTCCGCGAACCCGGTCGTGTGCGGGCCGGCGCTCACCGTCCGCTGCCGCGACGACTTCCTCGGCGTCATCCGGGCCATCGAGCAGGCGGCGGCGGGTGACGTACTGGTCGTCGACGGCGCCGGCCGCGAGACCGCCCTCGCCGGCGAACTGTTCGCCCGGGTCGCCCTGAACAAGGGCCTGGCCGGCATCATCGTCGACGGCGGCTACCGCGACATGCGCTTCGTGTCCACGTGTGCGCTGCCCGTCTACAGCCGCCACGTCACGCCGAAGGCGGGCACCACGGTCCGTCCGGGCGCGATCGGTGGGACGGTCAGCTGCGGCGGCGTCGTGGTCCACCCGGGCGACATCGTCGTCGCCGACCACGACGGCGTCGTCGTCCTCGACCCGGCCGACGCGATCGCCCGCCTCACCGCCGCCGCGGAGGTCATGGTGACCGAGGCCCGCGTCGCGGACCGGCTCGCCACCGGCGCGACCCTCGGCGACGTGCTCAACCTGGACGAGCACCCGGCGCCCCTGCGGTTCACCGTCTGACCATGCGGCGGAGCCGCGGGACCGCGTAACTGCGTAACTGCTGCGATACTGGACGTATGGCGGGGAGCCCGGACGGCATCATCGGCTGGCGATGGCTCGACGTGCGGCTGCACCGGTGGGCCCACCGCCGGGTCCGGTCCGCTCCCCCGCCGAGCCGCCTGCGCCGCGCCGCCACCGTGGCCGTCGCCGTCGCCGTGCAGGTCGGCGCGTTCGCGACGCTGCTGTTCGGTGCGTGGCTGTGCACGGTGCGGTTCCCCAGCGCCGCGCTGCTGCCCGGCGCGGTGCTGCTCTGCCTCGCCGGGGCGGCCCTGCCCCGGCCCGCCGCCCCGCCCCGCGACGCCGTTGCCCTGCGCCGCGCCGACGCACCCGCGCTGTATGCGCTGACCGACCGGGTCGCCGCCGAGCTGGGCGTGCCCGCGCCGCACGTCGTGCTGGTGGACGACGGGTTCACCGCCGGATCGGGCCACGCGGGGTTCCTGCGCCGCCGGTACCTGTGCGTCGGCGCCCCGCTGTGGGCGGTGCTCGACCCGGCGCAGCGCACCGCGCTGGTGGCCGTGGAGCTGGCCCGGTTCGGCGGCGGCGACCCGGGCCGCGCCGCGCTCACCGGCACCGTCGAGCGCACCCTCACCACCGTGGTCGCCATGCTCGAACCCGGCGCGGACAAGCACCTGCACACCGGCCGGGACGACGACGTCGTCAAGATGATCCAGGCGAACCCGGGCCAGCAGGTCGGCAAGGGTCAGGCGTCGATGAACCTCGTCGAGGGCCTGGTCCGCCCGTTCATCGCGCTCCTGCAGGGCTTCTTCGGTCTCGTCCGGCTCGGCTACCTGACGCTGCTGCAGCCCGACGCGTTCCGGGCGGTCCTCGCCGCCGACGGCCGGGCGGCCGAGGTCGCCGGCACGCCCGAGGTCCGGTCGGTCCTCGCCGCCCGGCTGCTCGCCGAGCCGATCGTGACGGTCCTGCGCCGCGACGCCCGCGCCGGCGACCGCTCGGGCGCGGTCCGCCGCGACGAACCCGCGACGGTCGTCGCCGGCTGGCCCGCCCTCGCCGCCGGCGTCCTGGCGAACAACGCACCCACGCTGCCCGAGCGGTGCGACGCCGACGTGACCCGCACCGCGTCACCGTTCGCGATCACGCCACCGCTCGGCCGGCGCATCGAGACGCTCCCCGAGTCGCCCGCGACCCTGCCGTCCGACCCCGCCGAGTCCGCGGAGACCGACGTCGAGCTGCAGCCGATGTACCGCCGGCTGGTCCGCGACCTCAGAAACGGTTGACCTCGCCGGGCGGGCGCGACCCGACCCGGATCAGCGCGTCGATGCCCCACCCGCCGAGGAACGACAGCCACGCGAGCGGGATGCCGATCAGCGCGTCGTACCACAGCAGCCACCCACCGGCGCCCGCACCGGTCACGAACGCCTCCCGGTAGCCGGGGATCGGCAGGACGACGTCGATCAGCACGAACGCGATCCCGACGACGATCGACATGGCCGGGGTGCGGATCAGCCATGCGTACAGCCACGCCGGCCCCGCGGACAGCCCGACCATCAGCGCGAAGAACGTCATCGCGTCGCCGCGCAGGATGGACGCCCCGGCCGCCGGCACGGCGATCCCGACCGTGGCGGCCAGCGCCACCCCGCACCGCACC
Source organism: Dactylosporangium sp. NPDC051087 (assembly GCF_055586325.1). Taxonomy (NCBI): domain Bacteria; kingdom Bacillati; phylum Actinomycetota; class Actinomycetes; order Micromonosporales; family Micromonosporaceae; genus Dactylosporangium; species Dactylosporangium sp. NPDC051087. The sequence continues at coordinate 303,653 of NZ_JBVJIJ010000006.1, read as the reverse complement.
CACCACCAGCGGTTCATCGCCGTACCGTATCCGGCAGCCGCAACCACAGGTCCACGCAGTCGCCGTCCTCACCCGTGAACGCGCCGGCCCCGGCGACCCGTCATCACCCGGCCAGGAACCGGAGCGCCGACGTGGTACGGGTGGTGTCGAAGGTGAGGCCCGCCGTGTCGGTGAAGCGGGCGAGCTCGGCCAGCGCCGCATCGGCGTCCTTGACGCCCGGGAGCGCGACGAGGATGCCGGTGAACGTGAGCTGGGCATCGAAGCGGACCGGGTCGGCGCCGAGGCCGCCGGCCGGGACGAACTCGATCACGTCGTTGAGTCTGCCAGCCGCCGGGCGCTCTGGCTCGCGGCGGCCGCCGCGTGACTACCGGCCGGCGCGGTCGCGGGCGCGCCGGACGCGGTCGGCGCGGGCCTCGGCGGTGGCCGCGTCGATGATGCCGAGACGCATGCGACGGCGCAGCTTGTACGTCACGATGTCGGCGAGCGGGGCGTCGCGCCCCTTGCGCCAGCGGAACGTCATCCACAGCGACTTCTTCGCGAGCAGTCTCACCTCGACCCGGTCCGCGGCGTCGGTCACGTCGCGGCCGGTGGCGGCGGCGAGCACCTGGCGCTCGCGGTGCCGGTCGGCCCGGTTCGGGAACCGTTTGTTGCGGCGGATGTTCTTGCGGGAGCTCTTGTCGTTCTCGCCGTAGTCGTTGCGGCGGTCCTTGGCGTAGCTCAGCGCCTTCTTCTCCTGCGGGCTCCTGCGCGCCACCGGACCACCTCCTCGACGGTCCGGTCAGGGTAGGCGCAAACCCGTCCGGCCGGCCACGGCATTTGGGCGCACATCAGGCCGCGGCGCGGTTGGCGCGATCGTTCAATACAGGGGTCCCGCGGCCGCCTACCGTTCCCGTCATGGATGAGTTCGCGAGCGGGGTGCTGGTCGCCGCGGTGCTGCGGGCGCTCGCCGAGGACGGCATCGACGCCGGGGTGCCGGCGCCGGACGGGGCGCTCGTCCCGCTGGCCGTGAAGCGCCGGCTGCTCGCCGACGTCGCCGGTGCGCACGGGCTGCTGCCGTTGCTGCGGGTCGGGCGGGTTCTGCCGCGGCTGCCGCCGGACCCGGCGTTCTCGGCAGAGCGGGCGCGGCGGGTGCTGGCCGGGGACCTCGCCCGCCGGTGGACGCTGCGGGACCTCGCCGCCGAGCTCGCCCTGTCGCCGCGCAGCGCGCAACGGCAGCTGCGGCCCGAGGGCGGCTTCACCGCGCTGCTCGCCGCCGCCCGCGCCGACGCCGCCGCGGGCCTGCTCATCGGGACCCGGCACGCGCTCGGCGTGGTCGGGTTCGCCAGCGGCTACGCCGACCAGCCGCACTTCACCCGCGAGTTCCGCCGGCGCACCGCGATGACCCCCGCCGCCTACCGGGCGGCGTTCGCCCGTCCAGTACAGGAGCAACAGCGATGAACCTGGCAGACCGGACCGTCCTGATCACCGGCGCGACCCGCGGCATCGGCAGGGAGCTGACCCGGCAGGCGGTCGCGCTGGGCGCCCACGTGGTGGCCGTCGGCCGCGACCGGGACGCCCTCGCCGCCATGCGGGACGACCGGGTCGCCGTGTGGCCGGCGGACCTCGCCGACCCTGACGCCGTCGCCGCGCTCGCCGACCACGTCACCGAGCGGCACCCCGACCTGTCGGTGCTCGTCAACAACGCGGCGGTGCAGACGCTGACCGACTTCCTCACCGAGGACCCGCGGGACCTGCGGCCCGTCCTGCGCCGGGAGGTCGCCGTCAACCTCGACGCGGTCGTCGCGCTGTCCACCGGGCTGCTGCCGCACCTGCGCCGCCGGCCGTCCGCCGCGATCGTCAACATCACCACCGGGCTGGCCCTGGCCCCGAAGCGGTCGGCGCCGGTGTACTGCGCCACCAAGGCCGCGGTCCGGGCGTTCACCCGGGCGCTGCGGTACCAGTGCCAGGACGACGCCCCGCACGTCCGTGTCGTCGACGCCGTCATGGCGCTCGTCGACACCGACATGACCCGGGGCCGCGGCGACCGGAAGCTCACCGCGGCCGGCGCCGCCGCCGCGATCGTCGACGGCCTGCGCCGCGGCTCCGACGACATCCTCGTCGGCCGGTCGAGGCTGCTCCCGCCGATCATGCGGCTGTCGCCCGCGCTCGGTTACCGCATCCTGCGCAACACCTGACCGCACGAACCGGGCGGCGCCGGTGCAATATGCCGAAGTCGCAGCTCAGCGGGGGTGCCTGGGCAATACGATCGACGAGGCCTTCAGCAGCGCGTGGCCGAATCCGCAAGTCAGTCCGACCCCGCCACCGTGAGCGGTGCCGGGGTCTCGTCGTGCGCGGCGCAGCCGCAGAGCGGAGCGGACAGATGCCATTCTTCACCACGAACCGGTCCTCGGAGAGCAACCAGAACGTGCAGCGGACGTTCGTCGACGTCCTGTACGACCACACCGGCTATCTCGAGGCGAACGGCGGGCGGCTCGGGCCGGGCGGGGCGCTGTCCGGCCGGTCCGTCGCGGTCGTCGGCGCCGGGATGGCCGGCCTCGCGGCGGCCTACCTGCTGGACCAGCAGGGCGCGAAGGTCACGATCTTCGAGGCGTCCGAGCGGGGCGGTGGCCGGGTGCGGTCGCTGTCCCCGGTGCCCGGGGATCCGGCGGTCTTCGAGATGGGCGCGATGCGTGTCCCGCCGTCGGAGCAGCTGTTCAACCACTTCGCCGCGCAGTTCGGGATCAAGCCGTACGGGCAGTTCCCCGACCCCGGGAAGGTGAACACCAGCATCATCTTCCAGAACACGACGTACGACTGGGCGGCCGGGCTCAAGGCGCCGGCCATCTTCGACAACGTGAGCGCCGGCTGGGACGCGCTCGCCGGGTACTGGATGCAGCAGGTGGGGAACAACCTCGCCGACCCGGCCCGGTTCCCGATGGCGCGGGACAACTGGCAGCGCCTGATCCACCCGTCGACCCCGGACGGGCCGGAGCGGGGCTACAGCCAGGTCTCGTTCTACCAGGGGCTCGTGCAGGCGTTCGTGGAGAACCCCGGCCGGTGGGGCACGAAACGGTGGACCGCGCAGGACTTCGCGTTGTTCGGCGCGCTGGGCCTCGGCTCCGGCGGTTTCGGGCCGCTGTACCAGGTGAACTTCGCGGAGATCGCGCGGCTCGTCGTGAACGGGCTCGAGACGGATCAGCAGTTCTATCCGTCGGGGCTGGGCGGTATCGCCGACGGGTTCGTGCAGCGGCTGCGGTCCTCGCAGATCCAGTTCCGCACCAAGGTGATCGGCGTCGCGCAGACCGGGGACCGGCCGACCGTCACGTTCCAGCCGCCGTCGACGACCGGGCCGGAGAAGGCGCGGTTCGACGCGGTCGTCGTGGCGACCACCACCCGCGCGATGGAGGTCGACATGGGCATCACCAGCGCACCGGAGTGGCTGCTGCCCGGGGCGACCGGCACCGCGCTGCGCGAGATCCACCTGATGAACTCCTCGAAGCTGTTCGTGCTCACGAGGACCAAGTTCTGGAAAGGCACCGACCTACCGCAGAACATCCAGACGGACGGTCTCTGCCGCGGCCTGTACTGCCTGGACTACCCCGACAGCGACTACGGCGTCGTGCTGATCAGCTATTCCTGGGGTGACGACTCCACGAAGTACATCGCGCTGCGCGACGCGAAGCAGCGGCTCGACACCCTGCTGGACTCGCTCGCCCCGGGGGCGCCGCAGTTCGTGCGGGCCCTGCGGGAGCAGATCGTCCCGGACCGGACCGCAATGGTCGACTGGCAGCTGGAGCAGCAGTACTACGGCGCGTTCAAGCTCAACTATCCGGGCCAGGACACGGAGAACGCGAACCTCTACTACCAGTTCCTGGACCGTTCCCCGGCGGGCATCTACCTCGCCGGCGACAGCGTCGGCTGGTGCGGCGGCTGGATCGAGGGTGCCCTGCAGACCGGGGTCAACGCGGCGGCCGCCGTCGCGCAGCGCCTCGCCGGGCAGGGCGGGCTCTTCCCGGGCAGCCCGATGACGCAGGTGAGTGACCGGTACGACTACGGCCCCTGAGCGAAACAGTGGGCGCTGACGAACATGTTCGCTACGATCGTGTTATGAGTCCACGCCGGGTCCCCGTCAGCCGCCGCGACCGGCCCGCCAAGGCGCCGCTGAGCCGCGAGTCCCTGATCGCCGCGGCGCTGCGGGTCATGCGGGAGGAGGGGCTGGAGCGGGTCACGATGCGCCGGCTCGGCGCGGAGCTCGACACCGGGCCGGCGTCGCTCTACGTGTATGTGCGCAACACGGCGGAGCTGCACGGCGCGGTGCTGGACGAGCTCCTCGCCGACCTGCGGCCGCCGGCCACGGGCGACTGGCGGGACCGGCTCATCGAGCTGCTGTGGAGCTACACGCGCCTGCTGTTCGCCTATCCGAGCCTCGCCCGGTCCGTGCTGACCCTGCGGCCGTCCGGGCCGAACTACCTGCGGCTGATCGACACCGCCCTGGGGCTGCTGCACGCCGGCGGGGTGCCGGACCGGCGGGCCGCCTGGGGCGTCGACCTGCTGCTGCAGCAGGCCACCGCCGCCGCGGCCGAGCAGGGCAGCCGGGCGGAGGAGGCCGACGCCGCCCGCGAGCAGCAGGACCTGGCCGAAGCGGTGGCGGAGGCGCCCGCCGACACGTATCCGCACCTCGCCCGGGTGCGCGGGGAGCTGTTCTCCGGCACCGGCGAGGAGCGCCAGCGCTGGGCGTTCGCCGCGGTCATCGACGGCCTGCGCTGAGCTTTCCGTATCAGTCACGAACATGTTCGTCACGAACACATTCCCCGACAAGGAGCGGTCATGACCACCATCGACATCGTCGGAGCCGGGCTCGGCGGACTGACCCTGGCCCGGGTCCTGCACGTCCACGGCATCCCCGCCACCATCCACGAGCTGGACGGGTCACCGGACGCCCGCACCCAGGGCGGCATGCTCGACATCCACGACTACAACGGGCAGGTCGCCCTGCGCGAGGCCGGCCTCCTCGACCGGTTCCGGGCGATCATCCACGCCGGCGGCGAGGCCACCCGCGTCCTGGACCGGCACAACACCGTCCGCCGGGAGGACGCCGACGACGGCGACGGCGGCCGCCCGGAGGTCGACCGGGGCCGGTTGCGGCAGCTCCTGCTCGACTCGCTGCCCGGCGGCACCATCCGCTGGGGAAGCAAGGTCACCGGGGTCCGCGCCCTCGGCGACGGGCGGCACGAGCTGACCTTCGCCGACGGCCGTGCCGAGGTCGCCGAGGTACTGGTCGGCGCCGACGGCGCCTGGTCCCGGATCCGCCCGCTGCTGTCCGACGCCGCACCCGCATACACCGGGGTGTCGTTCGTCGAGGTCGACCTGCACGACGCCGACACCCGCCACCCGGGACCCGCCGCGGTCGTCGGCGCCGGGATGCTCTTCGCGCTCGGCCCCGGCAAGGGGTTCCTCGCCCACCGCGAGCCCGACGGCAGCCTGCACATCTACTGCGCCCTGCGGGTCCCGGCCGGCTGGGCATCCACTGTGGACTTCGCCGACCCCGGCAGGAGCAAGGCCGTCCTGCTGGAGCAGTTCGACGGCTGGGCTCCCGAGCTGCGGGCCCTCATCACCGAGGCGGACGGGCCGCTGGTCCCCCGCGCCATCAACGCCCTGCCGGTCGAGCACCGCTGGGACCGCGTCCCCGGCGTGACCCTGCTCGGCGACGCCGCGCACCTCATGTCGCCGTTCGCCGGCGAGGGCGCCAACCTGGCCATGCTCGACGGCGCCTCGCTCGGCACGGCGATCGCCGCGCACCCGGGCGACGTGGAGGCCGCGCTGACGGCATACGAGCGGGAGCTCTTCCCGCGCAGCGCCGACGCCGCCCGCGACGCCGCCGACAACCTCGCGCTCTGCTTCGAGGACACCGCACCGCAGGGCCTGCTCGACCGGTTCGCGGCGTACGACGCATGACGCCGGCAGTGTGACCCTCGGCCGGACGGCCAAGGCCGGCGCCTGATCGGGGTACACCGGCCGGACGGCACGGGCTCCCCCACGGCGGGAACAACGGGCCCGTCGGGCGAGGTCAGCCCGAGGGCCGCTGCCTACCGTGAGCGGGTCAGCGGTCAGCGAGGAAAGGCCCAGCACAGTCATGGTCATTGGAGTCCGGGTCCGCCGCGTGGCGGGCACGATGTTGGCGGCCGCCGTGCTCGCCGCGGTCGGGGCGGCACAGCCGGCGGCCGCGGTCATCGGCGGGTTCGCGGCGCACGAGAACGGCAGGACGCTCGTTCCGGCGCTGGTGCGGCTCGAGGCGGACGGCGGGCTGCGGTACGACGTCACCGAGTACTGCACCGGGACGATCATCGCGCCGCGCTGGGTCCTCACGGCGCAGCACTGCACGAACAAGGGCAAGAAGCAGGGCGACCCGTACAAGGCGAGGCACATCATGGTGCGGCCGGACGCGTCCGTCACCTCGCCCGGAGGGCGGCGGCTGAAGGTCAGCGAGATCTGGCGGATGGACGGCTACGACGAGAACACGATGGCCAACGACGTCGCGCTGCTCAGGCTCGCCGAGCCGTTCCCGAACGTCACGCCGATCCGGATCGCGGCGCGGCCGATCCCGGCGGGCGTCAACGCCTACGCGTACGGCTTCGGCGAGACCGCCGAGGGCAAGGGCGACATCCAGCGCCTGCCGCTGGTCGCCGAGGTCAAGAACGTGCCGCGGGCCTGGGTGAACACGATGAGCTGCACCGTGCCCGCGCTGCCGGCGAACATGATGTACGTGCGCAGCGTCATCGGCGGGCACTCCTCCGGCGACAGCGGCGGCCCGACCCTGGAGTGGGAGGCCGGCGTGCCGGAGCTGTTCGCCGTGACCAGCGGCGGCGGGGACAGCGCGACGTGCGGCAAGGGCGACATGACGAACCGGCCGGCGTCCTGGTTCGGCCGCAGCAACCGCGTCGACCGGCAGAGCATGGCGTGGCGCTTCATCGTCGGCCACGTGCCGAGCCTCAACCAGGCGGTCCCGACGATTCCGTGAGGTTTCTGCAATCCGGGTGGGTCGGCGCGCAGCTGTACAAGGACGCCTGACCGCACCTACCCGAAGGGACCCCGCATGCCGGAGAGGTTCACACCCGCCCCCAACGCCCGGTCGTCGAGCTCGTGCACGCCGCGCGGGGCGGCGACCGCGACGCGCTCGGTGCGCTGGTCCGCGCCGGCGGGACGGCGTGGGGGGCGGCGCGGTGGCGGGCGCGGCGACCTTCCGGTCCACCGATCCCACCACCGCGCAGGGCGCCCGCCAGGCCGACGGGCGCCTGCCCCTCACCGACTTCCTCGTCGCCGTCGCAACCGCGGACGCCGGCGCCGGGATGCGGGAGCCGTGACGGTCACATGACGATGTTCGCCTGCGGGCCGCTGTAGGTCTTCACCAGGTTCGGCACGTCGGCGGCCGGGTCCAGGGTGTAGGAGTAGAAGCTGCCCGGGTTGAACGCCGAGCCTCTCGTCTCCTGCCGTCCGCTGCTGTTGACCACGATGCTGCCCGACTGCTTCAGCTGCGCGTTCGCGTCCGGGTAGTAGGGGTTGTTCACGTGGTCGAAGTAGCTGTTCTCCAGGACCATCTTCGTGGCGCCGCGGGCGTAGTTGCCGTAGCTGGTCACGTTCTGCAGGTAGTTGTTGTACAGGTGGGCGTAGGCGAGGTTGTCCGCGCTCGGGTTGCGCTGCGCGGTGTCGTGCAGCCAGTTGTGGTGGATGGTCATGCGGGCCACCACGTTCTCGGTCCAGCCGATGCCGAACGTCTTGTTGTGGTTGCCGAGGATGTTCCAGGACACGGTGACGTTGTTCGTGTCCTTGCGCGAGTCGATGTAGCCGTCGTTGATGTTCGTGAACGTGTTGTGGTCGATCCACACGTGGTCGGCGGTGTCCATCTGGATGCCGTCGTAGTCGAAGTCCTTGTCGTCGGGGTCGTCGGACGCGACCGCCGTGTCCCCGATCGTCAGGTTCCGGATGATGACGTTCCGCACGCCGGCGCCGAGGAAGAACCCGCCGTTCTTGATGCGGCCGGTCTTCCCGACGCCGACAAGGGTCTTGTTGGAGGCGACGGGGATCTCGTAGCCGTAGTTCGGCACGGTGATGGTGCCGCTGACCCGGATGACGTAGGCGGCGGACGCCGTCGCGTACTTGAGCAGGTCGGCGTAGGTGGTGACGGTCACGGCCGTGCCGCCGGCGCCGCCGGTCGTGCCCTGCGCGAAGCCGTCGGCGGTGTTCGACCAGGTCCTGGCGCTGCCCCCGGCGGCCGGGTTGAACGACCACTGCATCCGGGCGACGTCGGCGCAGGGCTCCTGGACGATCGGGTTGTTACCGGCGGTGGAGCCGTCCTTGTTGCTGACGCACAACCCGTTCGCCGCGCTCTTCACCAGGTACTTGCCGGACGCGGCGGCACTGGCGGTCAGCTGCCACGTCTGGTTCGCCGAGCCGCCGCACGTCCACTGCCACAGCTGGGTGCCGGTGGTCGTCGAGGAGTACGGCACGTCGACGCACCTGCCGCTGCTCTTGACCACGAGCCCGTAGGCGCCGCTCTGCGCGACGACCGACAGCTGCTGCTCGGCCGCGGCGGTGTTGCAGGCGACCTGGGTGAGCAGGCCGCCGTTGCCGGTCCCGGCGGCGGTGACGCACTTGCCGCTGGCGCCGGAGGCGAGGGTATAGACGCCGCCGTTCACGGGGGCGACGGCCGCCTCCGACGGCCACACGGTGACGGCCACGACACCGGCGGAGGTCGCGAGGACCGACGCGACCAGGACGGCCGTTCTGCGGTACTGCACTGGGGTGCTCCTTTGTTAGACGGGGTTCCAGCCATCGGATCCCGCGAGGTACCTCTGCGGGGTGTAGTTCGGTGCCTGCGCGTCGCTGAGCTGCGGGCGGTTGCCGTTCGTGCCCGCGCCGGAGCCCGTGTTGCGGTACTCGGCGAACCGCGCGTTCTTCCACGTGTTCGTCGACATGTCCGTCCACGGCTGCGACGTGCGGACCGTGGCGCTGAGGTTCGACTCGCGGTACAGCACCTGCGCGCCCTGCCGCCACGGCCGGCCCAGCGTGGTGTTGTTGCCGCCGGCGCCGGTGATCGTGCACTTGTAGAACAGGAAGCCGTAGGTCTTCTCCGGCGGTGTGCTCGCCGCGGTCATCGTGCCGCCGGTGCTGCGCTTCTCGTGGATGGTGGAGGCGTTGAAGACCGCGATGCCGGCACCGAAGATGAAGTCGGTGGTGCCTTCGATGTACGAGCGGGTGAAGTACGTACGGGCGTTGCCGTCGACGAGGAACGTGTCCTGGTCGCCGAGCAACCGCACGTTGTCGAACCGGGCCCGGTCCGCGTCGAGGTACAGCGCCAGGGCCTGGTCGCCGGTCTCGTAGGTGTTCTCGTCGTAGTCGTTGGCGATGCTCAGGTTGAGCGCCGTGAACTCCTTGCCGAGCACGCCGACGGTGGCGCTGCCCTGCAGCCCGTAGTGCCCGGCGTCGCGGTTGCCGACGATCGTCGTCTGGCTTGGCGACGTGCCGAGGCCCTGCAGGGTGATGAACGGCTTGTTCGCCGGCACGGTGACGATCTCGCGGTAGGTCCCGGCCTTGACGGTGATGACCCTGCGCGTGGTGTTGTTCGCCGGGACCGCGTCCACGGCCTGCTGCACGGTCCGGTAGGTGCCGCTGCCGTCGGCGGCGACGGTCGGCTTGCCCGCCGGTGACGTCGGCGTCGCCGGCCCGGACACGTAGTTGAACGACCACTGCATCCGCGCGATGTCCGCGCAGGGTTCCTGCACGATCGGGTTGTTACCGGCGGTGGAGCCGTCCTTGTTGCTGACGCACAACCCGTTCGCCGCGCTCTTCACCAGGTACTTGCCGGACGCGGCGGCACTGGCGGTCAGCTGCCACGTCTGGTTCGCCGAGCCGCCGCACGTCCACTGCCACAGCTGGGTGCCGGTGGTCGTCGAGGAGTACGGCACGTCGACGCACTTGCCGCTGTTGACGTTGACGAGGCCGTAGGCGCCGCTCTGCGCGACGACCGACAGCTGCTGCTCCGTGGCCGCCGCGTTGCACGCCACCTGCTGCAGCAGGCCGCCGTTGCCGGTCCCGGCGCCGGCGACCGTGACGCACTTGCCGCTGGAGCCGGACGCGAGGGTGTACACACCACCACCGACCGCGCGACGGCCGCCTCCGTCGGCCACACGGACAGCGTGACGACCCCGGCGGACGCCGCCACGCAGGCGAGCGCGACCGAGAGTATTCGTGGGCGTCTTCCCACAGGCCCCTCCCTTCAACCGCAAACGAATCCCGTTTGTCGTTGAAGGAGGTGCGTCCGGCCGCCCGCCGATTACGGTTTTCCCGTGACCGGTCCTGTCCGCCGCCGTGCGGCCGTGAAACTTTCGCCGTGCCGGTCGGGCCGGTCGGGTTAAGGGGCCGGGCGCAGGTGGAGCTCGCCGGCGATGGCGGTCAGCGCGGGGACGACGTCGCCGTCGGCGGGCTGGACCTGGACGCAGACGTGGTCGGCGCCGGCGTCGAGGTGGGCGCGGACGGCGGCGGCGAGGGCCGTGGCGTCGCCGTGCGCGATGATCCGGTCGACGAGGTGGTCGCTGCCCTCGCCCGCGGTGTCCTGCTCGGTGAACCCGGCGCGGTGCATGGTGCTGGTGTAGTTCACCAGGCCCAGGTACCGGGTGAGGAAGGCGCGGGCGCTGCGCCGGGCGGTTTCCGGGTCGGGGTCCAGCACGACCGTCTGCTCGGGTGCGACCAGCGCGTCCGGGCCGAGCGTGGCCCGTGCCTCGGCGGTCTGCGCGGCGACGGTGAGATACGGGTGGGTGCCGGCGCTGCGCTCGGCGGCCAGGGCGAGCATGCGCGGCCCGAGCGCGGACAGCACCCGGGACGCGGCGGGCACGCCCCGCTCGTCGAGGACGTCGAGGTAGCGGGCCATCGCCTCGATGGGGCGGTTGCGGCCCGCGTTGGCCTCGCGGTGCCCGGACCCGATGCCGAGCAGCAGCCGCCCGGGGTGCCGGTCCTGGATGCGGTGGTAGGAGTCGGCGAGCTCGGCCGGGTCGGACGACCAGATGTTGACGATGCCGGTGGCGACGACGATCGAATCGGTGCCGTCGAGCAGGGCCTCGGCCGGCCGCAGGTCCGAACCCGGGGAGCCGCCCAGCCAGACGGCGCCGTACCCGAGACCCTCGATGGTCCTGGCCAGCGCCGGGTCGACGGCGGTGACGCCCCGCCACACGCCGACGGTGCCGAGCCTTCCGCTCCAGCTCATCCGCTTCCTCCTCCGGTGCCCGCCCCGCACGGAGCGCACGACCGTGGCCCCCGCTGATCCACTGTAGACCGCGGGACCGCTGGTCACGGGGTTACGCGGGGGTGGCGTGCGGCGGTACCGGACACATCACGGTTCGGTGAATATTTACCGGTACCGCTGTTGTGTTGGAGATCGTTTGTCCGGTCGTGTCCGACATCGGCGCCGACGGGCGCCCCCCACGGATCGCTTTTGATCGTTACGTTGCGCGCCCGGGCGCCGAATGCCCCGGCTCGTAGCGAAGGACGGAACATGCACGTTGATGGTTCACGGGGGCGGCGCGGACGGCTCGCGGCCGTAGCGCTGACCATGGTCGCCGCCGCGCTGCCGGCGCTGGCGCCGGACGTCGCGGCCGCCGCGCCGCCGGCCGGCAACCCGGCCAGCGCACCACTCACCGCCGAACAGGCCCTGGCCCAGGCCAAGGCGACCCGCAAGCCGGTCGACGTGACCGGCTCGACCACCGCGACGGACACGCTCGTCGCCAACCCGACCGGCACGTTCACGCTGACCCGGGCGGCGGCACCGGTCCGCAAGCGGGTCGGCGGGCAGTGGAAGACGCTCGACGCGACGCTGCGCCGCAACGGCGACGGCTCGATCAGCCCGGCGGTGGCCACCGGCGACCTGCGGCTGTCCGGCGGCGGGACCGGCCCGGCCGTGACGATGACCGACACCGGCCGGTCCCTCGGCCTCGAGGTGCCGTTCACGCTGCCGGAGCCGACACTGTCCGGCGCGACCGCGACGTACAAGAGCGTGCTGCCCGGCGTCGACCTGCAGCTGACCGCCGACACCCAGGGCGGGGTCCGGCAGGTGCTCGTCGTGCGCGACGCGAAGGCGGCGGCGAACCCGGCGCTGGCGAAACTGCGGATGGGCACGAAGACCACCGGGCTGAGCGTCACCGCTGACGGTGCCGGCAACCTCGCCGCGAAGGACGACAAGGGCCGGCCGGTGTTCAGCGCCGCCGCCCCGATCATGTGGGACTCGGCCACCGCGGCGACTGCCGGGACGATGCGGTCCGTGGCGCCGGGCACCATCGAGGAGCCGTCGACGGCGGACGGGCCGGGCTCGCACGCCCGGACCGCGCAGCTCGGCACCGCGGCGAAGATGACCTCGGCGAGCTCCGGTGAGATCAACCTCGTGCCGGACAGCACCGTGCTGAAGGGCGAGGGCACCACCTACCCGGTCTACATCGACCCGGGCTGGGAGCCGATCGGCCCGGCCAGGAGCGCCTGGTCCACCGTCACGGCCAACTTCCCGAGCAGCAACTACTGGAACAACACACCGGACCCGCAGGGCCGCATGCAGGTCGGCAACTCCGGCTCCATGAAGTCCCGGACGCTGGTCAACTTCGCGATCCCGGTCGGCACCCTCGCCGGTGCCACCATCCAGGAGGCGCGGCTGTACGTGCTCAACCAGTACTCGTACAGCTGCACGGCGAAGCAGCTCAACATCACCGCCCCCAGCGCGACGCTCACCTCGGGCAACGCCAACTGGAACGCGTGGAAAGACAACATGGGCACCGTCGTCGCCACCGGCACGTTCGCCCACGGCTACAACAGCGGCTGCGCCGCCGCCGGGGAGTCGTTCGTCGTCACCAGCACCATCGTCGCGGACGTGGCGGCCTCCCGGGCCACCCGCACGTTCGGCATGATGGGCGGCGACGAGAACGTCGGCAACTACAAGGAGTTCACCGTCAGCGGGACGACGCTGTCGGTCACCTACAACCACGCGCCGGACAAGCCGCAGAATCTCACCACATCGCCGGCGTCGGCCTGCGCCGCCAGCCCGCCGTCGACGATCGGCGACGGCAACGTCAGCCTGTTCGCGCCGGTGTCGGACCGCGAGGGCGGCAGCCTCGGCGTCACCTACGAGCTCTGGAAGACCTCCGACGCCGGCCACACCCTGCTCGCCACCTCGAATCCGGCGCTGCTGACCGCGCCCTCCGGCTCCAACGCGACCCTCATCGTGCCGGTCAACGTCCTGCGGACCGCGGCCAACGGGAGCCTCACCCAGTTCTCCTGGCGGGTGAAGGTCACCGACACCGTCTACGACAGCCCGTGGTCGGACACGTGCACGTTCGCCTACGACCCGACCCGCACCGGCGCGCCGACCGTGACGAAGCCGGCGAGCACGACGATCGGGCAGCCGGCGACGTTCACGATCGCGGGTCCGGCCACCGGACCGGCGCCCACCGGCTACCTGTACCAGCTCAACGCCGGCCCGCCGACCCAGGTCACCGCGACGTCGGGCAACGCCTCCATCACGGTCACCCCGAACCGGTCCACCAACGTGCTGACCGTGACGAGCCTGTCGGCCGGCAGCAACATCGGTGACAACGCCACCGTCGTGTTCAACTCCAACGCCGCGGCGGCGCAGGCCGATCAGGACACCACCGGCGACGGCAAGGCCGACCTGCACGCCGTCGGCGCGGTCAACAGCATCCCGGCCGGGCTGTGGCAGGCCCGCGGCACCGGCTCAGCGATCGACGTGGCCGGCATCAACATCGGCGCCAACGGCAACGGCGTGATGGGCGACAACCTGCCGTCCAACTTCGACGGCGCGAAGGTCGTCACCGGCCGCTTCACCGGCACCGGGCTGCAGGACTTCCTGGTGTACTACCCGGGCGGCGCCAACCCGGGCAGCGGCATGGTCATCAACGGCATCGGCGACGGCTCGGTGCTGCAGGCGCACCGCTCCGGCAACGAGCACACCATCTCCGCCGGGATGCTCAGCGACATCAACAGCCTCAACCCGCTGCAGGTGGTCAACGCCTACAACAGCGCGGGGCAGGGCCTGGCCTACCCGGACCTGCTCACCGTCAACGGTGACGCCGGCAACGGCTACTACCTCACCTACATCCCCAACCAGAACGGCCTGAACAACTACCAGTTCCCGTACCAGCTGAGCACGCAACCGCCGGTGGGGGGCACCACCTGGCAGGCGTGGACGATCACCACCGCGCAGACGGCGTCGGGCACGCAGATGTTCCTGTGGCACAAGGCGACCGGCGCGCTGTACCTGTGGAAGAACGTGACCGCCGACCTGAACGCCGGCACGCTCGCCTACACCCAGTACCAGCTGGCGACCGGCTGGTACACCAACGCGAACGTCGCGCTGCAGGCGGCCGACGTCAACGCCGACGGCACCGCCGACGTGTGGGCCGTGGGCCCGTCGCAGGGCGTCGGGACGTGGCTGGTGAGCAACCTCAGCGGCAGCACGGGCACGCTCACCCAGCGCAGCGGCCAGACGCTCATCACGTCCGAGCATTATTGGCCGCTGGACAAGCTGGCCGGCAGCACGGTCGCGGACACCACCGGCGGCACCACACTGACCGCGTCCGGCACGGCCGGCAACGTCGTGCAGCACACCGGCGACACGTTCGACCCGAGCATCCGGCTCAACACGACCTCGTCCGGCACGGTCGTCGCCAGCCCCAACGGGACCCTGATGAACAGCACGCCGATCGTCAACACCAACGGCTCGTTCTCGGTGTCGGTGTGGGTCAAGCCGACCGCCGAGGGCGGCGTCATCCTCTCCGAGGACGGCGCGAACACGGCACGCTTCTACCTGTCCTCCGACGCGACGAACCACGAGTGGCGCTTCGGCATGGCGACGTCGGACACCGGCACGGCCACCTATGTCGTGGCGAGGGCCCCGGCGGTCAACCCGATCGGCGTGTGGACGCACCTGGTCGCGGCCTACGACGTGCAGTCGCAGGCGATGACGCTGTACGTCAACAAGGTGCACAAGGCGACCGAGAAGCACACCACGACGGTGTCATGGCCGGCGACCGGCGGGTTCGTGATCGGCAGCGCGAAGTTCGGCGGTGTCCGCGGCTCGTACTTCGCCGGGCAGGTCAGCCAGGCGCAGGCGTGGAACAGCCGGCTCACGGCGGCGATGGTCGGCTCGCCGGGCAACGGGATCTCGTGGAACACCAACCACCTCGCGGTAGGCGGCAGCGCGTTCAAGGACATCGCCGTGGGTGACCTCAACAACGACGGCAAGGTCGACCTCGTCGGTGTCACCGGCGCCGGGCCCGGCAACGTGTACATCATCCCGAGCATCGGCATCAACGGCCTCGGCTGGGGCACGATGACGCTCATCAACGGCGCCACCAACTGGACCAGGGTCGCGGTCGGCGACATGAACAACGACGGCAGGAACGACCTGGTCGGCATGACGTCCAACGGCAACGTGTACATGGTGCCGAACAACGTCGTCAACGGCATCAGCTGGGGCGCGACGACGCTGATCTACGGCCTCAGCCCGTACGCCGACATCGCCGTCGGTGACCTGGAGACCAACGGCAAGACCGACCTGGTCGGCGTCAACTCCCTGGGCGACGTCTACACGACCCAGAACAACGCCACCAACGGCCTGTCCTGGGGCCCCAACGTGAACATCATCTTCCACAGCGCCTTCCGCAACCTCTCCGTCGGCGACATGAACAACGACGGCAAGAGCGACCTCGTCGGCAACACGTCCAACGGCGACGTCTACGACCTGCCGCACAACGGCACGGCCTTCGGACCGCAGGTGCTCATCGACGCGCTCAGCGGGTTCGTGCAGATCGGGGTCGGTGACCTGAACAACGACGGCAAGTGCGACCTCGTCGGCGTCGACGCGGGCACCAACGTCTGGGACATCGCCAACAACGCATAACCGTTGCACCCCGCGGCGGGCTCCGTGCCCGCCGCGGGTCACCGGGCGAGCCTGCGCGCCTGGCCGGTGACGGCCGCCAGGAAGGCGGTCAGGGCGGGCGCCGGCGGGGTGTCCCGGGTGACCGCGACGAGCCGCCGGGCGAGGGTCGCCTCCGCGAGGTCACGCACGGCGATCGCCGGGTCGGCGGCGGGCAGCGACAGCGGCGGCAGGAGCGCGACGGCGCCCGTGGCACGGACCAGCTCCAGCTGCACGTCGGCGTCGCTGGAGCGGTGGCGCAGGTCCGGCTCGTACCCGCCGAGGACGCGGCACGTGCCGACGACCATCGCGTGGTGGCCGGTGCCTTCGGCCGAGGCGGTCCACACGTCGGCGCGCAGCATCGTGATCGGGACCGGGCCGCCCGGTGCGGCGAGCGGGTGCGCCGCGGGCAGCACCACCTTCAGCCGCTCCTCGAGCAGGGTCGTGAAGCGCATCCCGGCCGGGCGGGGGCGCGGATGGCCGTCGTAGTCGTCGCCGATGACCAGGTCGACGGCCCCGAGCCGCAGGCCGGGCAGGGCCTGTTCGAGCTCCAGCTCGAAGATCTCCGCACGGACCCGCGGGTGCTCGGCCTGCATGCGGGCGACCGCGGGCACGAGCAGGCGGCGGGCCGCGGACTGCAGGCCGCCGGCACGCACCGTGCCGCGGATGTCGCCGCCGAGCGCGGCCAGGTCGGACTCCGCGGCCTCGGCAGCGCTCAGCAGCACCCTCGCGTGCTGCGCGAGGAGCCGCCCCGCGTCGTTGAGCCGCACGCCCCGGCCGGCCTTCTCCAGCAGCGCCGTGCCGACGTCCTTCTCCAGCAGGGCCAGCTGCTGCGAGACCGTGGACGGGCTGTAGCCGAGGGCGGTGGCGACCGCGGCGAGGGTGCCGCGCTCCTCGAACTCGCGCAGGAACCGCAGGCGCCGGAGGTCCAGAGCGACCATGCGGGAATCCTAACGAATCAGCTCCATGATTCATCGCTGGACCTGCAGCTTCCGGTGCCTGAAGCTGCATCGCATGGGACCGCTGTTATGTCTGGTGTCCGCGGCGTGCTTCGGCGCGCTCGGGATCTTCGGCAAGTTCGCCTACGACGCGGGTGTGTCGCTGGAGGCGCTGCTGCTCGTGCGGTTCGCACTGGCGGCCGCCCTGCTGTGGCTGGTCCTGCTCGTCCGGCCGGAGCTGCGGCGGATGCCGGGCGGTAGTCGTACACCTGCCGAAACCGCTGCCGGAGGCCGGGGGAAGGTGCTGGCCACCGCGGTCGGGCTCGGCGCCGTCGGCTATGCCCTGCAGTCGGGCTTCTACTTCGCCGCGCTGGAGCGGATGGACGCGTCGCTGCTGTCGCTGATCCTCTACACCTACCCGGTCCTGGTCACCGTGGCCGCGGTCCTGATCGGCCGGGAGCGGCTCACCGCGGGGCGCGGTGCGGCGCTGCTGGTCGCGTCGGCCGGGACGCTGCTGGTGCTGCTCGGCGCCGGCGGCGGCACCTTCGACGCCCTCGGTGCCCTGTTCGGCTTCGGCACCGCGGTCGTCTACACCGTCTACATCCTGGTCGCCGACACGGTGGTACACCGGCTGCCGCCGATCCTGCTGTGCGCGCTGGTGATGACCGGCGCCGCCGGCAGCTACGGCCTGCGGTCCGCGGTGTCCGGCGGGCTCGACCTGAGCTTCGGCCCGGCCGGCTGGTTCTGGCTGGCCTGCATCGCGTTCGTGTCCACGGCGGCGGCGATGCTGACGTTCTTCGCCGGCCTGCAGCGCACCGGCCCGTCGACGGCGGCGATCCTGTCGACGTTCGAGCCGGTCGTCACCACCGGCCTCGCCGCGCTGACCCTCGGTGAGCAGCTGACGCCGATCCAGCTCGCCGGCGGCGTCCTGGTGCTGTCCTGCGTCGCCGTCCTGCAGTTCGGCGGCGCCCGGCGCGTGGAGACCCGCGAGCCGGCGATGGCGGCCCAGCCCGGCTGACCCCGTATGCACATGTTTGCTTTCGTACCGCCCGGCAAATACTGCAACAGCGGCTCGGCGGCGGGCGTACACCCGCAGTCCCCCTGTGAGCTGTCGGCGGCGCACACCGAGCGGAGGGCAGCCTTTTGGACACGGGCACTCCTCCGGCCGGGCCGCGGCCCCCTGCCCGCTCCGCGCACTGGCAGCCACGGGTCGCCACGGACCTCACCGAGTCGGCGGCGGCCCGCACCTGGGCCCGCCAGACCCTGCCGGGCCTGCTCGACCACCCGGTCGGCGCCGACCTCGCCGACGACGTCGACCTCCTGCTCAGTGAGCTGTGCGTCAACGCCGTCCAGCACGGCGGCGGCCTCGAAGCGGTCCACCTGCAGTGCGACGCCGGCCGCCTCCGGGTCACCGTCCACGACCAGGGAGCCGGCACGCCCGTGGCCCGGCTCACGCCGACTCCGGATCTCGACAACGGCCGAGGTCTGATGCTGGTCGACGCGATCTCGGCGGACTGGGGCGTCAGCAAGCACCCCGGCAACGGCAAAGACGTCTGGTTCGAGCTCGCCCTCACCACTCCGGCTGCGAGGAACGCGTGGAACCTGCCCTGACACTGCGTCCCTACGGCGCCGTCGTGGCCCCGTCGGGCGAGCTGGAAACCACCAGCGCGACCGCGTTCCGGCGGTTTCTGCACACGGTGCTGGACGAGCACGACACGCCGCTCGTCGTGGACCTGACCGCGGTGCAGTTCATCGACTCGACCGCGCTGGGCGTCCTCGTCAGCGCCCACAAGCGGCTCGCCGAACGCGGCCAGTCCTTGACCCTGGTCTGCCCGCACGAACGGCTGCTGAGGATCTTCCGGCTCACCGCACTGGACCGGGTCTTCGTCATCATCCCGGCGCTCCCGATCGCCACTGAGCAGCTGTAGCGCCTTCGTCATCTTCGGCGGCACCGCCCCCGCACGGCCTCATCGGGATGCTCGCCCCGCGGCGGTTGCGAGCTGCTTCGCCCGTTCCCACAGCGGCGGCGAGGAGACCGCGGCGGCGGGGTCGTGCCTGAGCAGCTGCCAGCCGGCGCGGCGGGGCGGGCCGTCGCGGGGTTCCGTCGGGTACTGCCAGCCCTGGTTGGTGCCGAAGAACAGGTGCTCGTCACCGACGGGCAGCACGCCGCGGACACCCCAGTTGCAGGCGTTGTTGAACCCGGTGGTCGTCAGCGGCCGGGCGGGGCTGTCGGCGTCGTCGAACACCCACACCTGCCCGGCGGTGCGGTTGTCGCGGAACACCAGACGCGACGCGATCTGCCGCCACAGGTTGACCTCCACGTCCCGGACGGGCCGGGCGAGCACCTCGTTCAGCAGGCCGGTCGCGGGGTTGAGCGTGATGTCACGCAGCACCTTCTCGGTGTTGAACGTCCCGAGGTACAGCTTCCCGCGGAACACGGCGGCGCCCCAGCCGACGTAGTCGTTGAACCGGCTGCCGAACCCGCCGCCGCCGAACCGCGGCTCCTGGTGCAGTAGGTTGTCGCGCAGCGCCCACTCGCCGGTGACCTGGTCGTAGACCCAGTAACGGTGCTCGCCGTAGAGCAGCTCGACCTGCTGGTTGACCTCGCCCGGGTCCTTGATGCGGTAGACGACCCCACCGGGTGAGGTGCGCATGTACGCGAGCGCCAGCTCGGCGACGGAGCCGCGCGGGATCTGCGGGTACGCGGCGAGGTGGTGGGTCAGCGACGGCGCGACGGACGGGATGCCGAACGTGGCGTAGATCCAGCCCTCGTAGGAGGTGACCGCGAACGACACCATGGCGTGCGCGGTCAGCGGATCCGGGAAGAGGTTGGCGGCGGTGAAGACGAGCTTCCACCCGTCCCGGGTGTCCGGGCCGAGCTCGTGCAGCGGCGGGCTGAGGTAGACCCCGGCGGGCTCGGTGCTGCCGGTGCCGATCCAGGTGCCGGTGACGATGCGGTCGCGGTGGACGGTGAAGTACGCCGGCTGGTTGCCCAGCCGCCCGACCTCCTCGAACTTGAACGGGTCCGCCGCGGTGCCCGTCCACCGCTGCACGCTGCCCTTCGCCTTGCCGTCCGCGGCGAGCCCCACCCCGAAGTACAGCCGCCCGCCGGCGACGACGAAGTTCTTGATGTTGTCCCATTCCGGGAACCGCCGCGCGCCGAGGAAGGTGCCGTCCACGCGGTACGCGAGCAGCAGCACCGTGCCGCCCGCCTGCGCGCCGGCGGTCGTGGTGGTCTCGATGCCGCCGAGGAGCACGACGTCGCCGACCGACCCGGCCGCGCGGACACCCGCGAGCCGCTGAAACTCCGGGCACTGCTTCCGGTCCGGGGTGCGTTCGGTGGCGACGCCGGTGTCGATGTCGTACTGCCAGATCTGCGCCGGCAGTGCGTCACCGGCGATGCTCTGGGTCGGCGGTACGTCGTACGCGGCGTTGAACGAGGTGTCGAACTCGCAGGTGACGTTCTCCGGGTCGTCCCACGGCCGCACCGGGGCGCCGAGCCCCGCGCCGGTGAACTCCGCGGCCAGGGTCGCCATGCCGCCGCCGGTGGCGTTGGAGACGGTCCCCCACCACAGGTGCCGCTGGGCCTCGTCGGCGGTGAACGCCCACACGTAGCCCTGGGTCGTCTGCGCGCGCCCGCCGTCCGGGGCGTCGGCGCCGGCTCTGATCGGTACGGTCGGCTGCCCGGGCCCGAACCACCAGCGGTCCGGTCGCGCCTGCGCCGCCACGGTCACACCGTTCGCCCGGTCCTCACCTGGCACCACCGTCGAAGACATGCGCGGGCACTACCCACTCCCGCCTGGCCAAACCGGTTGCCGCCGCGGGCTCAGCGCCGCAGGCCGTTGAGGGCGGCGGTGATGACGGCGCGGGTGTAGCCGGCGGTGAGCGGGCCGGTGCGGTGCAGCCACCGGTTGAGCACCGGCCCCCAGATCAGGTCGACCGCCACGTCGAGGTCGGCGTCGGCGGCGAGCTGACCCGCCCGTTGGGCGCTGCGCAGCCGCTCCCGTTTGGCGTGCCGCAGCGGGCCGTCGAGGCGTTCGGCGTAGGCGGCGGCGAGGTCGGCGTCGCGGGCGACCTCGATGGCCAGGGCGCGCATCGCCTGCCCCAGTCTCGGGTCGGCGAGCTCGGCGACGGTGGCGTCGAGGACCGCGGTCAGGTCCGCCTCGAGGTCGCCGGTGTCGGGCAGCACCGGCGGCCCGCCGTCCGCTCCCTCGCTCAGGATCAGGAACGCGTCGAGCAGTATTGCGCCCTTGGACGGCCACCAGCGGTAGATGGTCTGCTTGCCGACGCCGGCCCGGGCGGCGATGCCCTCGATGCTGAGCTTCGCGTAGTCGACCTCCTGCAGCAGCTCGAACGCGGCGGCGAGGATGGCGCGCCGCGAAGCCTCGTTCCGTCGCGTCGTCATGGCGGCCATCGTACCCGCGCCGAGACGAACCGTCTCGTCTTGACGCCGTCGCATGTGTCGGCATACGGTGCTGCCTGTAGTGAGACGGACCGTCTCGTCTCGCCCTATCCGAACGGAGGCGCTCATGCGCACCTGGTTCATCACCGGCGCCAGCCGCGGCCTGGGCCGGGCCTTCGCCCGGGCCGCACACGCCCGGGGCGACCGGGTCGTGGCCGCCGCACGGTCGCTCACCCGCGACACCCCCGACGACCGCCTGCTCACCCTGCCGCTCGACGTCACCGACCGCGCCGCGGTGACCGCCGCCGTGGACACCGCGGCCGAACACTTCGGCGGCCTCGACATCGTCGTCAACAACGCCGGCACCATGTCCATGGGCATGCTCGAGGAGTTCACCGAGGCCGAGGCCCGCGCCCAGTTCGAGGTCAACTACTTCGGCGCGCTGTGGGTCACCCAGGCCGCCCTGCCCCACCTGCGCACCCAGCGCTCCGGCCACATCGTGCAGATCTCCAGCATCGCCGCGCTCGGCGGCTTCCCCTCCACCGGCATGTACAGCGCCAGCAAGTTCGCCCTCGAAGGCATGAGCGAAGCCCTGGCCCTGGAGGCCGCGGCGTTCGACGTGAAGGTCAGCATCGTCCAGCCGGGCGGCTACTGGACCGACCTGTACTCCAGCATCGCCGCCACCACTCCCCTGGAGCCGTACGCGCCGTTGCGTGCCGAACTGGAGGAGCAGTGGGCGTCGGGCTCGGTGGACAGCGACCCGGCCCTCGCCGCCGAGGCGCTGCTGCGGCTGGTCGACAGCGCCGACCCACCGCTGCGCCTCCTGCTCGGCAGCATGGTGTACGACCTGGCCTTCGACCTGTCCCGCCGGCGCATGGACACGTGGTCCTCCTGGGAGCAGGTCAGCCGCGCCGCCGAACACGCGGTCCCCGACCCGGACGCCCACTGAGGCGCCGTGCTCAGGAGTCGTCGGAAACGAGCACCTCGAACGTCCGGCGCCCCACGAGCTCGACAAGCCTCTGGTCCTCACAGGCGGATCCGCAGCGAAAGACGTGGCGGGAGCCAGGCCCCCGCCACGTCTGTCATTCGTGCCCTGCGGTCCCGCATCGCTGCGGTGCAACAGCTACTGCGGCGAGGGCCTCCACGCAGCGAATCCAGCCGCAAACTTGCGATAGGACTGCGAGTAGACGTCGTCCGCAGCGCCGACCCGGTCGAGTTCGTGTTCGACGATCCTCGACGCTTCGCGCCGGTCTCCGTTCAGGGCAAGGACCAGGGGCAGCACCAGACACTTCTCATTGTCCGTCAGCAGCCCGGATCCGCCGATCTCGGCCGAGAACACCTCCCAGTCGCACCATTTCTCCACAAACGGCTCACCGTACTGTGACACGGCACCCGCAAGCTGCCCGGCGACCGCCGACAGGTCGCCGTCGGCGGGGAAATCCCAAGTCTGAAACGTCTTCCCCGGCATCAGGTACCCGAGCGGGCTGGACACCTGCGCGTCGAAAGCCGACCAGCCGGCGAGTTCCACAAGGGCGTCTTCCAGTGGCACATGCCGCACACCGACGACGGGGTTCACCTCCAGTTTGGAAGGAAGGTCCCACGTCGCCAGGTTGAGCCCGAGCCAACCGCTGCACGCCGGACTGGCGCCTGGCTTGAGAAACACTCCCTGCTTCTTCACGAATCCATGGGCGCGTAGCGCGACCGCGCACGCCTTCAGACTGTCGGCCTTGAGGTTGGTCATCGTTTCAGATCCTTCGGTCCGGTCGCCTAGCAGAAACGATAGCCACCGAAGCCACCGATGTTGACGGTGGTCGGACCGATCGTCCTGCCATGCAGCCGCGCAGCCTTCGCGTTGTCCCCGGTGAACGTGCCGCCCGCGGCTTCCACGGAGGCATATCCCCCCAGGGTGCCTTGATTCTTGGTGAAGCCCGCATTCGGCCCGTTCTTCGCGTCGAACAGATACAGCTTCCCATTCTTCTCGGCCACGATGTCGAACCTGACCTCCACACCGTTTGCCGCCGTCATGCTGATCTCCGTGCCCTTGATCGTGTACCCACGGTCCAGCAGCTGCACTCGGAGCATCTCGACGCCGGCCTTCCCCTTGTTCGGGGAGGCCGCGCCACCGGCGTTGTGGACAAGCACTGGAACACCGCCGGCCACGACGTAATAGGTGTGGATGTTGGCAACGGTCAGGTTGTAAACCTTTTCCAACTGTTGCCAGACCCGCGTGCGCACCACTTCGATCGCTCTGCCGTCGGGCGCGTTGAGGACGTCGCCCTTGAGGAGGTCCGCGGCGGCTATCCAGCGGTCTTGGCTGTCGACCCAGAACGGATGACCGTCGGTGGCGACGACCAGACCCTCGACGTCCCCCTCAGGTCCGTGGACATTGACGACTACTTCAACGAGCGTCTTCTGGCCCGAACCAACGATGGTGGCGACGACGGCTTCGCGCGACGTGATTCCCGTTTCGGGGTCGGTCGACAACACGACGTCGCCGATCCGGACATCCTCGATCTGCCTCAACGAGCCATCGGCCATCAGGACCAACGTGTCCGCCGAAAACGAGTTGCCGCAGGGACGCGCCTTGGCGCCGGCGCCGATGCCGCCTCCGGCCTTGAGCATCGCGGCGTCCGCCAGCGACCCGGTCGTCAGCTGGCCGCCGCCGCTCTCCAGCATGCTCTTGCGGTTGGGATCGAGCCGTTGGATGGAGATCAGCAGGACCGGATCCATCTCGCCGTAGTAGCCGCTCGACGCCGCCTGCGTGATCACGAACCCGACCGCGTCGTCGCCCTCGTACGGCACGGCCAGCATGTTGTCCTTGCTGTCGAGGTACTTCTCCGCGCCGTTGGCCCACCATTCGATCGACATGCCGTTCGGGGCATCGACGAAATCGGTCATGTCGACGCCGTTGAGATAGCTCCTGCCGTAGTACTGGACCGTGACGGTCCCGTTCTTGTAGACCTTGATGACCGGATTGCCGCCGGACGACCTGCCGCCGACGCAGGAAGCGCTCTGCGTGTGGCAGCGGGTGACCCCATCGGCACGGCAACTGCTCTGGACGCACTTGGTGTTCGGCTCGGGAATCCATTCCTCGCCCCCGTCCGCGTCGCGCATCAGGCCGGAAGGGTCGCTGAACGACATCGGGTTGCCACCGGCGTAGGTGTAACCGTTGAGCGTCTGCGAGTCAGTGAAGTCGAGGATCGGGTCGATGGAGATGAACCGTCCGGTGCCAGGGTCGTACTGACGCGCACCCACTTGCGTCAGACCGGTCGTCACATCCGTGGGCGCGCCGAGGAATCCGCGGTTGTCGACCCAGGGACCGGTGACGGCGCCGCGCGGTGCCCCATACGGGGTGCTCTGCCGCCAGGTGGGGTTTTGGGCAGTGGCGTCGAGATACAGGTCCGGAGTGCCGTGCAGACCTTCCATCTGGAACGTGACGGCATTCGCGGCTGTCCCGCTGCGGACACATGTTCCGCCGCCGGGCAGCGTGTAGTACCGGGTACCGGTGACCGTGCTGGTCGTGGTGTTGAGGACATGCTGCTGACCGGGCAGATAGAGCGTGGTGGTGCCGGGATCCCTCTGCAGGAGCAGTTCGCCGTCAGCGTCGTAGATGAAGGTGCTGGGGCCTGCGGTGCTGCCGGTGACGCTGGTCAGCTTCCCGGTGCTGTTCCAGTTCAGGATCTGGTTGCCCTGGCCGGCATTACGGCTCGTGGTGTTGCCTGCGAGATCGTAGGCGTAGCTGGTGGTGCCGGCGCCCGGGCCGGTGGTGCTGGTCGACGTGAGCGTGTGCGGCTGGGCGGCGCCGTTGCCGTCGTAGGCGTAGTTGGTGCTGGTGTCGACGCCGCCGGTCGTGCTGTGCTGGGTTTGGTTGGTGCGCTGCCCAAGGGAGTCGAACGTCCAAGTGGTCCAGTACGCGCTGGCGGCGCCGAGGCTGTCGCCGACCATCGTGTGGTTGCCGGCGGTCGGGGTGACGGCGCACGCGTCGGTGGCGGTCCACGCGGCGGTCAGCCGGCGAAGCCCGTCATAGGTGAAGCACTGGGTCTCGGTCGGTGTCGTCGAACCGAAGCGGTAGCTGGTCTGCCTGGTGATGTTCCCGGCCAGGTCGTACTTGTACGACTCCTTGTCAACGTCCGACGGGGTGCCGACCGCACGCGTCAACACCTTGTCGGTGACATTGCCCGTGTGCTTGTCGTAGACGTACGTCAGCGCCGCAATGTTGGGCTGGGCGCCGATCACCTCGTACTCCGGCCGGAAATATTCGTCGTACGTGACACCTTCGGCGTAGCCGGTGAGCCCGCCGACCGACGAAGGCAGGTCGAAGACGCCGGACACGCCGTAGTTGACCGTCTCGGCAGGCAGGCCGCCCTTGGCCGGGAATACGTCCCTCAGAAGGAGGCCGGTGTTCGTCGTGTACTGGTGCAAAAATGTGTACGAGCCACCGAGGGCGCCTTCGGGGATGCCGGGGATGTTGTAGGTCTCGCCGGTTGAGGCTCCCCAAGCGTTGAAACCCTTGGCCTGCATGGTGTATTCGGACCCGCCGCGGTAGGCGGTCTTGGTGGTGAGGTGCCCGATCGGGCGAGGCATTCCAGGCACGGCGTTGTCGGAGTTGTCGTACACCCACCAGTCGGTCCGATTGGCGGTGCTCTGAGCGGCAGTCGTGGAGTTGTACTGGCCGGTCTTGCGATTCACCGCGTCGTAGGTGTACGAGACGGTGACCGTCCTGCCATCGGTGCTCTGGGTGACGTTGCCGTTGCCGTCATACACCTTGTGGCTGACACCCGAGTCCGGGTCGTCCTGGTCGACGACCTGGCCGAGCAGGTTGTACGTGCTCACCCACTGGTTGCCGACCGCGTCGGTGAACGTGGACCGGTTGTGGTTGCCGTCGTAGCCCCAGGTCGTGGTCACTTTCGTGCCACCGGTCACGCTGAATGTCCCGGTGAACGTGTTCGCCGGAACATTCACCACCGGTGCCGCCGAATACTGACTGACCTCGGTGGCGCGACCGAAAGCGTCCTGGAGTGTGCTGGTGACAACACCACCCGCCGGCGGGACGATCGTGGTCCGATCTCCATTGTGGATGGAGGTGACGGTGGAAACGGCGACGCCGTTCTTGCTGCGGACCTCCCGCACCGCGCGGCCGAGACCGTCGTAGACGTAGGAGGTCTGGTTGGGCACCTGGGCGGTGAGGGCCGCGGCGGACACCGGGGTCGTGTTGGGCAGCGTCGCGCTGTCCCACCAGCCGTTGTTCGTCGACGTGGTCCAGCCACGGCTGTCGTAGAACGTGTCGGTGACCATGCGCCCGCCCTTGGGCGTCATCGACTGCGTCTGGCGCGGCCGCAGCAGTGCGTCGTAGATGAGCGTCGACGTCACATAGCCAAGCTGGTCATTCAGCTGCTTGGCCGTGACCGCGGTCTGGCCGGTGTTCGACAGGTCGTAGGTGTACAGGTGGTCCGCCGGGGCGCTCGTCGGCCGGGAGGCCTTCCAGGCCGCGGTGGCCCGCCCGAGCGCATCGAACCGATAGGTCTCGGTGACATTGTTGGCGTCGACCGATCCCACGATGAACCCGCGGCGCGGGCTGACGGTCGTCGTCTTGGCGTGGCCGAGCGCATCGGTGATCGTCACACCGGTGTTCAGCCCGGCACTGTTCATTGTGTAGGTGGTGGTACTGGGGTTGCCGTTGCCGTCGTAGATGGTGTGCGCGCGGCCGTAGCTGTCGTACTTGGACCGGCTCAGCGTGTGGAACGTGTACGCACCGGCGGTGTAGCCGCTCGCCTTGCGGATCATGGTCATGTCAGCGCGGGTCGGTGCGTTCACCTGCGGAAAGGTGGTGCTGAAGGTCTCGTCGTCGTAGAAGTTCCGCACGACGCCGATGACCTGCGCGGGCCGCGATACCGACGCCGGCGCGGTCAGCGTGTTGAACGTGGCTGGCGTGGCCGAGTTCGCACCCGCCGTGAACCCGCCACAGGCCTTGGAGACCGTCTCGGTCTCAGCGACGAGACCGACGAGGTTCTTCGCGGTGTTGACCGGTGCGTACGTCGTCGTCTCGCACTGGTCGTACACCGCGACGACCGGCGAGGTGTGCGTGTACACCCGCTGCAGCAGCCCGAACGTCGGCGAGGTGATGCTCGCGTCGTAGGAACTGTCCGTCTGCAGGTATTGCCACGTGGTCGCCCCTGCCCCGGTGATGGCCTGCCGGGTGTAGGTCTTCACGACTCCGGTCCGGCGCGCCGTCAGCGCGGGCAGCCCGGTCCGGTTCCGGGTCGCGGTCGCGTCCGACACCCAGAACGACGTGATCGTCGAGTTGTCGACCGGGCCGTCCTTGCCCATGTACTCGGTGCTCTCCAAGGCGCTGCCGGCGAGCTCGTCGATGTCCTCGTGGACGCCGCCGAGGGAGTCGGTCAGGTTGACCACCGTGGTGTTGTTGTTCTTGGACATGCCGCGGTAGTAGGTCGTCCGCGACTGCGTCTGCGGGTCGTTGACCCCGTCACCGACGAGCGTGTCGACGGTGCCGTAGCCGCGGAACTGGCCGTACGTGCGGTACTTGGCCTTCACGACCTCGTTGTCGTCGTAGCGCCACGCCGCGCCGCCCGTGTACTCGTACGTCGTCGACGCCGCCGGGGCACCGCCGGTGCGGTCGGTCTGCGTCACCTTCTTCACGACGTACTTGTTGAACCAGTCCTTGATCGGCTGGGAGTAGCCGTCCGGGGTCCACGACACCGGGTAACACGACGACGTGTTCGCCGCCGGGTTGATCGTCACCGGCGTCGTGCACGGGTTGATCAGCGCATACGTCGGCGTGATCACCGAACCGGTCTCGGTCGTGATCGACCCGATCCGGTGCCGGTAATACGACGGCAGGTTGGTGGTATCCGTCCGGTTCGCGAGCGAGATGGTGCCGAACGTGACCGGCGGCATCGTGATCGCCGCCGCGCCGCCACCGGTCAGGTCCGAACCCGTCTTCACCAGCTGCGACAACCACAACGTCGGCGCCAGACCACTCCCCGCCGGCGGCATCGTCTGTGTGAACGCATACGTGTCAATCGCGACGTGCTGCGAGGTTGCCGTGTCGTACTGCTTCGTCGTGATCGACGCCAGCCGCACCGTGGAGAAGAACGCCGGGCTCTGGCTGGTGCAGGTCTGTGTCGAGGAGCAGATCAGGTCGTACGGCACGTCCGGCCAGTTGGCCTTGGTGCTGGAGTTCAGCGGCGTGCACGTGCCGGAGACGCACCGGTCGCCGGGCGTGAACACCACCTTGTTCGCGACCGTGCCGTAGGCGTTGCCGTCGGTGAAGCCGTAGTCGACGTGATCCAAACGGCTCGCCCGGATGTAGGACCGCTTCGTCGCGCCCAGGTAGGACGCGTAGTAGTTGGTGTCCTGGACGTAGTAGTAGGACATCGCCGAACCGTGCACGTCGGTGACGTAGTCCAGGTTCCACCGGTACGCCATCGTGCACACCGACAACGAGAACGTCGCGTTGTAGCACGGCTCACCGGCATGCGCCGCATACACCGGCGCCGAGTCGACCGAGTTCGTCGTCGCCTTCCCCGACGTCCAACCGGGCAACTGGTTGCGGCCGAACTGGAACACCGTGCCGTCCCGCTGCGTCACCGTCCAGTAGTCGGTGTTGTACGTCCCCGAACCATTCCCCGAGTTGACGACGTGCGTCACGACCGCACCGTTGTCGTACTGCGGCTTCCACACCGACTTCGTCGCATCCCACACCAACGCACTGCTGGAACCGTTCAGCGACAACGTCAGAATCGGACCCGCATAGCACTGGTCCACGGTCGCGACCGGCGCCGCCGAACCACCCGGATCCTCCTTGCACGACACGAACGTCTGCTCGACGAACGACTCCGGCACCGACCAGCCGTCACCCAGCCACGACGACTGCGCCTGCGTCGTCGAGGTGCGCCCGTCCACACCACTGGAGCTGTACGACAGATCCACATTCGGCGACAACGAACCCGGCGACGGCGGCGTCCCGATCGGATACGAATACGTGAACGCACCCGTACTCGACCCACCCGCCCACGACCCCGACGGCGTCAACGACGTCGACGCATACGAACCCGTCGCCGCACCACCATCGGCGGCCGCCACACTCGTCACCGCGAGCACCGTCGGCGCCGCACCCGACTTCAACTGCACCGGCGCGGACACGTCCAAGTCACGGACATTGTTCGCCGACGGCAACGGCGTCTGCACCCGGCACTCCGCCAGCCGCGGCGTCGTCACCGCACACCCAGGCAGCCCGACCAGGCGCAGCCGCGTGCCGTAGTTGCCGCCGTACGCCTGCGCGAACCCGTCATAGTCGACGCCGACCCGCACATCACCAGCACCCTGCACGGTGAGCAGCACACCGCTGACCCCGGCATCCAGGGCCTTGTCGTGGTCGAGGACCTGGACGTCGACCTTCGTCGCACCGGTGGACATCGCCTGCGCCCACACCGGCGTGCCCGCGGCCTTCGCCCGATCCGGCGACAACGCCACCGACGCGGAGGCCGCCTTCGGCCAGGTCGTCGCCGTCGGCCGGTACACCTCGTCGACCTTCTGCTTGTCCGTCGGCAGCGGCGGGATCTCGAAGACCCCGGTGACCGACTTCCCCGCCGCCGGCCGCGGTGGTTCAGGGCTGCGCGCCTCGATCGCCGCTACCGCCAGGACCACGGTGGTCGTCGCCGCCACCGTACCCATGGCGGCGGCCACCGCGACGTATGGCCTCGCTTGCGCGCCGCGCAGCAAGGCCCGTGGACTCAACATGTGTCTCGTTCCCCGATCTGAGAGAGGTCCCGACAAAAGGGCGGTGGGGGGGGGGGGGGGGGGGGGGGGGGGGGGGGGGGGGGGGGGGGGGGGGGGGGGGGGGGAGGGGGGGGGGGGGGGGTGGGGAGGGGGGGGGGGGGGGGGGGGGGGGTGTGG
>NZ_JBVJIJ010000006.1:192188-273441 GCF_055586325.1 Dactylosporangium sp. NPDC051087 | reverse complement strand
TTCTGGACCACCACACCAGAGTTTCTTGTACCCCCACTCTTTTCCCTTCCCCCCTCCTGGAGGGGCTCCCAAAAAAGGGGTGTTTGCGGGCCCTGTGCTCCCCCCCCCCCCCACCGGTTGGATCAGCGGCGTTGCACGAACACGCCGACGTTGCTCCACCCGCCGGTGAGCGAGTAGAGCGGTGTGTTCTGGAACCCGGGCGCGGTCGCCCCGGTGGAGGTGAAGCGCCAGGCGTAGAGCATGTCGCCGGCGCGGCCGATCAGGTCGGTGCAGCCGTCCTGGTCGTAGTCGCTGCTGAAGATGGTGCTGATGGACGACCATCCGCTGCCGATACCGGCCGTGGGGCCGCGGCTGATGACGTTGTTGACGGTCGTGTTCGGGATGATGGACAGGTAGTCGCCGTTGGTGGACCAGACGGCGATGTCGACCCGGCCGTCACCGTTGAAGTCGCCGGGGACGACGCGGCCGTAGTTGACCCAGTCACCGGCGTTGCTCAGGTAGACCAGCGGCGCGACGGTGTAGGTGCTCGTGTAGGTCATCCGCCACACGTAGCCCTCGGTGGAGCTGCGGCCGAGGAAGTCGGTGATGCCGTCGCTGTCGAAGTCGACGGCCCAGATCGACGTCACCGAGGACCAGCCGGTGCCGATGCTCACCCGCGTGCCGCGGCTGAGCGTGCCGCCCGAGCTGGTGTTGGGGATGATGTACATGGTGTTGCCGTCGAGGCTGAGCGCGGCGATGTCGGCCTTGCCGTCGCCGTTGAAGTCACCGCTCATCAGCCTGGTGACGCTGCCCCAGTCGCTGCCGAGCGTGACGTATGCGGCGAGACCGAAGTTGCCCGGCGTGCTGATGTTGCGCCACAGGAACAGGTCGTTGGCGCCGCTCCTGCCCAGCACGTCGAGCTTGCCGTCGCCGTCCCAGTCGACCAGCATGTGGCTGCTCACGGTCGCCCAGCCGGAGGACGCCTGCGACGAGGCGGCGCGGGTCAGGTTGCCGCCGCTGCTGGTGCCGAGGCTGATGTACAGGGTTCCGCCGCTGGTGTCGTAGTACAGCAGGTCCGGCAGCAGGTCGCCGTCGAGGTCGGCGATGTTGCCGGCCGACGCGGGCAGCTTCGGGCGCGGGTTCATCGCGGCCGTGACCACGTGCGGGTCGGCGAACGTCTGCACGTCGGCGACCTGCCCGGCGAAGTAGTCGGTGCGCACGTCGTTGTTCTTCTGCGCGCCGATGATGAGGTTGCCGGTCGTCGGCCAGGTGACGGCCGGGTAGTGGTGCGCCGTCGCGGCCAGCTTGCCGTTGACGTACAGCGCCATGATGCCGGTGCTCGCGTCGAACCCGGCCTCGACGTGCGTCCACACGCCGGCCTGCGCCTTGCCCGTGGACCGGGCCGTGTCGTAGGACCAGCCGGTGGTGTCCGACGTCGCCATGCCGAACTGCCAGGTCTTGTCGACCGGTTCGATCCGCACGAAGAAGCGGGCGGAGTGCGCGCCGTCCTCGGAGATCACGACGCCACCGGCCGCGGCCGGCTTGACCCATGCGGACACCGAGAACGACGTCGTGGTGTCGATCAGCCTGGAGCTGGACGACAGCACGCCGGTCGGGCTCGCGACCGGTGCGCCGCTAGCGTCGGTGTTGAGCCGCACGTCCGGGCTGTACAGGTCGCCGGTGTGCCAGACGGCGGTGCCGGAGCCGGTCAGCGGGGTGGTGCCGACGCTGTCCGCGGCGGTGCCGACGGCCGTGCCGGGCGTGGTGCCGTCGGACAGCTTCCAGTGGTGCACGGCCGTGGTCAGCGTCTGCGGCGCCTGCGCGGTGATCGTGCCCGTGGTGCCGGTCAGGTTGCTGACCAGCCATGCCTTGCTGATGAGCCCGGCGCCCAGCGTCCACAGGTCGGCGGTGCCGTCCCGGTTGATGTCCGCGGCCTGCAGCACGTTGGACACGCCGATGTTGAAGCCCGTCGACAGCCGGTACTGGCTGTAGCTGAGGACCTGCGTGCCCAGGTTGAACTGCAGGGCGTTCCACAGGTACAGCTCGCCGGACTGCTTGCGCCACAGGAACATCGACGTGCCGCCGGCCACCTGGCAGGTGACGATGGTCCACGTGTTCCAGTCGGTGCCGCCGGTCGGGGTCAGGTTGGTCAGCTGGGCCGGGAACTGGTAGTTGTTCGTGCCGTTCTGGCTGGCGATGTACGTGAGGTAGTAGCCGTTCGTGGCGTCGCCGTTGAGGGTGATCAGGTCCGGGTAGGCCAGGCCCTGGCCGGAGCTGTTGCCGGCGTTGGCCACCTGTAGCGGGTTGAGGCCGTTGATGTCCGACAGCAGCCCGGCGGAGATGTTGACCTCGTAGCCGCGATGGGCCTGCAGGGCGGAGCCGTCGCCGGTCCCGTCGATGACCATGCCGCTGCCGGGGTTGGCGCCGCCCGGGTAGTACACCAGGTGGTCCTGCAGGTTCGTGCCGCGGAACCGGCCGGTGACGCTCTGCGCCCCGGCGAAGTTCGCCGGGGAGTTGTCGCCGACGACGCCGTTGCCGTAGATCCCGACGTTGGCCGCGTAGCTCCGCAGCGTCCCGCCGCTGGCCCCCGGCGTCTGCCACAGCCCGGCCGGCAGGCCGTTGACCCCGCCGACGGTGTGCAGGTCGGGCAGGCCGTCGCCGGTCGTGTCCTGGTCGGCGGCGAGCGTGGCGGCGGTGGAGTTGAAGATGACCGTCGCGGTGTCGCCGATGTTGCCGGACAGGCTGGTCACGGTCAGCACGTTCGTGGCCCGGGTCGGGGTCACGGTGATGCTGGCGTTGCCGCCGGTGGCGGTCGCCTGCCCCGCCGGGCCGCCGTTGAGCTGGTACAGGTAGCCGGTGGGCACCGAGCCCGTCGGAGGCTTGGCGACGGTGAACGTCGCCGGTTGCGCGATCGTCGTGGTGGCTGGTTTCGTCACCACGGGCGCGCCGGCCCGCGTCGGGTCGAACGCGAACGTGCACGTCGGCGACCAGGCACTGGTCGCCATGGTGTCGGTCGTCTGCACCTTCCACGAGAACTGGGTCAGCGACGAGCCCGCCGCCGTCTTCAGCGTCGCCTGCGGCACGATGAGCGTCGCGTGGCTGCCCGCCGGGGCGGTCAGCAGCGCCGGGTCGGAGGACGCCAGCGCCGTCTGCGACGCGTCGGAGGTCTTCCACAGCTTGAACGCGACACCGAGCTCGTTGCCGTTGCTGTCGCCGACCTTCGCGTACAGCGACACCGAGCCGTCACCGACGACCGACGGCGGCACCGCCGCGCAGGACGTCGTCGGCGACGTGCTCAGGTCCGACGGCGTCTCCGGCGCATGGTTGTAATGGATCTCTATCCTCGCCCCGCTGGGGTCGAACTCCTTGTAGCCGCTGTGGTCCGACCCGGTCTCGCCGGCCGCGGTCAGGCCGAACGTGCGCACCGTCTTGCCGGTGGCGACGTCGCTGCGGATGGTGTTGGCCACGTCGAAGCCCTCGCCGGCCGGCTGGCAGCTGGTGTTGTACCCATGCGCGAAGCTCTTCTCGGTGACGGCCGAGCCGAGCTGCCCGTTCCACGAGTTCCAGCTGGCGTTCGTCGACGTCAGCACCATCGAGGGCGCGTGCACGTAGACGGTCCGCGCGGAGCACGACCACGAGTACGTGTTGTGCATGTAGAACGTCGCCGAGTTGATCGTCGCACCGGCGAGGGTCGTGACGGGGATCGGGAAGTTCACCAGCGTGTGCGAGAAGATCGAGCCCGAGTTGCCGACCTGCATGCGGCCCTGCGGGTCCGGGGTGCTCTTCCAGTACTTCGTCGACGGGAAGTTCTGCGTGACGGTCGACCAGCCGTTCTGGGGGGAGCCGGCAGGCGTCCACGTCGGGTCGATGTAGACCGGATACTGGGTGTCCGCGCCGTTCAGCAGGCCCTTGTCCGGGGTCAGGCCGATCGTCGCCTCGTTCGCCGATTTGCGCGTCACCTTGACCGCGCTCTTCGTCGTCCTGCCGGGGCGGACCGCGTCCTTGCCCGCGCTCGCGGACTTGTCCGCGGCGATCGACGTCGACGGCGACGAGTCCCACATCGTCGGGGCGGGTGCGGCGAACCTCACCTTGCCGCGCCGGTCCTTGGCGCTGAGGTTGCCCTCGCTGTCCGCCTCGACGCTGACGCCGTCGCCCTTGACGCCGAGGGCGAGCTCCTTGAGCCGCGGGTCGGCGGCGGCCTTCGCGTCGTGCACGACGAACACCTGCTGGAACCCGCCCTGCCGGTCGACGGTCACCCGCAGGTCGACGCCCGGCAGCACCGCGGTGTAGAGCGCGGTCGCGCCGTCCAGGGTCGGCTTCGGCAGGGTCATCGGTACCGTCAGCGCGAGCGTCCCGCCGGCGTCGCTCATCGTGGCGAGCGGTCCGGTGCCGCCGCCGGACAGCCGCAGACCGGTGGTGGTGTTGGCCGGAACGACACCGTCCGAAGTGGACCTCAGGGTGGCGTCGAGGTCGCGCCACGCGCTGCCGACCCGCTTGCGCACCGGCGCCGCGGTGCGGGTCAGGGTGAACGAGCCGTCGGGGTTGGCGACGAGCGTGTCCGTGTCGGTGGTGGAGCCGGTCACCGGCACGGCCTTCTTGGTCTGCCGCGCCTGTGCCGAGGCCTGCGTCGGCGTCTGCACAGTCGGCGCCGCCTCCGCACCGGCACCGTGGTCGGGCACGGGCGGCGCGGCGGCGGCCGGCGCGACCGCGCCGACGGCCCCGACCGCGGCTAAGAGCGTGATGACCGCGAACCGGAGTCCAGGTGGCGATGTCATGCGTTTCCTTTCGAGGGGGTGGGATCGGAAATGCGCAGCACTGGGACCGGGCGACCATCGATTGGTCGTCCGGTCCTTGCGGCTGGGGAATCTGTGTGGTGCGGCTCAGCTCACGTCGGCGAAGTCCCGCGCGGCGAGGCCCGCGACGGCGGCCTCGACCGCGGCCCCGGTCACTTCGGCCACGACGACGACGTTCCTGCCGACGAAGAACCCGTCGTGCCCGATGTCGTCCTGGATGTGCTGGCCCAACCTGGTCGGGTCGTAGAACTGCAGCGCGGCCTCGCCACCGTCCCATCGGACGGTCACGTCGATCCACCCCTTCGTCCCGACCATGGACCAGTCGTATTCGTCCAGCTCGCCCGGGAAGCTGATCCGGAACTCCATCTCATGCCCTCCGGCAGCGCTCCGCGGCGGTCCGCCGAAGTCGTGGCGGGAGAGCCGCGTCCGCAGGCGGCCGGCGGGGATCTCGCCGGCGCGGCGCACGCAGAAGCTGCGGTGATCCAGACATGGTGAAGCCTTCCCTCAACGTCGGCCGATGGCGTCCATGAGGGTTGCGGGCATCGATGCCCGCCCCCGTGCCGAGCACTCTCGCATGTTCCGTGGCGGATCGGAGATCACGGATTCGTAACATGCCGATCTCTGAATGTCTCGAATCGGGCTCAACAACCGCACATGCCGCCGCCGGAACGCCGGCGAGGTGGTGATCGTCACTGTGTCGAGAGCGAAGGAAAAGCGCGCGAATAGCAAGGAAAGAGCAAGGAATAGCGCAAGGGGCGCCGGTGCGGTCACCGGCGCCCCTTGCTGGTCAGCGGATCAGCTCGTCGTCGCCGCCGGACCGGCCGTGCGGGCGCCCGCGACGGCCGCGGTGCGCGGCGGGATCGACGACGTGTCGAACGCGTAGGTGATCACGGCGGTCGCGATCGCGTCGGCGTTCGTGTCCAGGGCGAACGTGTTGATGTTGCCGACGAGCGTGTACTGCTGCCGCAGCTGGGCGTAGAGCGCGGCGTCGCCGCCCTTCTGCGTGACACGGAACAGGTCGTCGCAGGCCTTGTGGTAGCAGGGGTCGTAGGGGACGTCCGCGACGCCGCCGAACTTCGCGACGTCGGCGGCGGTCTTGACGACCTCCGCGCCGGTGAAGAGGCCGCCGGCCGGGATGTTGACACCCGCGGCGATGAACGGGCCGTAGTCGGAGCGGCCGGTGAAGTCCGCGGCGTTCGTCTGCTGGCCGCGGGAGGCGAAGAACGCCTCGAAGAGCTTCTCGATCTGCGCGGAGCCGGCCGGGCCGGGACCCGCACCGGACGCGGCGGAGTCGTCGCCGTCGTAGACGCCGAACATGTAGTTGGGCGAGGCGACCATGTCGAAGTTGAGGTACAGGCGGATCTGCGCCCGCTGCGCCGGGGTGAGGCTGTTGACGTAGAAGGTCGAGCCGACGAGGCTCGCCTCCTCAGCACCCCACCAGGCGAAGCGAACCTTGTTCACCGGCTTGGTGCGGGCCATCTGCAGGGCGACCTCGAGCAGGGCGGCGCTGCCGCTGCCGTTGTCGTTGATGCCGTTGCCCTCGGGCACCGAGTCCAGGTGCGCGCCGGCCATGACGACGTTGCCCGCGTCGCCGGTCTTCGTCTCGGCGATCACGTTCTCCGTGTCGCGGATCTCGGCCGTCGTCGACGTGGTGAGGTGGACGGTGAGCCCGGGCGTGGTGGAGAACGCCTCGCCGGTCGCGTAGGACACGCCGATCGCCGGGATGCCGACGGGCGCGCCGAGGGTGCCGAGCAGCAGCGAGTACCGGTCGGGTGCGGTGACCGGGTCGCCGTTGCCCTGATTCATGACGATCGCGCCGACGGCGCCGGCCGCTTCGGCGTTGGCGGCCTTGGTGCCGAACGGGCACCCGCCGCGCTGCATGAGCGCGATCTTCCCGGCGACGGCCGCGGTGAAGTCGGCCGCCTCGCAGCCGGAGGTGACGTCGACACGCGGGGCGACCAGGTTCAGGTCGACGGGCACGACCGCCGCGGTGACGTCACCGGAGCCGGAGCAGGTCATGACGTCGTAGTCGGTGCCTTCGACGTACGTCGCCGGCGCCGGGGCGGTCTGCGCGAACGCCGAGCCCTCCTCCTCGCAGAAGTTGAACTGGAACGGCTGCCGGGTCACCTGGTAGCCGGCGTGCCGCAGGGCGGCGGCGACGTAGTCGGCGCTGCGCTGGTGGCCCGGGGTGCCGGAGGCGCGGTTGCCGCCGCTCAGGTCACCGATCAGTTGCAGCGCGAGCAGGTGCCGCAGGACGCCGGGCAGCGTCACGGCCTTGGTCAGCTGTTTCGGTGTACTGATACCGGGACCGCCGGCGCTGGCAGGTGCCGGCGAGACGAGCCCGGCCGATCCCACCAGCACCGCGACGGTCGCCGCGCCCACGAATCTGCGAAGCACGTTGTGCTCTCCCCTCCTCGTCGAGGTACGAGGAAGGACTGTATGCAGATCCGCAAGATCGACGGTAGTTGATGCATGTCCGATTTCGCGCCATCTGCGGGCGCGTCCTCGGTTACTTGGCGCCGAGCAGGTCCACGACGAAGCGCAGGGTGCCGCCGGGCGCGCCGTTGCCCGGGTTGTCGCCGTAGGCCAGCGAGGCCGGGATGTCGAGCTGGACCCGGCTGCCGATCTTGACGCCCTGCAGGCCCTGGTCCCAGCCCTGGATGACGCCGCCGGCGCCGAGCTGGAACTCGAACGGCTGCGAGCGCTTCCAGGACGAGTCGAACTCCTTGCCGTCGGCGAAGGTGACGCCGACGTAGTTCACGGTGACGGTCTGCCCCGACTGCGCGACCGGGCCCTTGCCCTCGATCAGCGTGGTGACCACGAGCTTCGACACGGTGCCGGTCCCGGCCGTCGCGACCGGCTTGGTGCCGAGCGCCGGGTCGGCGTCCACGGGCAGCGGCGGGAACGCGGCGACCTGCGACGGGGTGTCCGCACCCGGCGCGGAGGCCTCGCTGCTCGTGCCGGACGCCGGCGTCGACGGGTCACCGGACTGCGCATACCAGGCGATCCCGACGATGATCAGCAGGACGGCGAGGGCGGACCCGACGATGCCCAGCATCCGCCGGCGCTTCTCCGCCGCGGCCGCCTTCGCGCGGGCGGCCTTCGCCGCGGCACGCTTCTCGGCCTTGTCCAACTGGGTGCTGGCAGCGCGCTTGTTCGCTGCGCCGCGCTGCGAGGTCGCCACACGTTCGGTCACCGCAACACCATACGGCGGTGAACTGCGACTGACCACTGTGTCCCGATCTGAACCTGCTGGGAGTCACGGCGGGCCGTCGCGGACCACCCCGCGGACGCGGTCGGCGGTCAGGCCGACGGGATCGAGCTCCGTCAGCAGCCAGGTGGCGCCCGCCCGCACGTACGGGCCGGGATCGCCGCCGGGCGGGAGCTCGACCGCGACGTCGAACGGCCCTTCCGGCGCCGGCATCCTGCCGAGGGCCTCGGCCAGCTCGTCGGCGTGCCGCAGGTTGACCGGGAAGTACCCCTGATACCTGGCGGCCCGCCGCAGCGGCCGCACGCTGCCGGGCATGGCCGCCACCCACACCGGCACCCCGGGCGCCTGCACCGGCCTCGGCAGGAACGTCACGTCGTCGACGACATAGTGCGCCCCATGATGCCGCACCGGGTCGCCGGACCACGCGGCGGTGAGGATCGCCAGGGCCTCGTCGAGCATCTGGCCGCGCGCCCGGTCGTCGGTCTGCTCGCCGAACTTGGAGAACTCGCCGCCGAACCGGTCACCGCCGATGCCGACGCCGAGCGTGAGCCTGCCGCCGCTGAGCCGGTCGAGGGTCGCGGTCTCCCGGGCGACCTTGGCCGGCCGCCGCCGCGGCAGCGGGGTGACCATCGGCCCGATCCGCAGCCGTTCGGTGCTGACGGCGACCGCGGCGAGCGTGATCCACGGGTCGGCGAGCCGCTGGATGGGCGCGCCCCACCGGACGTGGTCCCAGACGAAACATCCGTCCCAGCCGGCCTCTTCCGCCTCCGCCGCGAGGCGCGCGACGAGCAGGGGGTCCGCCAGCTCGTCGAACAGCGGCAGCCAGATCGCGTTCTTGCTCATGCCGTGTACCCGTCCAGGAGCTCCGCCAGCTCGGCGGGGCGGCTCAGCGCCACGCAGTGCCCGGCGTCGATCTCGTCGGGGACGATGCCGAGCCGCTGCGGGACCAGCTTCCGGAACAGGCCGGGCGGGAAGCAGCGGTCCCGCGCGCACAGCACGAATCGCGTCGGCACCGCCGGCCACCGGTCCAGCGGCCACGGCTTCGCCGTCGCCGTCCGCGACGGGTGCGCGCGTTCCCGGCGCCGCATCTGCTCGGCCAGGTCGCGGGGCACGTCGTGGTAGAACATGACGTCCGGGTCGTCGTTGCCGGTCAGCCCGCCGTCGCGGGCCGCCTGCTCCCGGACCGCGTCCTGGTAGCCGGCGCCGCCGCCCCAGTCGGCGGGCCGCTCGCCCGGCACGGGGATCATCCCGGCGACGAGCACGAGGGTGTCGGCGGCGAGCCGGTCCGCGACGAGCGGTGCGGTGAACGCGCCGAACGAGTGCCCGACGACGACGGCGTGCGTCCGGTCCCCGACGGCCGCGACGACCGCGTCGGCGTAGGTGGTCAGGTCGGCGGTGTCGTCGTCGGCGGGCAGGTCCGGCGCGACGACGTCATGGCCGCGGGCCCGCAGTTCGGCGGCGACGAGGTGCCAGGACCAGGCCGAGTCTCCCCCGCCGTGGATCAGTACGAACGTGCTCATGCCCTCACGCTATGCCCGGTGTTCCATGCTGAAAAGCGATCATTGGCGATGGTGTCGATCGCCTCCCGCGATACTCTGGACGGGTGTCCGATGTCGAACTGCGCCACCTCGCCACGATGGCCGCGGTCGTCGAGGAGGGCTCCTTCAGCCGGGCCGCCGCCCGCCTGGGCTACACCCAGTCGACGGTCAGCCAGCAGATCGCCGGCCTGGAGAAGGCCGTCGGCGGCGCCGTGTTCGACCGTCCCGGCGGCCCGAAGCCGGTGCGCCTCACCCCGCTCGGCCAGGTGGTCCTCACCCACGGCCGTGACCTGCTCGCCCGGACGCGGGCGATGACCGACGCCATCGACCGGTTCCGCGCCGGTGAGGGACGCGTCGACATCGGCACCTTCCAGAGCCTGTCGACGGCGGTCCTGCCGCTGCTCATCCGCCGTCTGCGCGAGGAGTATCCGGCCTGCGACATCCGGCTGTTCGAGGAGGAGACCGACCCGCCGCGGCTCGCCGCCGTCGACCTCATGTTCTTCGACGGCCGCGTCGACGGCGACGTCGAGCACCGCAAG
Source organism: Dactylosporangium sp. NPDC051087 (assembly GCF_055586325.1). NCBI lineage: Bacteria > Bacillati > Actinomycetota > Actinomycetes > Micromonosporales > Micromonosporaceae > Dactylosporangium > Dactylosporangium sp. NPDC051087. The sequence continues at coordinate 263,381 of NZ_JBVJIJ010000006.1, read as the reverse complement.
CTCCTCGACGACCCGTACGTCCTGGTCGCCCGCCGCGGCGACTTCCCGCCCGGTCCCGTGCCGCTGACCGGCCTGCACCGGGCGCCGATGGTCGCCTGGCCGCCGGTCTGCGACCAGCCCCGGGTGGAGGACACCCTGGCCCGCGCCGGCGTCGAGCCCCGCATCGTGTTCCGCACCGCCGGCAACGACGCGGTCCTGTCGATGGTGCGGGCGGGAATCGGCTCGGCGATCCTGCCGCGGCTCGTCCTCGACGGTCCCGCCCACGACGACACGCTGTCGGTGCACGCGCTGCACCCGCCGTTCCCGCCGCGGGAGATCTACCTGCTGTGGCAGGCGGGCCGCACGCATTCACCGCTCGCGGCCCGCGCCATCGAACTCGCCCTGGACATCACGGCCGCCTACCGCACGACGTGACGTCCCGCCGGGCTTTACCAGGCGAGCCGGCGGCGCTTCCGCCGGCCGGTCAGCCGCTCCGCGGTGGACACGCCGCGCCGCAGCAGCCGGCTGGCCCGCGTCGAACCGCGTCGCGCCTCGATCCGGTCGCTGACCTTCCTGGCCCCGGCGATCGCCAGCGGCACCGCGATCGCGGCAACCGCCCACCGAGCGATCATCTTCGGCAACATGGCCGGCCTCCCGTATCCCAGTCGATGTGCGTTCAGCGCTGGGATACCCGCTCGTAGCCGGCGCCAACCACCTCGGGCGGCGCCTCGGCCTCCGGCGCGGGGCGGCGGAACGTCCACCACCGGTACAGCACGTAGTTGAAGACGAGCGTGCACCCGCCGGCGGCGACCCGGGCGATCGCGAGGTGGACACCGAGTTCCTGCAGCCCGAGGACCGCCCCCACGGTGAGCGCGTAGTCCCCGAGGACCTGCACCACGAACCGCGCGACCTGCGGCCCCACCGCCCGATGACCCGCGTCGAAGGTGAAGTACCGGTTCAGCACGAAGTTCAGCGCGTACGTCGCCCAGAACGCGATCGTCACGCACGCGAACGCCGGCAGCGGCGTGGTGGCCTTCAACACCAGCAGCAGCGCGACGTCGAACCCGAACCCGAGCCCCGCGAACGCGAGGAACCGGACGACCGGATGCCGCCACACCATCAGGACTCTCCCCAGCACGGCGGTGACCTTACCGCCGCCGGTTGAACGGTTCGGTGAATTCGCCGGGTCCGGGCCTACGATCATCGGCGTGGCCGAGACCGTGATGCTGATGTTCAGCTACTTCGAGCACGACTGGGACGACGACATCGACGGCGCCGAGGCGATGAACGCCGAGCTGATGCGCCGGGTCGCCGAGGGCGCATGGCAGCCCTGCACGGGTGCCGAGCCCGACCCGGAGGACATCGCGTCGGTCGAGGAGCTCGAAGCGCAGGCGCGTGAGGCGATCGACGAGTGGGACGTCCCCGACGACGTCGTCCGGATCCCGATCGAGCGGCTGCGGGCACTCATCGCCGCCGGCGGCTGGATCTTCGTCGCCGGGGAGTTCATGGAGTTCGAGGGCCACCACAACGACACCGAATACATCGTGAAGCTCACCCGATAGCCCCCCGGCATCTTCCGGCAAGCTCGTGGAAGGCCGCCCGCACCGCCGACGGCTGCTCCACCCACGGGAAGTGCGCCGCGCCGGGGATCCAGCGGTGCAGCACGTGGGCGCCCTGGAAGCGGGGTTCGTCCCACAGGTGCTGGTTGACGATCCGGTCCTGCGCGCCGCTGACGATCAGTGTCGGCGTCGACGCGGGCCACCACCGCAGCTCGTAGGTGCTGTCGAAGTTGCGGGCCGACCAGTCGACGGCGGCGGTGTTGTAGGGCATCCGGGCCAGCAGCTCCGCACCGGCGGCCACCCCGTCAGGGGTGAAGTTCCACGGCGCGGACGCCACGGCCAGCCGACCCAGGTTGGCGTCGGTCGGGTCGGCCTCGTAGACGGCGGTGGCCTCGTCGACCGCCGGCAGCGGATGCGCCCTGGTCATCTCCGCGAAGTCGGTCATCCACCCGGCGTGCGGCGCCGAGCTCACCAGGACCAGCCCGGCCAGCAGCGGCTCCAGCGCCGGCACCGACAGCAGGTACATCCCGCCCGTCGAGTGCCCGACGAGGACCGGGTCCGGCAGTGCCCGCGCCGCCTCGACGACGACATCCGGCCAGCCGGCGAAAGCGTCGCCGCCGACCGGGTTGGAGCCGTCGCCGGGCAGGTCGACCAGCCAGGTCGCCCCCGGTACACCTGCCGCGTCCGCCAGACCGTGCAGGCTCTCGGACCCGATGCCGGGCCCTCCGGGCAGCAGCAGCCAGTTGAGGTCGCCGGTCCGCTCCGCCACCTGCCGCAACCGCACCCCGGACGCCGTCCGAATCTCAGCAATTGTCACGTGGCGTGATCCTGCAGCTCAACCGCCATCCGCGCCACGTATTTCGGGCCGTGGGCACCGAATCTCCACAACCGCGGTCGATGGCGGGGCCGCGGCGCTTCTACGATTGCAGGCATGCGCGAGCCGCAGGAGTTGCTGAACAGGGACACGACGCCCGGCGCCAGCCCCGTCGTGTCGCTGCTGACCAGGCATGGCCGGCTGGATGTGCTGCGCCGCATGGCGGAGGCCGGTGACTGGGCCTGCGCCGACGCGCTCGGCGCGGAGCTGCTGGCCCGCGGCGACGTGGACGGCGCGCTCGCCGTGTACCGGCCGTTCGTGGCGCCGGACGCGTTCACGCCGGCGGTGGCGCGGATCGCGGCCGTGCAGGGCGAGGCGGGCGTCGACCTGGTCCGCCCGTTCGCCGCGGCGGGCGACCCGGACGCGGTGCTGTGCGCGGCGGAGCTGCTGGCCGGGCTGGGGCGCGTCGACGACGTGATCGACCTGCTGGGCCCGCGGCTGCACGACCCGTCCTCCGCCGCCGCACTGGTGCGCCTCAGCGCGGGCCACGGGCGCGACGCCGAGGTGGCCGCCCTGCTCAGGACCGCGTCCGACGCATCGGTGGCATTGGCGGCGGTCCTTGAGCGGCAGGGCCACGTGAGCGAGGCGGCGGCGGTGCTGCGCGCGGCCGACCCGGCCACGGACGCGCCCGAGCACCTCGCCGGCCTGCTGGCACGGCACGACCAGGCGGGCCTGGTGCGGTTCACCGCCGAGAGCGGCCACCCGGCCGCGGTCCACCGGCTCGCGGCGCTGCTGGAGCGGCAGGGCCAGGTCGACGAGGCGGTGAAGGTGCTGTGGCCGCTGGTGACCACCGGCGACGCGTTCGCCGTGCACCAGCTGGCGGACCTGCTGACCCGCCACGACCGCACCGGCGAGGCGATCGACCTGATGCGCCCGTTCGCGCTGCAGGACCCGGAGCAGTATCTCGACGGGCTGGTGACGCCGATGGTCCGGGCCGGTCGCGCCGGGGAGGCCCTGTCGATCGTCGACAACCTTGTCACACGCCCTGACCTGGACCTGACGTCGTTGCGGACCTTCCTGCTGCACGCTCTCGGCCGCATCGACGACGCCTATCTGCAGGCGCTGCCCGCGCACCACCGTGGCTACGCCGCCGAGCTGCTCGCCGACGCCGGACGCTGTGACGAGGCGATCGCCCTGCTGTGGCCCGTCCGCCACGACCACGACGCCGCCGTCCTGGCCGAGCTGCTGATCCGCGAGGGCCGCGTCGACGAGGCGATCCAGATCCTGGCCGGCCACTCCCCCGCACCGTAAGGCCGCCGCTTCCCCCGACCGAAAGCGATCAGCTTGCCGTCGGCGGTGCCAACCTCTAGGTTGTCTAGGAGACCTGGAGGATCTGGTGGTGAAAACGCCGCTGTACGTGCGGATCGAGCGGGAGCTGCGGGTGCGGCTGGACCGGGCGGCACCGGGCGACGCGCTGCCGGCGGAGTCGGTGCTCGCCGAGGAGTTCGGGGTCGCCCGGATGACCATGCGGGCCGCGCTCAACGCCATCGAGGCGGACGGGCTGATCGAGCGCATCCAGGGTCGCGGCACGTATGTGCGGCAGCGGCCCACGCAGCGGGCCGCCGGCACGCTGATGAGCTTCCAGGACCAGGTCCGCAGCTGGGGACGCACGCCGTCGTCGCGGGTCGTCGGGGCGGAGGTCCGGGCGGCGTCGGCGGACGAGGCCGCGGCGCTGCGGCCGGCCGCGACGGCGCCCGGCGTGGTCTCGATCGTCCGGGTCCGGCTGGCGGACGGGACGCCCATCGCGGTGGAGTATGCGACCTTCCCGGCCCACCTGACCGCGTTGCTCGACGCCGACCTGGAAGGCGGGTCCCTGCACCGCGCGCTGCACGACCTCGGGCTGCGCCCCACGCTGGGCTCCTCGACCCTCACCGCCCAGCCGGCCGGACCCGACGGCGAGCGGCTCAACGTGCCCGCGGCCGAGCCGCTGCTCGTCGAGACCCGGCTCATCGTCGACCAGCACTCGGCGCCGCTGGAGTACACCGTCAGCCGCTACGTCGGGTCCCGCTACGCGCTGCGGGTCACCTTCGACGTGCAGCCTCCTCAGACCGGAGCACCGTCATGAACGTCGCCAAGATGATCGACCACTCCCTGCTGCGTCCCGAGCTGACCACCGCGGACGTCGTGCGCGGCTGCGAGATCGCGGCCCGCCGCGCCGTCGCCTCGGTCTGCGTCCGCCCGTCCGACCTGCCGCTCGCCGTGTCCGCCCTGGCCGGCACGGGTGTCCTCGTCGGCACCGTGGCCGGCTTCCCGCACGGCGACACGCTGACCGCCGTCAAGGTCGCCGAGACCCGGGCGCTCGTCGCGGCCGGCGCGGACGAGATCGACATGGTCCTGCACGTCGGCCGGCTCCGCGACGGTGACGAGCGGTACGTGCGCGACGACATCGCCGCCGTGGTCGCCGCCGCCGACGGCCACGTCGTGAAGGTCATCCTCGAGAACGCCTACCTCACCGACGCGGAGAAGGTCACCGGCTGCCGGCTGGCCGAGGCGGCCGGCGCGCACTTCGTGAAGACCAGCACCGGCTTCGCCCCGGGTGGCGCCACCCTCGCCGACATCCAGCTGATGCGGGCCACCGTCTCCCCGGCCGTCCGGGTGAAGGCGGCCGGCGGGGTCCGGACCCTCGACACGCTGCTGACCCTGCACGAGGCGGGCGCCACCCGGTTCGGCGCCACCGCCACCGAGACGATCCTCGACGACTTCGCCGCCCGCGAGCGCGGCGAACGCCCCGCGCCCGGTGCGGCTCCGGCGCCCTCCGGCACCTACTGACGCCCGTGCGCTGCTGCCGTCGTCCGGCGGCGCCGGCCGATGAGCAGTTCCGCGACGACGAGGTTGATGATCCAGCCGGCGGTCTGACCGAAGGAGATCAGCGCGGGGATGTCGTCGGCGACCGGTCCTGACCCGGCTCCGCCGAACGGGATCCGGACCAGCAGCGACACGGGGACCAGGACGCGGGCGGTGACGGCGAGGAAGGTGAGCGCGTAGTTGCGCATCATCCATTCCCGGTGGGCGGTGAAGTCGTGGCGGCGGGCCGCCCGGTACGCCAGGAAACCCGTCACCAGCCACAGCACCGCGGCGGTGGTGAGACCGACCTGGGTCAGCGGCCGCCCCGACCACAGTGCCACCGGCACGGCCGTGACCGCCGCGGGCACGACGCCACCGAGCAGGTACACCCGGCCGACCAGGCGGTGCCGCCACCGGCGGCCCGCCGAGATGAACTGCAGCGGTCCGAGGACGAGCGCCACGGCGGCCGTGAAGACGTGCACGACCAGGGTGCCGTAGTGCACGGACCCGGTCACGTCGAGGCGGCTGTCGTCGATGTCGAGGCTGGTGTACGGCGCGACGAGCACGCCACCCACGGCGACGGCCACGACCAGCAGGGCCCAGCGCCGGGCCGTCATCGGTCCACCGTGAGCCCGGCCCGCACGGCGATGACGACGAGCTGCGCGCGGGTGCGGGCGTTGAGCTTCACCATGGCGCGGCCCGTGTGGGTGCGGACGGTCGCCGGGCTCAGCGACAGCTCCCGGGCGATCTCCTCGTTGGTGTTCCCGGTCGCCACCCAGGCCACGACCTCCCGCTCCCGGCCGGTCAGGGTGTCGATGCCGGTGACGGCGCCGCCGGGCTGGCTGAACAGGGACACCACCCTCCGGGTCACCGACGGCGACAGCAGTGCCTCGCCGGCCGCGACGACCCGCACGGCCCGGACCAGCTCGGCCGGGGCGGTGTCCTTCAGCACGAAGCCGGCGGCGCCCGCCTGCAGCGCCTCGAAGACGTACCGGTCGATCTCGAACGTCGTCACCATGATCACCCGGGTGGTGGGTTCGACGGCCCGCAGCGTCGCCAGGCCGTCCATGCCGGGCATCCGGATGTCGAGCAGCAGGACGTCCGGTCGCTGGTCGCGCACCACGCGCAGCGCCTCGGGGCCGGAGGCGGCCTCCGCCACCACGGTCATGTCGTCCTCCCGGTCGATGAGCACCCGCAGGCCCATGCGGACCAGGGCCTCGTCGTCGGCCAGCGCCACCCGGATCATCGGGTGCCGCCGGCCGGCAGCCACGCGCTGACCTGGAAGCCGCCGCCGTCGCGCGGCCCGGCGGCGAACCGCCCGCCGGCGGCCTCGACCCTGCGTCCCAGCCCCGCCAGTCCCCTGCCGGTGGCCGGGTCGCCGCCGGCGGCGCCGCGCCCGCGGTCACCGACCCGCACCAGCACGTCGCCGCCGTCCGGGGTCACCTGGACCTCGGCGGTCGTCGGTCCGGCGTGCCGCAGCACGTTCGTCAGCGACTCCTGCACCACCCGGAACGCCACCGCGCCCGCCTCCTCGCTCATCGCCGTCCCGGTCATCGTCAGCTCCACGGGCACGCCGGCCGCGCGGACCTCCTCGACGAGGGCTCCGATCCCCTCGATCCCGCCGCCGCCGTCGTGCGGGTGGAACGCCTCCAGCATGCGACGCAGGTCCGACAGCGACGCGCCGCTGGCCGCCTTGATCGCTTCGAGCGAGGCCCGGGCCTGGTCGGGTCGCTCGTCGAGGACCAGCAGCGCGATGCCGGCGTGCATCGCGATCAGCGCGAAGCCGTGCCCGGCGACGTCGTGGACCTCGCCGGCCATCCGTACCCGCTCGGCCGCCGCGGTCCGGGCGACGAGGTCCTGCCTGGCCCGCTCCCGGGCGACCGCCGTGACGTGCAGCAGCGCGCCCAGTGACCACGGCAGCACCACCCAGCCGGTCCAGCCGAGGGCGAGGAAGATCGGCTGGTGCAGGCCCGGCATCGTCCGCAGCAGCACCGTCGCCGAGGCGGCCAGCGCCGCGATCACGCAGGCGACGGCCGAGACCCGCAGCCGGCGCCGTCTCGCGACCTCGAACATGGCGGCGACCATGCACAGCTGCACCGGACCGTACGGGTACCCGGCGAGCAGGTAGCCGCTGACGGTCAGCACGGCACCGCCGAGCGCCCACTCCGGCCTGTGCCGCAGCCCGGCCGTGACCAGCGCGGCGACCGCGGCCAGGGCGATCGCGCCGGGGTCCGGGCCCGCGACGGCGGCCGTGCCGGCGGCGATCACGGCGGCCGCGCCGAGGACCCACGCCGTGTCCCTCATCCGGTGCGCCCGCGCCGCGCCGCCGGGCCCGGCGACGTCCGGGGCATCGTGTTCGTCACGGCTCGACTGTCCTGCATCGCGGCCGTGCCGTCGTCATCCCGGCGATGACACCGGGCTACGCAAACCTGCGTACATGGGTTCTGGACCCGTGTCGCCCCGCGGTCAGTGGCAGTGCGGCTGCTCCGCGCCCGCGACGGGGGTCACGCCCGGGCGGGTCCACTGCGGCACGGGACGGCCGTCGCGGCGCCAGCGCGTGTACGTCGGGTCCTGCGGCCAGCCGCCGGGCGAGGACTCCCAGGTCTCCTGCCGGCCGTAGACCGTCATGTCCAGGAGCTTGTGCGACGCCATGATGGCCTCGACGCCGCGGTCGGTCGTCTCGTAGGTGAGGAAGAACCGGTCGTCGCGGCGCAGGTAGCAGGCGATGACGCCGCCGCCCGCATAGGCCGGGTCGTCGATGCCGTAGGTGGAATACCACGGGTGGGTGTAGCCCATGAACTCCCGGAACGGGGCCAGCTGGTAATACGGCCCCTCGCCGAGGACGGCGAAGGAGATGCCGCGTTCGTTGAGATACGCGGCGTCCTGGAAGTCCCAGATGGAGGCGGTGCAGCCCTCGCACTGCTCCTCGAACGGCTTGTCCAGGTGCCACATGTGCTTGTAGACCACGAGCTGGTCGCGGCCCTGGAAGATGTCCGCGAACGGTGTCGGGCCGCCCGCGCCGACCAGGGAGATCGGGGTGACCTCCACCATCGGCAGGCGGCGGCGGGCGGCGGCGATCGCGTCGCCCTCACGCGTGTGCGCCTTCTCGCGGACCAGCAGCGCGTCCCGCTCGCGGAGCCAGGCCTCGCGGTCGACGACGGCCGGGGCGGGGATCACGGTCATGATGCTATCTTAAACATAGTTCATACTCGGTTGAACAGAGCGGGGTGACGGTGCCGATCCGGCAGACCTATGGCGGGCACGGCGACGCGTGCCGGGCCGCGAACGCGCTCGACCTCGTCGGTGACCGCTGGTCGCTGATCATCGTGCGGGAGCTGATCCTCGGCCCCAAACGCTTCGCCGACCTGCAGGAGTCCGTCCGCGGCATCACCCCGGCGGTCCTCACCGACCGGCTGCGCTCCCTGCGGCAGGCCGGGATCGTCGACCACGTCGTCCTGCCGGACCTGGCCCGCACCCCCGCATATGTCGCCACCGAGTGGGGCCGCGGGCTGGAGCAGGTCCTGGGATCGCTCGGCCGCTGGTATTCCGCCGGCCCCGACCCGGGCACCGAGGGCGGCATGACCCCCGACGCGGCCGTCGTCGCCATGCGGACCATGGCACCGCCGGTCCGTGCCGAGCTCCCGCCGATCGTGCTCCACCTGCACGACCAGCGCGACACCCGCCGGGGCGGCCCGCCGGTGCACAGCTTCCACACGGCCACCGGCGACGGCACCGTCGACGTGCGGCCGGGCCCGGTCGACGGCCCGGCGGCGACCGTCACCGCGGACTCGACCACCTGGTGCGGGATCCTCTTCGAAGGCGTGGACCTGGCCGCCGCGCACATCGACGGCGACCGCGCGGCCGTCGCCTCGATCGTGGCCCTCTACACCCCACCGCCATCGGCGACGATGGACCCGTGACCGTCCTCCTGTCCGTCCTGTACGTCATGCTGCTCGTCACCGCCGTCTGGGCCGGCGCCGGCCTGCGTCCGCCGCCCGGGCCACGGCGCCTGCCCGTCGCCACGACCGCCGCGACCGCGCTCGTCGCCGTCGTGTCGCTGCTGCAGCTCACCGCCGCGCCGGCGCTGCTCGGCACGTTGCGCCGGGACCGGGCCGCGATCGCCGACGGGGAGGTGTGGCGCCTGGTCACGTCGTTCGTGGTGCAGGACAGCGGCTGGCCCGGCACCATTTCCAACCTCGTGACCCTCGCCGTCGTCGGCACGCTCGCCGAACGCCTCTGGGGCACCGCCCGGTGGGTCGCCGTCGCGTGCGCCGTGCAGGTCCTCGGCGGCCTGTGGGGCCTCGCCGTCCAGCCGGTCGGCGCCGGGAACTCCCTCGTCGACTTCGGCCTTGCCGCGTCCCTCGCCGCCGCCGCCCTGCTGCTGTCCCCTGCCAACCGAATCCGGGTGCTCGCCGCGGCGAGCCTGGCCGTGGCGCTCGCACTGCTCGTCCTCGCCGACATCCACGGCGGCGCCGCCGCCATCGGTGCCGTCCTCGGTGCGCTGCTCGCGGCCGGTCGGCGACGCCGGGGGCCTACCCGCCGGGGGCACGGAGCTATGGCGGGGTGACCGGCAGGGCGATGACCTGCTCGCCGTGGGGGCTGCGGCTGTACTGGACGGCCTTGCCCTCGCGGGCGCGGATCAGCAGGCCGGCGCTGAACAGGGCGGCCAGGTGATACGACACGGTGGACTTGCTCAGGTGGTGGCGGTGGCTGAGCTCGGTCGTGGAGCGGGGGACGTCCAGGTCGCGCAGGATCGCCGCCCGGTGCGTGCCGAAGAGGTGCAGCGGCCCGGCGGTGCGGGTGGAGGGGGCGCGCGGCCCCACAGCGGGTACTGCACGAACGGGTCGCCGATGCAGTCGAGCTGGACGTTCAGCCGGGGGCAGCCGAGCAGTGACGGCACCAGCGGCAGGCCGGCGTCGGGCAGGGCGGAGGTCGCCGTGTGCGACACGGTCAGCTCGATCGTCGTGCCGGTCCAGTGGATCTTCGGGTGGAGGGTGTTGACGGCGTGGCCGATGCCGTGCCGAGCCATGAGCTGCGCGCGCATCGTGACCTCGGCGTCGATGGCGTCGCGGACGGCGGTGATCTGGTCGGCGAGCGCCGTGTCGTAGAAGTGGCGCAGCGCCCTGGCCGCCCGCACGGCGAACGTGCCGCCCTCGACGGCGTCGCGGACGTCGCGTGGCAGGCCGGTCACGTGGCCGTCGCGGAGCTGCGCCGCGACGGTGGTGCCGGGCGTCGCGGCGACGCTGGAGAGCTGCTGCTGCCACGCGCGGGACCAGTCCGGCGTCGGTGGGTTCGGGGTGAGCAGGTCCGGGGTGTAGTCGCCGCCGGCGCGCAGGACGGCGGCGAGCATGGTGACGTCGCGGTCGCGGAGCGCGAACCGCGCCGCGGGGCCCGGGTCGCCGAACTCGCGGTGCCGCTGGCCGACGGCGACGAGGCGCAGCCACTCGACCGTCTCGACGGCCGGGGACGGCGCCAGCCGCAGGTGTGCCATGCCCGGACCGTCGACCGTCACGGTTATCACTGCGCCAACCCTAACGACGGTCTATCCGTTCGACAATTTTCGAACGGATTGCCGGGCGGTGCGGCGGCGTAGTCGACTGACGTGCCAACGGGGGGCCCGAGCGCCCGTGAAACGAGCACTCGGGCCGGGCGGTCACTGGACGTAGCAGGCTTTCGCCGTGCCCGGGACCGGGTCGCCGAACACGACGTTGGTGCAGGGTGCGCTGCCGGTGATGCGGCGGTACGTGTAGCGCCCCGCCGCCCCGAACGCCACCTCGCGGGTGCCGGTGAAGGCGCACGTCTTCGTCTCGTCGGCGCACGGCGTCCACGTCGTCGTGCCGGGTGGCGGCGCGGTGAGATAGCAGGCCTTCGCCGTGCCGGGGGCCGGGTCGCCGAACACGGCGTTCGTGCACGCCATCGCGCCGGTGGCCGTGGCGTACCGGTACTGCCCGGCCGCGCCGTACGCGACGGTGGCGGTGCCGGCGAACGCGCACGTGCCGGTCTCCGCGGCGCACGGTGTCCAGGTGTCCGCGGCCGTCGGCGGCGGGGTCGTGTAGCAGGCCTTGGCGACGTTCGGCGCGGGGTCGCCGAAGACGCCGTTGGCGCAGGCGGTGCCGTTGGACGGCGTCGCGTAGGCGAAGCGGCCGGCCGCCCCGAACGCCACCGTCCGGGGTCCGGTGAACGCGCAGGTGCCCGTCTCGGCCGCGCACCGCGGCCACGCCCCCGGCAGCGCGGTGGACCCGGGCGGTGCGACGGATCCGGTGAAGTGCCAGACGCCGGAGCCGACGGTGTAGACGGTTTCGACGCCGCCGGCGGACACCTGGGAGGCACCCGGCGGGCCGGCGGTGGCGTCGCCGCGGCCGAAGTTCGGCACGTGAACGGTCGCGGTGGCGCCGACGGGCACCGTGACGTCGAGCGTGACCTGTCCGCCGGTGACGGTCCACGCGCTGGCGACGGTGCCGCGGACGGTGTCGACGGACGCGGCGACGTGGGTGAGCCCGGCCGGGATCCGCGGGTCGACGGTCAGCGTCGAGTAGGCCGGCCCGGTCGGCTGGATGCCGGCCAGCTGGGTGTAGAGCGAGGCGTTGACGCCGGACCACATCGCGTGGTCGTGGGTCTCCATGTTGGACTGGTAGGTCCACTGCTCCCACGGTGTCGTCGCGCCGCGGCTGATCTGGTAGCCGAACCCCGGGTAGGTGGTGGTGCCGAGCACGGTCGCCGCCACGTCGATCCGGCCGATCCGGGCCAGGGCGTCGACGAGGAACCGGGTGCCGAAGATGCCGGTGTCGAGGTGCCCGCCGTTGCGGTTGAGGATCGTGTCGACGAGCCGGGCACCGACGGCGGTGACGTTGGCGTCGGGGACCATGCCGAAGGCGAGCGGCAGCACGCTCGTGGTCTGCCGGCCGCCGCCGTAGCTCGCGCCGTCAGCGTTGAGGAAGCGGGTGTTGAAGGCGGCTCTGATGCTGTCGGCGAGTTGGGTGAAGCGGGTCGCGTCGGCGGTCTGGCCGAGCGCTGCCGCGGCTTTCGCGAGGGTCTGCGCCTGCCGGTACGACAGCGCCGTGTTGACGATGGACACCTCGCTCTGGCAGGCGCCGGCGCTCGGGTTGCCCTGACCGCCGCCCGCGTTCGGGCCGAGGTCGGGCGGGCACCAGTCGCCGAAGCCGGTGGTCCAGATGTGGCCGGGGACGTTCGCGGCGTTGGTGTCGACGAAGCGTTTCATCGCCGGGTAGTGCGCGGCGAGGGTGTCGCGGTCGCCGTACTGCTCGTACAGCGCCCAGGCGAGCACGACCTGGTTGCCGCCCATGTCGGGCTGCTGCGCGTTGCCGGCGTCGTTCGGCAGTGCCGTGCCGGGCGGCATGTCGGCGAGGTACTTGGCGTAGAAGGCGTTCATGCCGAACTCGCGGATCGACGCGTCGTGGTACGCCTGCACGTCCATGCCCGGTGGGGTGCGCTCGTCGCGGACGGGGTTGTCGGTCGGGATGCTCATCGAGTTGTTGAGGATCGACCAGCGGTTGTTCTGCCAGATCTGGTTGAGCAGCGCGTCGGACGACGTGAACGTCCCCGTGCTCCGCACGTCCGCGTGGACGACCCGGGCGTCGAGGCTGCCGGCGGTGGGCGTGCCGGGGAAGCCGGTGACCTCGACGTAGCGGAAGCCGTGGTACGTGAACCGCGGCTCGTACGTCTCGGCCGCGCCGGTGCCGGCGAGGGTGTAGGTGTCGGTGGAGGCGGCATTGCGGTTCGTGGCGGTGTCGAGCATCCCGTCGGCCCGCACCTCTTCCGCGGTCCGCAGGCGCACGGTGGTGCCGGCGGCGCCCTGGGCACGCAGGCGCACCCATCCGGCGATGTTCTGGCCGAAGTCGTACACCCAGACGCCCGGTTGCGGCTGGGTGAGCCGCGCGGCCGGGCGGGTGGCGACGACCCGCATCGGCGGCAGCGTCGCCGCGGTCAGCGGGCCGGACGGGGCGGCGACGGTCCGCACGGCGCGCCATCCGGTGTCGTTGTAGCCGGTCTGGTCCCAGCCGGTGCGTTCGAGCCGGGCGTCGTAGGTCTCGCCGGCGTAGATGTCGTTGGCGGTGATCGGGCCGGTCTGCCACTTCCACGACGGGTCGCTGACGACGGTCTGGTGGGTGCCGTCGGTGTACGTCACGTCGAGCAGCAGGATCGCCTGTCTCGGGCCGGTCCAGCGGAAGCCGTACGGGCTGAACCGCGGCCCGTAGCCGTCGCCGAGCCACAACCCGACGGCGTTGCCACCGGCGCGCAGGGCGGCGGTGACGTCGTACGTGCTGTACAGGTTGCGCCGCTCGTAGGGGGTGTTGGCGGGCGCGAGGACCTGGTCGCCCACCTTGGCGCCGTTGAGCCGCAGCTCGTAGAAGCCGAGCCCGTGCACGTAGGCCCGTGCGCTCGCCACGGCCTTGCTCTGCAGCGTGAAGGTCGCGCGCAGCATCGGCGCCGCGGTGGTGGACGTGTCGGGGCTGATCCACTGCGCGCCCTTCCAGTCCTGGGTGCCGAACAGGCCGGTCTCCCAGCGGGCGGGGGCGCTCCACGCGGACGGCTGGTCGGCGGCGTCCCAGGCCTGCACGGCCCAGTGGTAGGCGCGGGCGGGCTGCAGAGCGGGCCCGCCGTACGGCACGGCGATCGAGGTGCCGGTGCCGACCTTGCCGCTGTCCCAGACGTCGGCGCTGCCCGGGCTGAGCCGGCCGGGTGTGCTGGCGACGAGGATCCGGTAGGCGGTCTGCCGTTCGCCGTTGGCCGTCGCGGACAACCGCCAGCTGAGGGCGGGCCGGGTGTTGTCGGTGCCGAGCGGGTCGCCGGTGTTGTCGACGCGGAGGTCGGCGACGGCGATCTGGCCGGCCGCGGCGGCGGCCGGAGTGGTCGCCACGGCGGTCGCCGCGACGGTGATCGGGACTGCGAGGACGGCGGCGGCCACGCATTGTCCGACGCGATTGTGAACGAACATGGCGGTGTCCTTCACGTTAGGAATTGAAACCTTTCAATTCTGCGTTGCCTCAGGCTAACAGCGCCGCCGCCTCCAGAACCAGCACGCTTTTTGGAAATGTGTCGAATTGCTCTGGGTCGTCCGCAGGGCCGCCTTGGGTCTGCGTTAAGTCCGCCTTAGATCGAGCGCCTTTGCTCTTCCGCGCGGTTACGTTTGTGCTGGCTGCCGGACGTCGTCGCCCCGCCGGGGCGGCCCGGGCAGCCGCCGCCGAGTCGCCTGCCGCGCCCGCTGTCCGGGCGTTCGCCGACGAGCCGGGGAACCATCCGGGGTTTGTCCCATGGGGTGAATCCGCGCCCGCCACACCGCCACACCGGGGCGCGGTAGGGCGCGCCTTCTTCTCGCCCGAATCCGTCAGCTAACCCGGTAGGCGGTCCGCGAAGAAGGACTGTGCCGTGTTCAACGGACGCACGACCATGCGCACCGCGGTCGTCGCGCTGGCGGTGGCGGCGCTCATCGCGCCCGCCGGTGCCGCACGCGCGGACCCGACCCCGGAAGAGCTCCAGGCCCAGATCGACAAGGGCAACAACGAGGTCGAGCTCGTCGTCGAGCAGTACAACAAGGTCAACGGCGACCTCGAGGCCACCCAGGCGGCGATCGCGAAACTGCAGTCCGACCTGGTGCCCCTGCAGGCCGACCTCGACGCCGCCCAGGACGAGGCCACCGCGTTCGCCGTCAACGCCTACAAGTCCGGCGGCAACCTCGGCACCCTGTCGCTCATGCTCGGCGCGAGCTCGACCGACGCCTTCACCGGCCGGGTCGGCACGCTCCAGCAGATCTCCCGCAGCCAGCAGCGCGACCTGACCGCCTACAGCACGGCCAAGGACACCTTCGACGCCGAGCAGCGCCGCCTCAACGAGACCCTCGCCGCGCAGAGCCAGCAGAAGACCGAACTGGCCACCCGCCGCAAGAAGATCGAGGGCGACATCAAGCGGCTCGACGCCCTGCAGGCCAAGGCCGAGGCCGCCGCGGCGGCCGCCGCGAAACCCAAGACCACGGCCCCGGCGACGAACCCGGGCAAGCCCCCGGCGGTCTCCGGCAACGCGGGCAAGGCGGTCAACTACGCCTGGGCCCAGCTCGGCAAGAAGTACGTTTGGGGCGCCGCCGGCCCGAACACCTTCGACTGCTCCGGCCTGACCATGATGGCCTGGA
Organism: Dactylosporangium sp. NPDC051087; assembly: GCF_055586325.1. Lineage (NCBI taxonomy): Bacteria > Bacillati > Actinomycetota > Actinomycetes > Micromonosporales > Micromonosporaceae > Dactylosporangium > Dactylosporangium sp. NPDC051087. The sequence goes on along the minus strand of NZ_JBVJIJ010000006.1, from coordinate 248,041 downwards.
AAGCCGCCGGCGTGACCCTCCCGCACAACGCCGCCCAGCAGTGGGGCAAGGTGCGCCACATCTCCCGCAGCCAGCTGGTCCCCGGCGACCTGGTCTTCTACAACGGCCTCGGCCACGTGGGCATCTACATCGGCAACAACCAGATCATCCACGCCCCCAACAGCCGCACCGTCGTCAAGGTCGCCCCGATCGACATCGACAGCCTCTACGGCTACGGCCGCCCGGGCTGACCTCCTCCGCAAGTCGGCACCGACGGCGCCCCGCCTCTCCCCCGTTGAGGCGGGGCGCCCGCCGTCGTGCTTGTCGCTACGCCGCGTCGAGGCCCGGGCAGTAGGTGGACGCCTCGGCCGTGGCCGCGTCGAGCTTCTTCTCGAAGTCCGGGTCGGCGACGCCCTCCGGGGTGAGCATCCTGCCGAGGGTCCCGACGAGCGCCTGCAGCGCCGCCTTCAGCTTCGGGTCGGCGGTCGCGGTCTCCTTGTCGACGGCCGTCTTGAGCCGCTCGACGAGCGCCGCCCCGTCGGCCTTGGCCTTGTCCTTGGTGGCCTGGTCCTCTGCGGTCGCCAACTTGAGGAGCACCTCGAGCAGCTGCGTCTTCTCGGCCTCGAAGGCCGCGATGACGGCCTTGCAGATCCGCTCCGAGTCCCCCTTCACACCGGCCGGCTGGCTCGCCGCCGCACCGGACGGGGCACCCGCCCCCGTGCCCGACGCCGTGCCCGACGCGGCACCTGTCGCGGCACCGGACGCGGCGCCACCGGCCGGCGCCGCGTTCTTGCCCGCCTCACCGGCGTCGGTGCCGCAGGCCCCGCTCAGTCCGGCCGCGAGGGCAAGGACCAGTGCCGCCGTCATCGTGCGCATGCGCATGACGCGCGCCTCCCCGTTCGTGGTCGTGAAAGTCCAAGGATCATAGACGCGACGGCACCGGCACGCCCGGCTGCCGACCTCACAGCCAGGCGATGACCCGCGAGGAGGCGTCGAGGTTGTCGGCGGGGACCAGCGACGCGGTGCCGGCCTTGAGGTCGACGATGACGACCTGCTTGTCGACGACAGCGGCGAGCACCTCGCTGTCCGGTGCCGGCTGCCAGGTCTCCGGGTCGTCGTACAGTCGCACGTCGATGCCGCCGGAGGGCAGGGTGAGGATCGGGTCCTTGCCGATGGCCCGCGTGGCCGGGTCCACGGTCTGGAAGGTCCGGGTCTCGGTGGTGTAGAGGACCGGGCGGCAGGTGCCGGGGACGAAGAGCAGGCTGTTGCCGCCGACGGTCGTGCCCGCGAGGATCGTGTCGGCGCCGTGGAACGCGCCGTCCTTGGTCAGGTCGGCGTCGCCGGTGCGCTCCTTGAAGTGCAGGGCCTCCTTCGCGGAGCCGATGGAGACCGCGACCCGCTTGCCGCACACGGCGGTGGGGTGCCACATCTTCGGCGAGTCCAGCAGCTTCGGGGTCTTGCCGCCGAGGACCGCGACGGTGGTGGTGTCGGCCTTGACGACGGTGGTGGTGTCGGTGATCTCGACCGACACCTGCTGCGGCATGCTCTTGCGGCGGTCGAACTTCACGTGCGTGTCGTCCAGCCACTCGCCGCAGTCCAGCTCGGACGTGGCGCTCACCTGGGTGACGCCGCCCAGGGTGTACTTCTCCTTCTTGACCTTGTCGAGCACGGTCGCCTTGCCGGCGAGGTCGGCGACGACCAGGTCCTCGGCGCGGCGGAACGAGACGCGCTTGCCGTCCGGCGAGACGCGCAGGCACAGGCTCCTCGGCAAGGCGTCGGCGGCGATCTGGCGTTCCTTGCCGTCGGCGATGGTCCGTGCGGTCACGACCTTGCCGCTGCGGTAGAAGAACGTCTTGTGGTCGGCGGAGAGCTCGTAGTCGAAGTCGTCGGAGCGCGGCACGTCGAACGGCGCGATCGACATGTGCCCGTCGGCCTCCTGGGTGAGCAGCTTCAGCCCGTTGCCGCCGGTGACGAGCAGCTTCCCGGCGACCTTCGGCGGCGGTGGCTTCGACGGTGCCGCCGCCGTGGCCGGCGAGCCCTTCGAGTCGCCCGATCCGCAGCCGGCCACCCCGACGGCCAGTGCTGTGAGCACCACGAAATACCGACGCATGCTGATGCCTCCCCCGTGTTCGGAGGGTTTGTAGCACATCGCGGTAGCCTGCCGGACATGCGCATGCTGCACCTGGGGCTGCGGGTCACAGATCTGGACCGCTCGCTCGCCTTCTACACCACCGTCGGGTATGCCAGGGTCGGGCACGTCCCCGGGACGGGTTTCGGCAGCCTGACGATGCTGCGGCTGCCCGGTGACCCGTTCGTCAGCCTGGAGCTGGTGCACGACCCCGAGCGGCCGGTCGGGGACACCGGCGCGGTCAACCATCTCGTCGTGCAGGTGGACGACCTGCCCGCCACCGTCGCCGAGCTGGCGGGCAGGGGTGTGACGGCCGAGCCGCCGACGGATCACGGCGGGGGGATGTTCACGTCGTGGCTCACCGACCCCGACGGCTACCGCATCGAGCTCGTGCAGTGGCCGCCCGGTCATCCGGAGGGCATGACGGCGGCCGACTTCGAATAGCCCGCGTGTTCAGCCGCGCGTCACACCGAAGCCTTCTGTTCGATCTTGTTCGATGTTAGATTCACGCCTGACGATATAGACCACCTTCTTAACAGTAACGGTGGGTGCGCGTGCAGACTCAGAACCTGATCGCCAACGGCGGATTCGAGACCGGCCTCACCGGCTGGACCACGATCGAGGGCGCGGCGGCGGTGATCGCGTACGGCGCCACCGGCTACCCGACCCAGACAGGTCCCGGCCCGGCCGACCGAGGCACGAGCTTCGCCGGTGGCGGCAACGCGCCGAGGACCCGGCTGCGCCAGCAGGTGACGCTGCCGTGGACGGCGCAGATCGACGCCGGGACGGCGACGTTCGACTGCGCCGGCTGGCTCGGCGGCTACGCCGACCAGGACGACGGCGCGCGACTCTCGGTGGAGTTCCTGTCCGCGACCGGCCTGCCGCTCGGCGTCTGCGTGCTGGGGCCGGTCACCGCCGCGGACCGCGGCAACACCACCGGCCTGCTGCGCCGCGCCCAGTCCGGCGTCGTCCCGCCCGGCAGCCGCACCGCGCGGACCGTGCTGCTGTTCACCCGCGACGGCGGCACCTCCAACGACGGCTACGCCGACAGCGTCTCCCTCGTGCTGACCACCCAGCCCACGAACCTGCTGACCAACCCGGGAGCGGAAGCCGGCCTGACCGGATGGACGGTCGCCGAGGGCGGCCCCGCCGTCATCGCCTACGGCACCGCCGGCTACCCGACGCCGACCGGCCCGGGACCGGCGAACCGCGGCGCGAACTTCTTCGGCGGCGGCACCAGCGCACGCAGCCGCATGACCCAGGCCGTGCCGCTGCCGGGCGGGGCTACCCAATACGAGTTCGGCGCGTACCTCGGCGGCTACGCGGACCAGAACGACACGGCGTCGTGCACCGCCACGTTCCTCAACAGCGTGGGCGGCTCCCTGGGCGTCGTCAGCCTCGCGGCGGTGACCGCGGCCGACCGGGGCAACGCGACCGGGCTGCTGCGCCGCGCCACGGCCGGCGCGGTGCCCGCCGGGGCGCGGACCGTCCGCGTGGAGGTCGTGTTCAGCAGGGCCGGCGGCACCTCGAACGACGGCTACGCCGACGCGATCTCCTTCGGCGTGCTCACGGGAGGATCCTGATGCGACTCGATCGACGGACACTGCTGCGGGCGGCGGCCGGCGCCGGCGCGATGGGCGTCGCCTGGCCGCTGATGCAGGGACTCGGGCCGGGAGCGGCGCACGCCGCGGCGGCCGCGCTCGGCGCGAGCTGGGACCCGGCGCCGTTCACCGTCGGCGTCGGCTCCGGCGACCCGCTGCCGACCAGCGTCCTGCTGTGGACGAGGCTCGCACCGGACCCCCTCGCCGACACCCAGCCCCTCGCCGACATCGTGCAGGTCGACTGGGCCGTCGCCACGGACGCGGCGATGAGCACCGTCGTCGCGTCCGGGAGCGTCGCGGCGTCGGTACTGCTCGGGCACAGCGTGCACGTGGTCGCCGAGGGGCTGCAGCCGGGGCGGCGCTACTACTACCGCTTCACGGCGCTGGGCAAGGCCAGCCGGGTGGGCCGCACGAAGACGGCGCCGGTCGGGCCGACGAGCCTGGTCCGGTTCGCGTCGCTCAACTGCCAGGACTACCGGGCCGGCGAATACCCGGGGATGCGTGACCTGGCCGCCGACAGCGCCCTGGACTTCGTCGTGCACCTCGGCGACTACATCTACGAAGGCTCCGAGCTCGGCACGGCGTACACCCTGAACGACTACCGCAGGCTGCACGCGCTCTACAAGGGTGACCCGCTGCTCCGCGACGTGCACGCCGCGCATCCCTTCTATCTCACCTGGGACGATCACGACGTCGTCAACGACTACTCGGGATCGCGGGGCGCCGCCACGTTCGTCGCCCGGCGCGCGGCCGCCTACCAGGGCTGGTACGAGCACATGCCGCTGCGCCTGGAAGGCGACGACACGGCACTGCCGGACCCGCGGATCTACCGCAGCCGCCAGTGGGGCGACCTGCTCGAGCTGGTCATCCTCGACCTGCGGCAGCACCGTTCGGAGCAGAACCTGGCCGACGGGACCATCCTGGGCACCAAGCAGAAGGCGTGGCTGAAGGACCGGATCACGCAGCGGACCGGCGGCTGGCAGTGCTGGGTCAACTCGATCTTCCTCAGCCAGCAGCGGGCACCGGGCGGCGGCTTCATGTTCACCGACCAGTGGGACGGGTTCCGGGCCGAGCGCGCCGAGCTGCTCGGGCACGTGCAGTCCGCCGGCGGGCCGGACTTCGTGACCGTCACCGGCGACTGGCACAGCGCGTTCGTCCAGGACATCAGGCCGGACTTCGACAACGCCGGCGCGCCGGTCATCGGCACCGAGTTCGTGGCGCACTCCGCGACGTCCAGCGCGTACTCGGCGAGCTGGAACGCCACGAACGGCCCGCTGCTCGGCGCGGCCAACCCGCACCTGCAGTACTTCGAGGGCAACCGCTACGGCCACGACGTCTACGAGGTGACACCGCAGCGGTGGACGACCCGGCTGCGGGTGGTGGCCAACCGCACCGACCCGGCCGCCGCGGTCAGCACCCTCACCAGCTGGCACGTCGACCGTGGCCGGGCCGGCGCCTACGAGGACCCGGCCACGAGGACCTCACCGGCGCAGTACCGGCGCTAGCGCGTCCGGGTGGTCTGTATCGTCGGGCTCATGCGGTACGTGGCGATCGGTGACAGTTTCAGTGAGGGCATGGGTGACGAGCGGGAGGACGGCACGCCCCGCGGGTGGGCCGATCTGGTCGCCGCGGCGCTCATCGCCGGCGATCCGCGCTGGCAGTACGCCAACCTCGCCATCCGCGGCCGGCTGCTGGAGCCGATCGTGACCACGCAGCTGGACGCCGCCCTGGCGATGTCGCCGCCGCCGACGCTGATCTCGCTCAACGGCGGCGGCAACGACATGATGCGCCGCGGCGCGGATCTGTCGCGCCTCGTGCGGCTCATCGAGGGGGCGGTCGAGCGGTGCGGCGCGGCCGGCGTCCGCATCATGGTCCTCAGCGGCGCCGACCCGTCGGACCACCTGCCGCTCGGCCGGGTCCTGCGCCGCCGCGCCGGAGAGCTCACCGAAGCGGTACGGGACCTCACCGGACGTCACGGTGTGCTGTTCGTCGACTGTTTCGGCGACGCCGAGCTGCGCCGGGCCGGGTACTGGTCCGCGGACCGGCTGCACCTCAACGCCGCCGGGCACCGCCGGGTCGCCGGGCTCGTCCTCGCCGCGCTGGACGTCGCCGCCGAAGAGCACCGGATCGACGGCGCCCAGGCCGGCTCGCGCGGTCTGCTCGTCCAGGCGCGGTACTACCGCCAGCACGTCCTGCCGTGGGTGCTGCGCCGGGCCCGCGGCCGCTCCTCCGGCGACGGACGCGCCGCCAAGTACCCGGCCTGGACCAGCGTCAGCTGAGCGGACCCCGCCCCACGAATGGGGCGGGGCCGCGTGCGGAGCCTACGAGCGGGTCCACTGCTGGTTGGCGCCGCCGTTGCAGGGCCAGATGATGAGCTTGGTCCCGTTGGTGGTGCCGTTGTCGTAGGCGTCCAGGCATTTGCCGGAGCCGGTGCCGACGACCGTGCCGTTGGCGTTGATCGTCCACTGCTGGTTGGTCTGGCCGTTGCAGTCCCAGATCTGCACGGCCGCCCCGTCCGCGGTCGAGTTGCCGACGACGTCGAGGCACTTGTTGCCGTACACCTGCAGCTGCTTCGAAGTGGTCGCGTTCCAGCGCTGGTTGGCGCCGCCGTTGCAGTCCCACAGGGCGACGGCGGTGCCGCTGGTGGTCACGTTGCCGGGCACGTCGGCGCAGCGCCCGGACTGCACGCCGCGCAGCGGCGCGCCGACCTGCGGGGCGCCGCAGGTCGTGAGGCCGCTGGTGTACGGGCAGACGACGGACGCGAACCCACCACGCTCGGCGAGGGCGACGGAGAGCGTGTCGGCGTTGGTGACGGTCCGCGTCTCACGCAGCAGGTTGCCGCCGTTGTCGCGGACGGTCTCCAGGAGCCACTGGCCGGAGCCGAGGAAGTTCAGCGGCGTGCTGTAGGTCTTCGCGGCGAGGGCGGAGATGCCGGCGACGTACCACGTGCCGCCGTTGCGGCGGGCGAAGTACGCCTCCTGGCCGGGGCGGCCGCCGAGGAGGCGGGTCTCGTCCCAGGCGGTCGGGAGCTGGTTGAGGATGCGCATCGCCTCGGGCTGCGACTCGTAGCTCTCGGGGTTGTCGCCGAGGTGCTGCCAGCCGGACTCGAAGACGATCGCGGTGGCGAGCTCGTGCGCGCGGGTGGTGTCGCGGTTGTACGGGCTGAAGATCACCGGGGTGTAGTCCATGCTGCTGATGGCGTTGCGAGTGAAGGGCAGGATGGTGTTCTTCTGGGCCCGCAGGTACTGCTCGGCGCCGTGCACGGCCTCTGCGGTCATGACGTGCGGCCAGGTGCGCTGCATACCGCGCGGGGTCGCCGACCCATGGAAGTTGATCATCAGCTGGAGCTCGGCGGTGCGGGCGAGGATCGCGTCGTACCACTGCAGGGTCGGCTGGGTGAACTCGAAGCTGAAGTCGACCTTGACGCCGGCGACGCCCCAGCTCTTGATCAGCGGCAGCCACTGCTCGCGCTGCGCGGCGGTCCACAGCTGGTTGGAGTTGAACCACAGGATGACCTGCACACCGCGGTCGCGGGCGTACTGCGTGACGCTCGGCGCCCAGCTCTGCTGCCAGCCCTCGTCGATGAGGACGTAGCCCCAGCCGTTGCGAGCGGCGAAGTCGATGTACTGCCGCTGCCGGTTCTGGTCCGACGGGCTGGCGTGTTCGGTCAGCCAGGACCAGGTGACGGTGTCGGGCTTGACCCAGGAGGTGTTGCTGACCCGCGACGGCGCGGACAGGTCGTCGACGATCGTCGAGCCGGTCACGCTCGCGAGGGAGCCGACCGCGGCGGTGCGCCACGGCGTGGAGAACGGCCGGTTGGCGGTGATCGAGCCGCTGTCGAGGATGGCGGTGAACGCGCCCGAGCCGTTCTGGTGCTGCAGGCTCATGCCGGCGTACCGGCCGTCCAGGTCAGCCTCGGCGACGAGCGCGAACGTGCCCGCGACGTCGAACAGCGCCGGGTTGCGGAACGTGCCGGTGGCCGCGGCGCCGGCCGTCGTCTGCACCGGGTAGCCCTGATCCTCGCGGTGCGACGGAAGCAGCCAACTGTTGGTGTTGGTCGGCACCGACCAGGACGTGGCCTCCCGCTGGATGGTCACCGACCCGCTGCCGGGCAGCACGTAGCGGTAGGCGGCGCCGGCGTCCGAGGCCCGGACCACGACGTCGAGCCGGTTGCCGCCGGCGCCGGTGAACGACAGCGTCGACTCGTTGTACGTCGTCGACCGGTTGCGCTGCTTGCCGGTGGTCATCGTGTAGGCCTCGGTGACGGTCCGGCTGGTGCGGCTGTTGAACGTCAGGCCCGTGGAGAGGTTCGCGGCGCTGGTCACGATGCCGATCGCGGACGGCGACAGGATCGTGCGACCTCCGTTGGACACGGAGAAGCTCAGCGTCCCGTTGTCGTTGAGCGTGACCTGGGCGGAGGTCGGGGAGCCGGCCGACGGGCCGGTGACCGTCCAGGTGGTGGCGGCCGACGCCGGCGTGGCGGCGACCGTGAGGCCGGTGGCGAGCAGCGCGAGCACGAACGTGCCACGAAGCAGGGACTTGTGATGTCGCATTGGGGGACGTCCTCCGGACTTGGTTGGCGGAACCACGGACGGGGGTTCGTGCGGCGGCCTGGGACGACCGCTGATGTCAACGTTGTCAACGATGGCGGCGTTGGATTACGTTGATACGTGCGCGACTATGCGGCCATTGAACATCTTGATCATGATCCTGTCAAGGATCGGCTGTTCCACGCGAAGCTCCCAAAAATTCGGTCCGCTGTACCGCTTGACAACGATTGCATCTTGTCGATTTGCTGTGGTGACTTTTGAGCAGCCGAGTTGGAACTTGTTGGATGTTCCGTTTCAAGTTTTCAACCCGCCTTCGACTTGGAGAAGTCCCATGACCGAGCTGCGACTGTCCCGCCGTACCGCTCTGCGGAGCCTGCCCGTGTTCCTCGGCGCCTCCACGCTGCTGTCCGCGTGCGGCGACGACTCCGACGCACCCGCCACCGACAGCGGGTCCGCGACGGACCCGATCACGTTCGGGTCCAACTACTCCGACGACAGCACCAAGCAGGCGTTCGCCGCGCTGACCGCGGCCGCGACGACCGCGACGAAGGTGCCGATCACCGTCAACACGGTCGACCACAACACGTTCCAGAACAACATCAGCAACTACCTGCAGGGCACCCCGGACTCCCTGGCCACCTGGTTCGCCGGGTACCGGCTGCAGTTCTTCGCCGCGCAGGGCCTGCTCACCCCGATCGACGACGTCTGGGACAAGATCGGCGGCAACTTCAACGACGCCGCGAAGAACCTCTCCAAGGGCATCGACGGCAAGCACTACCTGGTGCCGCTGTACAACTACCCGTGGGTCGTCTTCTACAACAAGAGCGTCTTCGCCGCGAAGGGCTACCAGGTCCCCACCACCTGGGACGACTTCATCAACCTGTGCAAGAAGATGAAGACCGACGGGCTGATCCCGATCGCGTTCGCGGAGAAGGACGGCTGGCCCGCCCTGGGCACGTTCGACATCATCAACCTGCGCGTCAACGGCTACGACTACCACATCAAGCTCATGAAGCACGAGGTCCCGTGGACCGACCCGGGCGTCACCGCCGTGTTCGACAAGTGGCGCGAGCTCATGCCCTACCTGCAGAACGGCGCCAATGGCCGCACCTGGCAGGACGCCGCCAAGGCCCTGGAGAACAAGCAGGCCGGGATGATGTTCCAGGGCTCCAACCAGGTCGCCGCGAACTACTCGCCGGCCAACCTGCCCGACCTCGACTTCTTCCCGTACCCCGTGATCAACCCGACGTACGGGCAGGACTACATGGACGCCCCCACCGACGGGTTCATCCTGCCGAAAAAGGGCAAGAACACCGCCGCGGCCAAAGCCGTCCTGGAGTACATCGGCACCGGCGCCGCCGAGGCCAAGTTCCTGGAGAACGACCACTGGGACGTCGGCCTCGCCAACGGGCTCGTCGCACCCACGTACAACGAGATCCAGAAGAAGTCCGTCGCCGAGATCGCCAAGTGCAAGAACGTCTCCCAGTTCATGGACCGCGACACCGTCCCCGACATGGCCACCGCGATGATCAAAGCCATCCAGACCTTCGTGGACAGCCCGACCGCCGAGACGGTCGCGTCGATCCAGAAGAGCGCGGAGGACCAGGCCAAGACGATCTTCACCAAGTGAGGACCTTCACGCGCCGCGACGGCCTGGTCGTCGCGGCCATGGTGGGCGTACCGCTGGCGCTGGAGGCGGCCCTCATCTGGGGACCCGCGCTGGCCTCGGTCGGGTTGTCGTTCACGAAGTGGACCGGCGTCGGCGGGGTGCGGTTGCAGTCCTGCGACTCGCTGCCGTCGGCGCCGGGCATACCCCAGCCCGGCTGCCTCAACGGGGTGCGCAACTACGAGCAGGCGTTCACCACCTACCCCGACTTCTGGCCGGCCGTGCAGCACAACATCATCTGGCTGCTCGTCTTCGCCGGCTTCGCCACCCCGCTCGGCATGCTCTTCGCCGTCGTCATCGACCGCGGCATCCGCGGCTCCCGCATCTACCAGAGCATCCTCTTCCTGCCCGTGATGCTGTCCCTGGCCCTGATCGGCATCATCTGGGAGCTCATCTACTCCCCCAACTACGGCCTCATCAACTCGATCCTGGACCGCACCGGCGACGACAACCTCATCGACTGGCTCGGCAACCCATCCCTCAACCTGTGGGCACTGCTCGTCGAGGCCAGCTGGCGGCAGGCCGGCTACGTCATGATCCTCTACCTCGCCGGCCTCAAAGCCGTCGACCCGGCACTGCGGGAAGCGGCACTCGTCGACGGCGCCAACGCCTGGCAGACCTTCTGGCGGGTCGTCTTCCCCGCGATGCGGCCGATCAACATCGTCGTCATGGTCGTCACCGTCATCGAATCCCTGCGCGCGTTCGACCTGGTGTACATCACCTCCGGCGGCAACCCGCTCAAAGGCCTCGAACTGCTCTCCGTCGCCGTCACCCAGAACATCGTCGGCGAGACCCAACGGATCGGCTTCGGCTCCACCCTCGGCGTGATCCTCCTCGTCATCTCCCTCATCCCGATCACGATCTTCCTGGTCCAGGCATTCCGGCGAGAGGAAACCCGCGCATGACCCGGACCGTCCGGATCGCCGCACAAGCCTTCATGATCGCGATGATCGCGTTGTGGCTCACGCCCGTGCTGTTCTCGCTGTACGTCGCGCTACGACCCATCGCCGACACCAACGCGCACGGCTACGTCTCACTACCGGACCGCCTGACGCTCGACAACTTCCGCGCCGCATGGACCCAATCAGACATGTGGCACTTCTTCCTCAACTCGCTCATCGTGACCGTGCCGGCGGTCCTGCTCACGCTCCTGCTCGCCTCGTCCTTCGCCTACGTCGTGTCCAGGCTGCGCTTCCGGTGGAACATCGCGCTGCTCGTCCTGTTCACCGCCGGGAACCTGCTGCCGCAACAGGTCATCATCACGCCGCTGTTCCGCCTGTACCTCGCCATCCCGCTCCCGCACTGGCTCAGCGAGAGCGAACTCATGTACAACTCCTACCTCGGCCTCATCGCCATCAACATCGCCTTCCAACTCGGCTTCTGCGTCTTCGTCCTCTCCAACTACATGAAAGCCCTCCCACACGAACTCGACGAAGCCGCCATCGTCGACGGCGCCGGAGTCTGGACCCGCTACTGGCGCCTCATCCTCCCCCTCTGCCGACCCGCCCTCGCCGCCCTCGCCACACTGCTCACCACCTGGATCTACAACGACTTCTTCTGGGCCATCACCCTCATCTCCACCGGCGACAAACGCCCCGTCACCTCAGCCCTCGCCAACCTCCAAGGCCAATTCGTCGCCAACCAGAACATGATCGCCGCCGCCGCACTCATCGCCGCGATCCCCACCCTCATCGTCTACATCGCCCTGCAGAAACAGTTCATCGCCGGACTGGCCCTCGGGTCCACCAAGGGCTGACCAGGGCATCGGCGACCACCTAAGGAGCGAGCGTGTGCTGGCATACTCGGCGCCATGACGGAGGACGCCGCCGGGACCGACCGGCCCGGGCGTCCAGGCCTCGTCGAGGTCGCCGCCCTGGCCGGCGTGTCGGTCAAGACCGCCTCGAGGGCGCTCAACGGCGAGGGCTATGTCGCCCACGAGACCCGGCAGCGCGTCCAGCAGGCCGCCGACCAGCTGGGGTACCGGCCCAACGGGATGGCCAGGGAGCTGCGCCGCGGCGGCAGCACGTCGACCCTCGTCGGCATGCTCGGCGGCGACCTGGGCAACCCGTTCTACTCCAGGATCGCCAGCGGCCTGGAGCGCGAGCTGCGGCAGCGCGGGCTGCAGCTCGTCACCGTCAATACCGACGAGAGCAGCCGGTCCGAGCAGCAGCTCACCGACGCCCTCCTCGAACGCCGCGTCCGGGCGCTGGTCCTCGCCTCCACCCTGTCCGAGCACGGTCACCTCGCCGTCGAGCACCGCCACGGCACGCCCTTCGTCTTCGTCGACCGGCCACCCGCCGGCCTGGCCGCGGACGCGGTCCTGCTGGACAACGCCGGCGGCGCGCAACAGGCGGCGGCGCACCTGCTGCAGCTCGGCCACACCCGCATCGGCATCGTCGGGGACCTGTCGCGGCTCAGCACCCACCAGGAGCGCGTCACCGCGTTCGGCGCGACCCTGCAGGCGGCCGGCCTCCTCGACTGGCACGACCACCTGGTCGAGGGCGCCCACGACGTGACCACCGCGCAGCGGGCCGTGACCGAGCTGCTGCGCCGCGACCGGCCACCGACGGCGATCTTCACGACCAGCAACCGGATCACGACCGGCGCGCTGCGCGTCCTGCACGGGCACCCGGCACCGCCGGCGCTCGTCGGCTTCGACGAGCTCGACATGGGCGACATCCTCGGCGTCACCGTCATCACCCACGACCCGGAGAACATGGGCCGGCAGACCGCGCGGCTGCTGCTCGAACGCCTCGACGGCTACGACGGCCCGGCGCGGTGGGTCATCCTCCCGACCCGGCTGGTCCCGCGAAGCTCCTCCCGCCCCTGCCCGGACAGCTGACCGGCGGCGCCGGGGCGTCCTGCACGACCGGAACGATCACGGTTCGCCGCCCAACGGTGTGACAACGATGACACACGGACAGGACCCCTGGAGATGCTGGCATCGTCACGGCAACTCGCCATCCTCGAGATCGTCAACCGCGACGGCGGCGCGCAACTGCGCCGCCTCGCGGACCTCTTCGGCGTGTCCACCGGCACCATCCGCCGCGACCTCACCGTGCTCGACGCGTCCGGCCTCGTCGCCCGGGTCCACGGCGGCGCCGTCGCGTGCCCCACGATCGGGTACGGCCGCAAACCCCTCCGCTCCGCCGTCATGGCGCGGCAGGTCGCCCGGGCGACGATCGCCGCCGACGCCGCCCGCGTCGTGGCGCCCGGCACCACGGTCGCGCTGCCCGCCGGGCCGATCTCGGAGCTGCTCGCCCAGCACCTCACGACCGTGCCGGGGCTCACCGTGGTCACCTACTCACTGCCCGTCGCCCAGGCGTTCCAGGCCCACCAGCGCGACGACCAGACCCTCGTGCTCACCGGCGGCATCGTCACCGGCACCCAGGGCCTGACCGGCCCGCTCGCCGCGCACGCGATGCACGCGTACCGCATCAACACCGGGTTCGTCGAGTTCGACGGCGCCGACGACGCCGGCCGGCCCGCGAACCTCGACGAGGACACCGCCGAGCTCAACCGCGCCGTCCTCGCCGCCGCCGGCCGCGGCGTCTGCTACGCCGACCACACCGCGTGGCACCGCGCCGCCACCCATCTGGTCGTGCCGCCGCACCCCGGCACGGTCCTGCTCGTCGACGCGCGGGTCCGCCCGGACATCCGCACCGGCCTCGCCCTGCTCGGCATCCGCACCGCGGTCGCGCACGGCACCCGCCCGCACAACCCCGCCCTGGCCTGAACACGGCCTGACCACAGCTGCGTCGATTCGCATCAGCGGCCGGGGTACGGGGTACCGGCACGATCATGAACCGCACCTCCATCACCACGGCGCTCGGCGCGCAGCGTTTCGTCTCGCTCACCACGTTCCGGCGCGACGGGTCGCGGGTCGCCACCCCGGTCTGGATCACCCCGGACGGTGACGCGCTCGTCGTGACCACCCCCGCCTCGAGCCACAAGGTCAAACGCCTCCGCGCCGACCCCCGGGTGCTGCTCGTGCCGTGCGGCCGCACCGGCAAGGTCGACCCGGGCGACGAGCCGGTCCCGGGCACCGCCGAGATCGTCGCCGACCCGGCCTCGGTCGCCAGGCCGACCGACCTGGTCCGGCGCAAGTACGGTCTGGAGTACCGCCTGTTCATGCTCGTCGAGCGCCTCGCCGGCCGCCGCGGGGAACGGGTCATGCTGCGGATCACCCTGTAGCGCGGCCCGCCGTCTCCATGTGCGGGCCGCCCTCGGCGGGATCGGCGGGATCGGCGGCTGCGGAACCGGCGGCTTTGCGCCGCCGGCGGCGTTCGAAGGCCAGGCCGCCGACGGTGAGCACCACCAGCGTGCCCAGCGCCGCCCACATCGGCCAGTGACCGGGCTGCGAGCCGTATGCGCCGACGGTGACGTACGCGGTCGTCGCCGGCAGGATCCCCACCACCGTCCCGCCGAGGAAGTCCCGCAACCGCACGGACGTGAGCCCGGCGACGTAGTTGACCGCGGTGAACGGCACCACCGGGATCAGCCTGGCCAGCACGATCGTGCGCAGCCCGTTGCCGGCCAGCATGGCGTCGAACCGGTCCAGCCGCCCGCCGGCCAGCCACCGCACGGTGTCCCGCCCCAGCAGCCGCCCCAGGTAGAACGCCATCACCGCGCCGAGCATCGCCCCGGCGACGACGACCACGACCCCGGCGGCCACCCCGAACAGTGCCCCTGCGGCGAGGGTGAACACCGTCTTCGGCAGCGGCGACAGCGACACGACGGCGTACAGCCCGCTGAACGCCACCGGCGCCCACCACCCGAGCGCCTCGACGCTCCCGCGCAGCTGCTGCTGGTCCGGCACCCCGATGAGCACCGCCGCCCCGGCGACCACCGCCGCGAGCAGGACGATCCCGGCGATGTGCAGCATCCCGGCGCGAACGGTCATGATCCCATCATGCCGCCCCGCGCGGGGCTCCGCCCTGCAAGGCGCCCCGGCGCCGCTCAGAACGAGCCGCCGAAGCTCGGCGGGCTCCGGTAGCTGCTCGACGGCCCGTAGCCGCGGTTCGTCCGGGACGGCGTTCGGCGGCACCGGCGGCCGGGTACAGGGGGCGCATGACTGTCGCGTGGGGTGTCACGGTGGACTGTGCCGAGCCGGTGCGGCTGGCCGCGTTCTGGCGCGACGCCCTCGGATATGTGGACGCGCCGGTGCCGGACGGCTTCGCGAGCCGCGAGGAGTGGCTGATCCGGTGGGAGGTGCCGCCGCAGGAGTGGAACGACGCGGCGTACCTGCACGACCCGGACGGGGTCCGGCCGACGCTGACGTTCCTGAAGGTGCCGGAGCCGAAGACCGTCAAGAACCGGCTGCACCTCGACGTCAAGGTCGGCGGCCGGGACCGGCCGCAGGAGGAGCGCTGGCCGGCCATCGCCGAGACGGTGCGCCGGCTGGTCGGCGCGGGCGCGACGGTCGTCGAGGAGGTCGCCGTCGCCGGGGTGCCGAGCCACGTCGTCATGGCCGACCCCGAGGGCAACGAGTTCTGCGTCGTCTGACCGCCGGTGATCTTCGTCGATCCCCCGCCACCTGCTGAGACGACCTGACCGACCGTTCACCGGCGCCGCACTCAGGGCAAAGGGCCCGCGCGGGGCCGGTGTGGCGGATTTGGCAACCACAAGGCTTGTGACAGGCCAGGGCACAACCGCTATGGTGCGATATCCGCGGCTTGTGCACGGCCGCGTCGTCAAGGCCGGGCCAACGCTGTCCCACCGCATTCCGATGCACCGCCAGGTAACGGTGGAGGTCAGCTGTGCCCGATCCTATGGGCTTCATGAAGTACGGTCGTCAACTGCCGCTGCTGCGCCCGGTGCCCGAGCGGGTCGCCGACTGGCGCGACGTGTATCAGCGCGCCGACGGCCAGCTGATCCACGAGCAGGCCAGCCGGTGCATGAGCTGCGGTGTCCCGTACTGCCACAACGGCTGCCCCCTGGGGAACCTGATCCCCGACTGGAACGACCTGGTGCGCACCGGCGACTGGGACCGCGCCGCCGACACGCTGCACGCGACGAACAACTTCCCCGAGTTCACGGGCCGGTTGTGCCCGGCGCCGTGCGAGGCGGCCTGCGTCCTGGGCATCGGTGACGACCCGGTCACGATCAAGCAGGTCGAGGTCGAGATCATCAACCGGGCGACCGACGACGGGCCGCTGAAGCCGTTCCCGGTGGTGACCCTGTCGGGCAAGAGCGTGGCCGTGGTGGGCTCCGGCCCCGCGGGCCTGGCCGCGGCGCAGCAGCTGGCCCGCGCCGGCCACGCGACCACGGTGTACGAGCGCAGCGACGCCCCCGGCGGCCTGCTCCGCTACGGCATTCCGGACTTCAAGTTCGAAAAGCATCACATCGACGCGCGGCTGGCCCAGATGGAGGCAGAGGGCGTGACGTTTGTCACCAACTGCAACGTCGGGGAGGACGTCTCCCTCGCCGAGCTGCGCCGCCGGCACGACGCGGTCGTCCTCGCCTGCGGCGCGCTCGACGCCCGTGACGTCCCGGAGACCCCCGGCCGCGAGCTGTCCGGGATCCACCAGGCGATGGTCTACCTGGAGGGCGCGAACAAGGTCGTCGCCGGCAAGCTGGACGCGCCGCCGATCACCGCGGCCGGCCGGCACGTCATCGTCGTCGGTGGCGGCGACACCGCCGCGGACTGCCTGGGCACCGCGCACCGGCAGGGCGCGGCGAGCGTGCAGCTCGTCGAGGTCGCCCCGCTGCCCCCGCCGCAGCGCGACGGCAGCCGCAACCCGTGGCCGACCTGGCCGATCATGCTGCGCAGCGGCTCCGCGCACGAGGAGGGCGGCGAGCGCAACTACGGCTGCGCGATCCGCCGCTTCATCGGCGACGACCAGGGCGCGCTGAAGGCCGTCGAGCTTGTCGACGTCGTCCTCGGCCCGGGCTTCACCCTGACCGAGGTCGAGGGCACCATCCGGGAGATCCCGGCCGACCTGGCGCTGCTGGCGATCGGGTTCGCGGGCACGCAGGCCGGCCCGCACCTGGAGCAGGTCGAGCTGACCCGCAACGGCCGGGGCACCATCGACACGGACACCGAGTGGCAGACGTCGGCGCCGGGCATCTTCGTGGCCGGCGACGCCCGCCGCGGACCGTCGCTGATCGTGTGGGCGATCGCGGAGGGCCGCTCGGCGGCGGCGGCCGTCCACCAGTACCTCAAGGGCGGCGGCAACCTCCCCGCCCCGATCACCCCGGCGTCGCGGCCGCTCGCCTGACCCCGCTCCACCGGTCGCCGCTCGGCTGACCGGCTCAACCCATCGCCGCCCACGCGGCGGCGATGGGCCCGAGCGCGCGCATGTCGGCGAGGCCGCCGCCCATCTTGTTCATGGCGTAGGCGTAGGTCGCGTGCGCGTCCAGGTCGATGATGGTCAGCGAGCCGCCGGCACCGCCCCAGTACAGCGTGTTCGGGTTGGGCATGAAGTCGCCGCCGACGGCGAAGCCGAGCCCGAAGCGGATCGGCATGCCGAGGATCAGGTCCGGGCCCTCGACCTGGACCTCCAGGGCGCTGCGGCAGGTCGCCTCGGACAGGAAGCGGCGGCCCTGGGCGACCCCGCCGTTGGCGAGGATCGTGTGCACCAGCGCCATGCCGCGCGCGTTGCCCGTGCCGCCGCCGGCGGCGATCTCGGCGGCGCGCCACGCCCGCGAGTTGGTCACGGTCGTGTCCAGCCGCGGGTTGTGCGCCGCGTTGTCCTGCAGCTCGGTCACGTCGCCGGAGAACGCCTCCACGTCGGGCGGGACCAGCTCGGCGACCCGGGGCTCCTCCGACTCGGGCAGGCCGATGTGGATGTCGGCGCCGAGCGGCCCGGCGATCTCCTCGCGGAACACGGTGCCCAGCGACCGGCCGGTGATCCGCCGGACCACCTCACCGATCAGGAACCCCTGCGTGACCGCGTGGTAGCCGGAGGCGGTGCCCGGTTTCCAGAACGGCTCCTGCGCCGCCAGCAGCCCGGTCGCCTTCTCCCAGTCGTACAGGTCCTCGGGCCGCAGCGGCTCCCGCCACCCCGACAGTCCCGAGGAGTGGCTCATCACCTGCGCGACCGTGACCTGGTCCTTGCCGCCGGCCGCGAACTGCGGCCAGTACCGGGCGACCGGCGCGGCGAAGTCGAGCTCGCCGCGGTCGGCGACCAGCAGCGCGGTCAGCGCCGCCACCGTCTTCGTCGTCGAGTAGACGTTGACGATCGTGCCGGACTCCCAGACCCGGGTGCGTGCCGCGTCCGCGTGCCCGCCCCACAGGTCGGCGACGGTCTCCCCGCCGACGGTGGCGCAGAAGGACGCCCCCACCTCGGCGCCCTCGGCGAAGTTCTGCTCGAACGCCTCGCGCACGCCCGCCATGTCGTCCCGCACGAACCCACACACGTCCCCGCCGGCCACGGCGACTCCCCCCGGTAGATCGGACGAGCCGATTGTGTGCGGGGGTGCGCCGGCGGGACAACGCGATTTCGCCGGGCGGCTACCGGATCAGCTGGCCCGGTCCGCGCGGCGCGGGGATCGACGGCTCGGTCACCGGGTCCGTGACCGTGTCCGTCATCGCGGTGTCGGAGCCGATGAAATACGCGGGGCGGCCCTGGACCGTGGTGTAGATGCGGCTGATGTACTCGCCCATCAGGCCGAGGCACAGCAACTGCACCGCGCCGATGAACATGATGGCCAGGGACAGCGAGGTCCAGCCGGGGACGGTGACGCCGCCGATGAAGGCCACCAGCGTCGACACGGCGAGCAGCGTGCACAGCACGAAGCCGACGCTGCCCAGCCAGGTCGCGAGGCGCAGCGGCAGGGCAGAGAAGCTGGTGATGCTGTCCATCGCCAGGCGGACCATCTTGCCGAACGGATACTTGGTGCTGCCGGCGACCCGCTTCTCGCGCGAGTAGAGCACCTCGCCGCTGGGCAGGCCGAGCCACGGGATGAGCAGCCGATACACCGGCGCGGGCTCGGGCAGGCTGCGCAGCGTCTCGACGGCCTTGCGGCTGATCAGGCGGAAGTCGCCGCCGTGCGCGGGGACCCGGTTGCCGACCATGCGGCGCATCAGGCCGTAATACATGCCGGCGGTGGCCCGCTTGGCGACGGTGTCGGTGCGGCGGTCGTTGCGGACGCCGTAGACGACGTCGAGGTGCTCGGTGCGGGCCAGGGTGAGCATCTCGCCGATCTTCTCCGGCGGGTCCTGCAGGTCGGCGTCGATGCTGACCACGTAGTCGCCGTGGGCGCGGTGCAGCCCGGCGGTGAGAGCGGCCTGGTGCCCGCAGTTGCGGCTGAACGTGATCACGCGCAGTTGCGGCCAGTTGGTGCGCATGAGATGCAGGATCGAGCCGGTGGCGTCGACACTGCCGTCGTTCACCGCGACAACTTCATAACTGTCAGTGACGGCATCCAACACCGGCCGCAGACGCTCAACCAGCAGGGGCAGCGCATCCTGCTCGTTGTACATCGGCACGACAACTGACAGCAACGGCATGGGTCACTCTCCGCTCGGACGGCACTGAGCCGCGACATTACACGTGAAACCGACTCGGAGGGACCTCACACCTCCCCGCAAGGTAACGGTAGGCTGCCGCGGAACAAAACGTAGAGCGGAGTCACCCGAACAATGACCATCGCTGCACAAGAGACGGACGAGCGGCCGGCCGAAGCCACCGGCGCCCCCGTCCGGCCGCTGAGCCGCCTGCTGAGCTGGCTCCCCGCGGTCCTGCTCGCCATGGTCACCGCGGCCGGGTTGCGGATCTACGACGTCCCGCTGCCCGCGAGCGGACTCTTCGCCCTGTACATCTGCGCCGGGGTGGTGCTGCCCGGCACGCTCGTCTGGCGCGCCCTGCGCGGCAGGGCCGGCTGGTTCGCCGGCGACGTCGCCGCGGGCGCCGCGCTCGGCTACGCGCTGGAGACGCTCACCTACATCGCGGCCCGCGCGGCCGGCGCGCCGCTGCTGGTGCTGCTGTTCCCGGTCGTCACGATCGGCGTCTGCCTGGCCGTACCGTCGCTGCGGCGGCACTGGGCGGGCAGCACCGACCCGGCGGACCGCGCCCCCTGGTGGCTGTCGTGGGCGCTCACCGGCATCCTCGGCGTGCTGCTCTTCCGGGCCACCCGCGGCTTCCAGGCGCACCTGGTCAACTGGCCGTTCAACGGCGTCTACGACCCCGACCCGGCGTTCCACCTGGCGATCATCGGCGACGCGCGGCACCACATGCCGCCGGTGACGCCGTGGGTGGCCGGCGAGCCGATGCTGTACCACTGGTTCGTCTACGCGGAGATGGCCGCGACGAGCTGGGTGACGGGCGTGCAGCCCGTGGTCCTGCTCAACCGGCTGTCGCTGCTGCCCATGATCGCCGCGTTCGTCGTGCTGATCGGGGCGGTCGCCCGGCTGCTCACCGGCCGCTGGTGGGCGGCGGCGCTCGCACCGGCGGCGACGTTCTTCGCGCTGAGCCCCAACCCGTACGAGTGGCGGCTGCGCGACAGCTGGTTCGGCTTCTCCGCGTTCGACGACGGCTCCGTCTTCACGATGGTGACCTGGACCAGCCCGACCCAGACGTTCGGCATCACGCTCTTCGCCGCCGCGATGCTGGTCCTGCTCGACCTGCTGCGCACCGACCGGCCGTGGCGGGCCGAGCTGCCCCGCTGGGTGCTGCTGTCGGTGCTGCTCGCGACGCTGACCGGCGCGAAGGCGACCCTGCTGCCGATGCTCGTCGCGGCCCTGCTCGGCGTGATCGTCGTGCGGCTGCTCGTCAACCGGCGCCTGGACCGCCCCGCGGTCATCGCGACCGGTCTGGCCGGCATCGGTTTCCTGTTCGCACAGCTCGTGCTGTACCGCGGCGCGAACCTCGGGCTGAGCCTCGACCCGCTGTCCGCCGAACGGATGTTCTCC
Source organism: Dactylosporangium sp. NPDC051087 (assembly GCF_055586325.1). Lineage (NCBI taxonomy): Bacteria > Bacillati > Actinomycetota > Actinomycetes > Micromonosporales > Micromonosporaceae > Dactylosporangium > Dactylosporangium sp. NPDC051087. The sequence goes on along the minus strand of NZ_JBVJIJ010000006.1, from coordinate 227,262 downwards.
GCCTCCGTCGCCAACGACACCGGCTACTCCAACGCCACCGCGCCGCTGCGGCGGGTCGCGCTCATCGCGGCGCTCAACGTCCTGTGCTGGCTGATCATCTGGGGCGGCATCGGCGTGCTCGCCCGCAAGCGCCGCTTCCTCGAGCCGGGGGTGTCGCTGCTGCTGAGCCTCGGCGCGGTCGGGCTGGCGATGTTCCTGCTGCTCGGGCACGTCGGCGGGGCGCAGGGCTACTTCATCAGCTCGGCCCGGCCGTACCTGACGATCGCCGTCGTCGTGGGGCTCGCGCATCTGCTGGACGAGCGCGTCACCCGCCGCACCGGGCTGCTGCTGCTCGGCGCCGCCGTCGCCGGCGTCCTGGCCGTCTACGTGACCCGGCTCAAGGGCGGCCCGTACATCCCGCACGCCGGCCACGGCTACCGGCACCTCGCTTGGGTGCTGGTGTACCCGTACGGCGTCCTCGTCGCGGGACTCCTGCTCGCCGGTGCCGCGCTGGTCGTCGCAGTGCGCCGCGGCCTGGTCGGGCGGCGGACGGCGGTCGCGATGCTCATCGTCCTCGGCCTCGGCACCACCCTGCCGTCGACCGGGGACCTGCTGCGGCTCATGGTCCACACCGGAGAGACGCAGGGCTGGCGGCGGCCGCCGGACCGCTCCTACCTGTACGCGACCGACAAGACCGGCGAGGGCGCGATGTTCCCGCGCGACTCGGTCACCGTCGGGTTCTGGCTGCGGGACCACTCCGACCCGGACGCGCTCGTCGCGACGAACGTGCACTGTCTGTGGGACCCTGACCCGAAGCCCGGCAACCCGTGCGACAACCGGCACTTCTCGCTGGCCGCGGTCAGCGAGCGCCGGATGCTCGTCGAGGGCTGGGGCTACGTCAGCAGCGCCTACCTGGAGGCGGACAAGGCCGGTGTGCCGCTGTGGTTCGCCCCGTTCTGGGACGCGCAGCTGCTCGCCGACAACGACGCCGCCTTCGCCACGCCGTCCGCGGAGACGGTCGGCCGCCTGCGCGACCGGTACGGCGTCACCTGGCTGTTCGTCGACGAGGCCCGGGGCGCCGTGGGCCCGGATCTGTCCAGGTTCGCAACGCTGCGGTTCCGGTCCGGGACCAGCGCCGTGTACGAGATCAACCGCTGAACGGCGGAGAAGGCGGGGAGACGCGGTGGAAGCCACCGAAGTCCGTAAGCTGGTCGCACTCGAGGACCGCCACTGGTGGTATCGGGAGCGCCGGGCGCTGCTCGCGCGCGAGCTGCGCAAGCTGGACGCAAAGCCCGGCGTGGCGCTGGACATCGGCGCGGCCGGCGGCGGCAACAGCCGCGTGCTCAAGGCGCACGGGTGGCACCCGGTCGCCCTGGAGTACGGCGAGGAGGGCGCCCAGGCGGCGGCCGAGCGCGGGCTGGCGGCGATCCGGGCCGACGCCCGGCACCTGCCGTTCGCGACCGGCTCGATCGACCTCGTCCTCGCCTTCGACATCCTCGAGCACATCGAGGAGGACGACCTGGCGGCCGGTGACATCCAGCGGGTCCTGCGCCCCGGTGGCACGGCCCTGATCGCGGTGCCGTGCGACATGCGGCTCTGGTCGGCCCATGACGTCGCCGTCGGGCACGTGCGCCGGTACACCCGCGACACCCTCACCGCCGTGATCGAGAAGGCGGGCCTGCGCATCGACCGGCTGTGGAGCTGGAACGTGCTCATGCGCCCGGCCGCCGCATGGCGCCGGCGCCGCGCCACCACCAGCGACCTCGACGACGTCGGCGGTCTGCTCAACGCGACCCTGACCACGATCATCAAGACGGAGCGGTATCTGCCGGTGCAGTCCCTGCCTGGCGTCTCGCTGGTCCTCCGCGCGACCCGCATCTGAAAGGGAACCCCGACATGCTCGACAAGGCCAAGGACCTGCTCGGCAACGTGCAGATGTACGTGGCGCTGCAGAAGACCCTCGGCGCCGACCGGCTGCGGTACAAGTGCCTCGAGGCGATCGAGGCCAAGCCCGGCGACGCGATCCTCGACGTGGGCTGCGGCCCGGCGTACTACTACGAGCGCCTCGGCGACGTGCGGTACTACGGCTTCGACACCTCCCAGAAGTACATCGACTACGCCAAGGGCCGCTGGGGCGACCGGGCCGAGTTCCACTGCGCGGTCTTCACCGAGGAGCACCTCGCGGTCCTCCCCCCGATCGACAAGGTGCTCCTGCTGGGCCTGCTGCACCACCTGTCCGACGAGCAGTCCCGCGACCTGCTGCACCTCGCCGCCCGCGCCCTCGCCCCCGGCGGCATGGTCGTCACGGTCGACACCTGCTACGAGCCGTCCCAGGGCGCGGTGTCGCGCTGGATGTCGAAGAACGACCGCGGCGAGTACGTCCGCGAGCCGGAGGCCTTCGACGCTCTCGCCCGTGAGGCGTTCGGCGAGGTCAAGGGCGAGGTGTGGACCGGCATGACCCGGATCCCGTCCAGCTTCTACGCGATGCGGATGACGGCGCCGATCAACGCCGCGCGCAAGGCCTGAGCCACCCGCCAGCGCCGGGCCACCTGAGGGTGACCCGGCGCGGTTGCGGCTGTTGTCAGGACCAGGAACCGGTCGCCCAGTCGTCGCTGGACCAGTAGTGGCCGGACCAGTAGTGCCCGGACCAGTAGTGACCCGACCAGTAGTGGCCTTCCCAGTCCGGGTCGGTCCACGTCGAGGCGCCGGTCCACGGCTTGGTGGTCCAGGTCGCCGGGGCCCACGTCTTCGAGGCCCACGAGGTGCCCGTCCAGCCGTCGCCGGCCAGGCGGGAGCCCATCCAGGTGCCGCCGGACCAGCTGGTCACCGCGGCGCTGCGCGGCGCCCACGCGGCCGGGCTGAAGGGGCCCCAGACCGAGTTGTCGCCGCTGAGCGGGACGTTGTCGCGGACCACGCGGCTGGAGCCGCGGGCGTCGTCGAGCTTGCCGTTGCCGGTCGACCGGTTCCAGCCGGTCGCGTACGTGTTCTGCGACGCCAGGGCCGCGTTGAGGTTGAGGGCCTTGATGTTGCGGGTCATCGCCAGGCCGGAGACGAAGCTGGCCGACGTGTTCAGGACGGTCTTGACCTGGTCCGGGGTCAGGGTCGGGCGGGCCTGCAGGAGCAGGGCGACCGACGCCGACGTGACCGCGGCGGCCTGCGAGCTGCCGCTGCCGCGCAGCAGGGTGGTGCCGACCTTCGCCGACGGGTAGGTCAGGTCGACGTTGGAGCCCGGGACGGTGAGCGAGACGATCGACTCGCCGGGAGCGACGAAGTCGACGCTGCGGTTGCTGCCGCCGATGGTCGTGAACGAGGCGAAGTCGTCGTCGGCCGCGTTGGCCGTACCCTTCGTGGAGCTGGCGGCGACGGCGATGACGGCCGGGTCGCTGGCGGGGTCGCTGACGACGATGTCGTTGTTGCCGTCGTTGCCGGCGGCGGCCACGACGACGATGCCCTTCAGCCACGCCTGCTCGACCGCGAACTGCACCGGGTCGGTCCACGAGTTCGGGGTGCCGCCCGTGCCGTAGGACAGGTTGATGACGCGGATCGGGTTCGCCGGGTCGTCGTTGCGGTGCGCGACGACCCAGTCGATCGCCGCGATGATCTGCGACACGTCGACCGCGCCGTTGGCCGTGCCGACCTTGATCGAGGTCAGCTTCGCCTTCGGCGCGATGCCGACCGTGCCGGTCGTCGGGTCGTTGCCGACGATGATGCCGGCCATGTGGGTGCCGTGCCCGTACGTGTCGAGGTACCGCAGGTCCGGGTCCTGCGACTCGAACGACAGGTCGGGCCCGTTGACGATCTGCGACGCCGGCAGGCCAGCGACCGGGGCGACACCCGTGTCGATGAGCGCGACGCCGACGCCGGCCCCGGTCAGGGACGCCGCCGCGCCGGTGGAGGCGTTGATGGACTGGCGGACCGCGGCGAGCGTCGTGCCGCCGCTGCCGGTGCTGCCGCCGAGCCAGGCCCCCGCGGCCCAACCGCCGTCACCGACCTGCTGTCGCGTCGTGGGTCCTGCGGCCGCACCGAGCCCGGCGGTCACCGCGGCCGCGGCCGCGACGGCCGCCACGATCCGGCGTCCTGCCGCAGCCCGCCGCCGTGAAGCGTATCTAGGCATGGGATCTCCGTTCCCGCCGCTGAGTGGTGCGGCGCAAGATCTACGATGACCCGAGGCAGCCGGTAAGTCACTGCCCGTGACCCACCTTGGGCCGCCGGTCCACCCGTTCCACCCGATGACCCGACGCGATGTCATCCGGCGCCTGCTCCGCCGCACCCGTCCCGCAACCGACCGGGCAACCGAGCCGCTCCTCGAGCGCGGTGGTGGCGGCGCGGACCTATCCTCGGCGGCATGGCGAGCCTGGATCCCCGCGAGCTCGGCGGTGCGCGGGAACTGATCACGTTCGTGGTCGTCGTGCTGTTCGCGTGGCTCGTCGCGGTGGCGCTACGGGTGGTGCTCCGCGGCGGCGGTGGTCCGGGTCCGGACCGGGAGCCGGGTCCCGAGTTCGTGGCCTACCTGACCGGCGGTCCGCTGCAGGCGCTGTACGCGGCGGTCGCGGCGCTGCGCAGTACCGGCAGCGTCCAGGCGTCCGGCGACGTCATCTACACGGGCGGGCAGCTGCCACACGGCGGCGGTGAGCTGGCCGTCGCCGTCCATCACGCGGCCCGGGGCGGCATGGCGGTCCGCGGGCTGCCGTCCAGCCCCGCCGTCCGTGCCGTGCTCGACCGCATCGGCGATCAGCTCCGCGGGCAGGGTGCGCTGCTGCCGCCGGGGCGGCGCCTGGCGATGCGGCTGGCCACGGTGCCGCTGTTCGTGCTGGCGGTGTTCGGCGCGGCGCGCTTCGCGCTGAACCTGCCCACCGGCGACACCCCCGAGCTGTCCACCTTCGTGGTCGCCCTGCTGACGCTGGTCAGCGGACTGGTCGCGCTGATCACCGGCATCGTGATGGCCGCCATGACGCGGATCCGCACCCGCGGCGGCGACCGGGTGGTCGACGACCTGCGCTGCCGGCACGACGCCCTCGCGCCCCGGCACAACCCGTCGCTGACCACCAACGGCCCGGCCGCCGCCACGCTCGCCGTCGGGCTCTTCGGCACCGCCGTCCTGTGGACCGCCGACCCGGCCTTCGCCCGGGCCGCGAACCTGCCGGAGCAACGCGTCACGGGCCGTGGCGGCTACCGGGGCGACCGCGGTGTCCCGTACAGCGACGAGTCCAGCTGCAGCAGCGGCTGACCGGCCGGCAACCGGTCAGGTGTCGTGCGCGGGGAGGGCGTCGAGGGCGGCGCGGAGTTGGACGCGGCCGGTGATGCCGAGTTTCGGGTAGATGCGGTACAGGTGTGAGCTGACGGTGCGGTGCGACACGAACAGCCGCTGGCCGATCTCGCGGTTGCTCAGGCCGGCCGCGGCGAGGATCGCCGTCTGCAGCTCCTGGGCCGTGAGGCGGTCGCCGGAGCGGGCGGTGCGGCCGGCGCTCTCCTCGCCGGACGCGCGCAGCTCCTCCCGGGCGAGCCTGCCCCAGGCCCGCGCGCCGAGGGCGTCGAAGCCGTCGCGGGCGGCGCGCAACGGCACCCGGGAGTCGAAGACGCGTTTGCGGCGGCGCAGCCAGGAGCCGTACGCCAGTTGCAGGCGGGCGCGGTGCAGGGGCCAGGCGCTGAGGTCCATGGCGAGGGCCCGGTCGAAGTCGGCGTCGAGGACGGCGTCGGCGTAGGCGAGGCAGCGTTGCAGCATCGGCGACGGGCAGTGTCCGGCCCGCGCGCGGAAGGCCGCGACGATCGGGTCGGCGTCGTGGCGGCGGCCGGAGCGGACGGCGGCGTCGGCGAGGTCCGGCAGCGCCCACCCGGCGAGCTCCAGATGGTGCACGGGGTCCGCGGGGTCGTACACGCGCAGGAGGATGTCGAGGGCCTCGTCGTGGCGGCCGGCGGCGTTCGCGGCGATCCCGCGGGCGTGCTGGGCGGTCTCGGCGGCGAAGCGGACCCCGGCGACGTGCGGGCTGGCGAGGACCGCGTCGGCGAGGGCGGTCGCGGTGCCGCTGTTGCCGGCCATGGCCTCGTGCAGGGCGCGGGCGGCCCGGGCGGAGACGGCCCACAGCTGCTCGCCGGTCTCCTCGGCGAGGGCTTCGGCCTCGTCGGTGTCCGCGCGGACCGCCGCCCACGAGCCGAGCCAGAGCCGGACGAACCCCGCGGCGGCGAGGGTCTGCGCGAGGAGGGCGGCCCAGCCCTGGGCCCGGTACCCGGCGGCGACGGTGGACAGGAACGAGGACGCGGTGACGAAGTCGCCGAGGACGAGGGCGGCCTCGGCGAGGTGCCACATGCCGTCGAGGTCGCTGCGGTCCGGCACGAGCGTGGCCAGCTGCCGCAGCACGTCCGGGCCGGAGACGTCCGGCTGGGCGTACGCGACGATCGCCAGCGACCGTGGGTCGTCGTCGGGCAGGTCCAGCTTCCCGAGGACCCTGGTGATCTGTGCCCCGGTCTCCGGCGGCAGCCACGCCCACCAGCTGCGGGCGGCGGCCCGCCAGCACAGGGCCGCGGCCACGTCGGCGGCGCCCGCGGCGCGGGCGTCCAGGGCGAGGTCGCACAGCGCCTCGACCCTCGCGGGGTCGCGGACGTCGCCGGGTTCGACGACGTCGCGGAGCAGCGCGAGCCGGGCCCGGTCGGCGGCGCCGCCCTGGGCGGGGTCGGTCTTGGCCAGCAGCCGGGACACGACGCCGCGGTCGTGCAGCTGCACGGCGAGGTCCGCGGCGCGCAGCAGCAGTGAGGAGCGGCGGGCCGGGTCGCCGGTGAGCTCCGCGGCCCGGTCCAGTCCGGTGACGGCGGCCCCGAGCGCACCGCGTTCGACGGCCCGTCCGGCCGCGGCCTCCAGGTCGCCGCTGACGGCCTCGTCCGGTCCGAGCGTCGCGGCACTGCGGTGCCAGGCGCGCCGGTCGGGGCCGCCGGGGCCGTCGCCGAGGGCTTCGGCGAGCGCGGCGTGGACGGTGAGCCGGGCGATGGCGCCGGCCGTGCGGTACACCGCGGACCGCACGAGCGGGTGCCGGAAGCGCAGCCGCTGCGCCTGGACCTGCAGCAGGCCCGCGTCGATCGCCGGCTGGATCGCCGCCGCGGTGACCTGCGCGGCGGTCAGGGCCGCCGCGACGGTCAGGAGCGCCGGCAGCGGGCAGCTGTCGTCGGCGGCGAGGACGGCGAGGACCGCCCGGGTCGCGGCGGGCAGCTGCGCGAACCGGTCGCTGAACGCCGACTCCAGGCGTTCGTTGAGCGGCAGCAGCTCCGGCAGGCCCGCGTCGGCGCCGGATCCGACGAGCCGGGGCAGTTCGACGAGCGCGAGCGGGTTGCCGGCCGCTTCCCGGAGGATCCGGTCCCGCGGTCCCGGCGGCAACCCTGGCGCGTGGTCGTTCAGCACCCTGCGTGCGGCGTCGTCGTCGAGCTCACCGAGGTACACCTGCCGCAGCCCGGTGCGAGCGAGCACCTCGGTGTGCGCGGCCCGCACCGCCAGGATCGCCGCGATCGGCTCGGCCCGCAGCCGCCGGGCCACGAAGACGAGCACCTCGAGGGTTTCCGGGTCGAGCCAGTGCGCGTCCTCGGCCAGGATGAGCAGCGGGGTGCCGGCGGCGTGCTCGCCGAGCAGCTCCAGCACCGCCGGCCCCACGGAGAACAGGTCGGGGCGGGCGTCCACCTCGCCGAAGGCGCCGCGCAGGGTGCGGCGCAGCTGCGGGGTCAGCGCCGGCAGGGTGCCCAGCAACGGTGCGAGCAGCTGGTGCAGTCCGGCGAACGGCAGCGCCGCCTCCGCCTCGGCACCGTTGGCCTGCAGCACCGTCATGCCCGCGTCGGCGGCGGCGCGCCGGGCCGCGGTCAGCAGCATCGTCTTGCCGATCCCGGCGTGCCCGCGCACGACCAGCGCGGCGCCCTTGCCCGCCCCGGCGTCGGCCAGCAGCCGCGCGACCGTGGCGAGCTCGGGGGCGCGTCCGTGCATCACCGCATCCGTCACGGGAGCCAATGTCGCACCGCCGCGGCGGCCGGAATGTGCTGCGGGCGCACAGTTCTGCCGCCTCCGTGCACGAACGTGCGCTCAGTCCGCCCGGGTCGCGACGAGCTGGCGGGGCGTGACCCCGAACGCGGTCCGGAAGCGGCTGGTGAAGAAGCTCGGATTGGAGAAGCCCCACGCCCGGGCGACCGCGGCGATCGACGTGTACCGCATCCGCGGCGCGGTCAGGTCGGCCCGCGCGCCCCGCAGCCGCCGCTCGATGATCGGCTGTTCGAGGCTCTGCCCCTCGTACAGCTTGTACAGCGCCCGCACGGAGATGGCGTTCGCGGCGGCGATGCGGGCCGGCGTCAGGTCCGGGTCGCGCAGGTGCCTGCCGATGTACGCCTCGACCCTCGCCCGCAGGGAGGAGTCCATCGCCTCCCGCTGCCGGCGGTCGTCGCCGGCGGCGGACATGACGAGGGCCCGCATCAGCTCCGCGGACGCGGCGCCGACCTCGTGCGCGGCGGCGCCGCCGGCGATCGTCTCCGCGTCCGCCGTCACCCGGGCGACGTGCCCGCGGACGAGGTCGTAGAGCGGGCTGCCGCGCAGCTCGCGGGCCGCGGCGTGGATCATGTCCCGGGGCAGCCCCAGGTGGTCCACGTCGGCGTGCACGGCGTAGGAGGCGCCGGCGCCTTTCCAGCCGTACACGTACGGCAGCGAAAGGTCGACGAGGATGAGGTCGCGCGGCCCGAACAGCCGCTCCTCCCGCGCCCACGACATGTGGTTGTCGGTGCGCACGGGCAGCGCGAGGACGATCGAGGTCTCGTCCGACGACCGGGCGATCCGTGGCGTGCGGTGCAGGGTGGTGCCCGTCGCGTCGATGTTGAACACCTTCGCCGGGCCGAGGTCCGACACCGTCATCCGCGCGTGGATCGCGCCGGGGTCCTCGAACGAGGCCATGCTCGACGAGCAGTTGAAGCTGACCGTGGACTGGAAGGCCTCGGCCCGCTCGCCCGCGGGCATGGACTGCGTGTCGAGCACCAGCACGCCGACAATCTACGGCCGGTCCGCACGCCGTCGTGGGGCTGTGCGTGCACGTCGTGGTCCCACAGTGCACAACCGCGGCGGCCGGTTGCCGTTCGGTGGCGGCGCGGTTCGCTCCTTCAGCCGCGCGCCCGGCCGGTCGATCGTGCCCTTCGTGACCGCTGACAGCCGTGCCCCGAGGCGCTACGTCGTGGCCACGCTCGGCATCACGGTCGCCGGCGCCCTGTGGTACGTGCTGTGGCTGGCCACCGGCGTCGGCCCGGCGACCGTGGCGTACCTGCCGCTGCCGCTCGCGTCGGCGGCGGCCGCGGCGGCGGTCCTCGACCTGCTGCGGCGCGCCCCGCTCAGCCGCCCGGCCCGCCGGTTCTGGCGGCTGCTGCTCGTCGCGTTCGGCAGTGTCGGCCTCGGCTTCGCCGTCCTCGCGGTCGCCGGGTTCCGCGACACGTCCGTCCTGCCGCCGCTGCCGATCGCGGCGGCCGTCCTGGCGGGGATCGGCTTCCTCGCCGCGATGTGGGCGATGGTACGGGTCCCGCTCGGCGTCACCAGCGCCGGCGAACGCTGGCGGCAGTGGCTGGACCGTTCGATCGCGTTCCTCGGCAGCGGCACCGTCCTGTTCCACTTCGGGCTCGCCCCGATGATCACCTCGACGCAGCAGTGGTCGACCCAGGCCATCACGCTGCTCGGCATGTCGTTCGTGCTCGCGGCCGGCGGCATCACCAAGGTCGCCTACGTGCGGGGCGGTCCGATCGACCGGTCGGCGCTGCGCCTGGTCGGCTCGACCGGCCTGGCCGGCGCCGTCGTCGCGCTGCTGCTGGTGCACGGCGGCGACCCCGGTTCGGTGCCGGCGCACGCGGTGGTCATGCCGCTCGCGGCGGCGCTCGGCGCCCTGGCGGTCCGGCGGCAGTGGGCGCCCGACGCGGCCCGCCCCAGCCGCGCCGGTGCGTGGCTGCCCTATCTCGCCGTCGCGGCCGTCGACGTGCCGCTCATCGCCGTCATCCCCGGCGAGCCGTCCTGGCCCGACAAGTTCGTCATCGCCGCGTCGGTACTGGTGACGGGGCTCGTCACCGTCCGCCAGTTCGTCGCCTTCCGGGAGAACGCCCGCCTGCTCGCCGACAAACGCGCATCGCAGGAACGCCTCGAGCACGAGGCCACCCACGACGGCCTGACGGGCCTGGCCAACCGCGCCCTGTTCCGCCAGCGTCTCGGCGCGCAGCTGACCCGGGGCGACGCGACGGTGCTCCTCGTCGACCTCGACGACTTCAAGACCATCAACGACTCGCTCGGCCACGACGTCGGCGACGACCTGCTCATCGCCCTCGCCGAGGTGCTCGGCCGGGAGAGCGGCACCGACGGCCTGCCCGTCCGCCTCGGCGGCGACGAGTTCGCCGTCCTCGTGACCGAGCCGACCGCTCTCGGCGAGACGATCGCGCAACGGATCCTGGACGCCTTCACCGCCCCGCTCAGCGCGCACCGCCTGCTGGTCCACGCCAGCATCGGCATCGCGACCTCACCCGCCGGCACCCCGCTGGACCGGCTCCTGCGCGACGCCGACATCGCCATGTACGCCGCGAAACAGCGTGGTAAGGGCAACTGGGTCCGCTACCACGACGGCATGGCCCAGCCCGTCGCCAACCACGCCCAGCTCGGCGGCGAACTGCGCCGCGCCCTCGACGCCGGCGAGTTCACCATCCACTACCAGCCCATCATGGCCCTGCACACCGGCCGCGTCGTCGGCGTCGAGGCCCTGGTCCGCTGGCAGCACCCGACCCGCGGCATGATCTCCCCGGCCGAGTTCATCCCCGCCGCCGAGAGCACCGGCCTGATCGTCCCCCTCGGCCGCTGGGTCCTGCGCGAGACCTGCCGCCAGGCGGCCCGCTGGCTCGCCGAGTTCGGCCCCGACGCCCTGCAGAAGATGGGCCCGAACGTCTCCGCCCGCCAGCTGCACGACCCCGACTTCGTCGCCGACGTCCAGGCCGCCCTCGCCGACTCCGGGCTGCCCGCCGACCGCCTCGTGCTGGAACTGACGGAGTCCGCGGTCCTGCGCGGCCCGCAGGTCTCCCGCGCCCTGCACCAGCTGCACGCCCTCGGCGTCCGCCTGGCCCTCGACGACTTCGGCACCGGCGAGTCGTCCCTCAGCCTGCTCCGCGCCTTCCCGGCCGCCATCATCAAGCTCGACAAGTCCTTCGTCGACGGCATCGAACTCGACCCGCCGGGCTCCCCCGCCGCCGACGCCCGCCAGGCGGTGGCCCGGGCGGTCATGCAGCTCGCCCTGGCCCTCGGGCTGGACACGGTCGCCGAGGGCATCGAGAACGCCGACCAGGCCCACCGCCTGACCGAGCTCGGCTACACCCTCGGCCAGGGCTACCACCTGGCCCGCCCGATGCCGGCCGCCGCGCTGCGCGACCTCCTCGCCGCCCAGCACAACGCGGTCGCCCCGGCCTGATCGTAGGATGACCCGCGTCGCCGTGCCGTCGACGGTGGTGCCGGGAAGGTTCACATGGAGCGCACGAGCAGGCTGCCCTACGCGATCGCCACCGCCGTCGCCGTGCCGGCGGCGGTCGCCACCGGGGTCACGTTGTGGCTGGTGAGCCGCCCGCAGCCGGCGGGTGGGAGCGGCCCGGTCCCCACGGACGCGTTGCCGGTGTCCGTCGCACCGCCCGCCGCCGGGCGGGCCGCGCCGTGCGAGGCGCTGGTCGGCCGCCTGCCGGGGAACCTCCTCGAGGCGGCGCGCCGCCCCGTCGCCGCACCCGTCGACCGGTTCGCCGCGGCGTTCGGTGCGCCGCCGATCCTCGTGCGCTGCGACGCGCCCAGGCAGGCCCTGGCGCGGACCGACATGGTGTACCTGGTTTCCGGCACGTGCTGGGCGACGCGGCCGGCGGGAAGGTCGACGACCTGGACCACCGTCGACCGGGACATCGCCGTCAGCGTCTCCGTGCCGGACCGCTACTCGTCGCAGGGCCAGTACATCGAGGCCCTCGCCGGCGCCGTACGGGACGCCCTGACCCGATCCGAAGCGATACCCAACGGTTGCCGGCCGGTGCCGGGCCCGAGCAGCGGATAGCGTGCGCGCCTATTCGGATGTCATGACCTCGTAGAGGTTCCCGGATGCGTCGCGGAAGTAGACGCCGCGGGCGCACAGCGGATGGTCGAACCGGCCGTTGTCCGGGGTGGCCGGGTCGTTGCCGAACGGCACGCCACCTTCGACGAGGCGGGCCAGCACGGCGTCGAAGGTCGCCGGGTCGGCCATGAACGCCAGATGATGACCTTCCGGCGCAACGGGCTGATCGCCGTGGGATCCGCCTGAGCGCCTCCACCGTGTGCTGAACTACAGCAATGCAGATGCGTCCCGCAGAACTGGCGGCGATCCGGGCCGGCGACGTCGACGTGGCGTTCCGCCGGTGGGACCGGCCCCGGGTCAAGGTCGGCACGAGGATGCGCACGGCCGTCGGGCTGGTCGAGATCACGTCCGTCGACCGGGTGCCGGTGAGCAGGCTGACCGCCGCGGACGCCCGGCGGGCCGGCGCGGCGTCGCTGGCCGCGCTCCGGCAGGGTCTGGACCGCGTCCACCCCGAGCGACCCGTGTACCGGATCGGGTTGCGGTACGCGGGCGCCGACCCGCGGCACGCGCTGCGGGAAGCGGTGCCCGACGGTGCGGAGATCGGCACGCTCGTCGAGTGGCTCGACCGGCTCGACCGGGCCTCGCCGACCGGGCCCTGGACCCGGGCGACGCTCCTGCTCATCGACGAGCTGCCGGCCACCCGGGCACCCGACCTCGCGCAACGGATGGGTCGCGAGACCGCACCGTTCAAGCAGAACGTGCGCAAGCTCAAGGAGCGCGGCCTGACCGAGTCGCTCGACATCGGCTACCGGCTCTCGGCGCGGGGCGCCGCCGTCCTGGAGCACGAGGGGCATCCCCGGGCGGCGCCCGACCGGCCGGAACCTGAGCCGGGCACCCCGCTGCCGCACCTGGGCGCCGCCGCGACCCGGGCGCTCACCGCGCACGGTGTGCTCCGCCTCGAACAGGTCGCCGACCTCAGCGAGGCCGAGGTGCGGGCGCTGCACGGCGTCGGGCCGTACGCGCTGCGGAACCTGCGCGCCGCGATGGACACGGCCGGGCTGGCGTTCCGCGACGCGACGCAGCGCGTACCGTGAACCCATGCTCGTGACGGTCGATCTGTGCCCGCCCGCCCAGATGCGTGGCCGGCTCGCCGCGTTCGCCGCCATCTGCGGTGCGCAGGGCAGCGACCGGCGGGGTTCCTTCGCCGACGGTCCGCTGTGGCATTACGACGACTGGGGCGGCAACTGGGCCGAGCTCCATCACGTCGGCGGCGGCCGGGTGGTCATGGTCGGCAACGACCACGAGTACTCCGAGACGCACTACGGTCCGTTCGCCGAGATGTTCGGCGAGCCGGAGACCGACCTGCTCGCCGGGGCGCCGGACTGGTGGGCTCCGCACGCGCGGCGGGTCATCGCCGGCGGTGAGCGGCTCGGCTTCGTGTACGGCTTCGACGGCGGTTGGCGACGCGCCGCCTACGACCTGTACGACGGCTTCGACTCCGTCGGGATGCCCGCCACCGACGACGCGCACTGTGCCGAGCTCATCACCGAGTTCGTCCAGGGCGGCGGCAAGGGCGCGGCACCGGACCCGGCCGCCGTCGAGGCGCTGATCGCGGCGGACGCGGACGTGACCGTCGAGCTGGTCAGGGCGGTCATCGGCGACAGGTGGGACGCGGCCGCGGGCGCAGCGGCCGCCCGCGCGTTCCTCGCCGTCGAGGTCGCCTGAGCACAGCTGCGGTGCGTCCGCGGTACGGTCAGGTCCACCCGCGGTGTCCCGGACCGCGCGACCGGAGGAGTCGGTTCTGGATGGCGGCGCGGCGACCGGTACCGACGCAGGATGACGTCCTCGGATACTTCGACACGTTGTCCAACTGGGGACGCTGGGGCGACGACGACCAGCTCGGGACGCTGAACCACATCACCGACGACGTCCGGCTGGCCGCCGCGCGGGCGGTGCGCCACGGCCGGAGCGTGTCGTGCGCGTGGGAGATCGCCGTCCCGGACGAGCTGGAGCGCTCGACGACGGCGTGCCCGTGCGCCGCCGACATGCCCGGCGCGGAGCACATGCCGGCCGCCTTCCACAACGACCGGCGCTGGGGCTTCTCGACCGAGCGGCTCGGCCTGACGTTCCACGGCAACACCCTCACCCACGTCGACTCGCCGTGCCACATCTTCTGGGACGGTTCGATGTACAACGGACGGCCGCACTCGCTGGTCGACGCCGAAACGGGGTCGGCGTGGGCGGCGGTCACGGCGGCGGCGAACGGCATCGTCACCCGTGGCGTCCTGCTGGACACCGCGACGGTCCGCGACGTGCCGTGGCTGGAGCCGGGGCAGGGCGTGTTCCCCGAAGATCTCGAGGAGGCCGAGCGCCGCCAGGGTGTGCGGGTGCGGCCCGGCGACGCGGTGCTGCTGCGGACCGGCCGTGGCCGCGCCCGGCACGAGACCGGCCCGGCCGGCGGTGTCACGCAGGCCGGCTGGCACGCGTCCTGCCTGCCGTGGCTGCACGAACGGCAGGTGGCCCTGATCGGCGCCGACACCCCGCAGGAGGTGCAGCCGTCCGGGTACGACGACGTGCTGATGCCGGTCCACACCGTCGGTCTCGTCGCGATGGGCCTGTGGCTGCTGGACAACTGCGACCTGGAGGCGTGCGCGACGACGGCCGCCGGGCTCGGCCAGTGGGACTTCCATCTCACGGTCGCCCCGGTCCGCTTCGCCGGCACGTCGGGCAGCCCGGTCAACCCGATCGCCACGTTCTGACCACGTTCTGGCAAGGTTCCGACCGTGGCGACGATGACGGACGACGCACCCGGCACGCCGCTCGACGCCGTGTTCCGGCACGTCGAGACGCTGGACGGGGACCCGGGGCCGGCGGTCCAGGCGCTGGCCGCGAGCGGGGACCGTTCCCTGGTCCCGCCGGTGCAGGCCGCGCTGGAACGGTATCTCGACCGGCACGACTGGTACGGCCGGGACCTGATGGTCGAAATCCTGCTCGGCATCCGCGGCACCGCAGCGTTTCCGCTGGTACTGCGGGCGTTCGCCCGGCCGGTACCCCATGACGACCGCGACAACATCTGCGCCCTCGTCGCCGACGTCATGTGGGCCGACCCCGCCGGCTGCCGTCCGACGATCCTGTCCTTCGTCGCCGCCGAACACCCCGACCTGCGCGCGGCCGGTCTGTGGGCGCTCGGCTACGTCGTCGAGCCCGGCGACCTCGGCCTGCTGCGCCAGGCTTCGGCCGACTCGCTGCCGCGGATCCGGCGGGCCGCGCTCGGCGCGCTCACCGGCCTCAGCGGCGAGCGGGAGGCGTTCGACGTGGTCGCCGCCGCGCTGCACGACCCGGACGCCCTGACCCGGGCGACGGCCGTGGGCTCGCTGCGCCCGTTCGCCGACCCCGGCACCGTCGAGCTCCTGGTCCCGCTCGCCCGCGACGGCTCCGCCTTCGTCCGGTCGGTGCTGAGCTTCACGATCGCCGAGCTCCCCGGCCACGAAGACCGTGCCCGGGCAGATCCGTTGGCACGTCCCGGGCGTGGCTCGCCTGCTCACCCCGGCCGGCTGACGCTCGCGGCGGCCAGGTTGGTGGCGGCGGTCAGGAAGGCCGACGCTTCGTCGTGCCGGCCGAGGCGGCGTACCAGCAGGCCGGTCGACACCAGTTCGACGAACGCCCACTGCCGCACAGCGACGGGGTCGGTGCCGGTCACGCCGGCGGCGGTGCGGCAGCTGTCGCGCAGCATGGCGCGGGCCCGGGGCGGGTCGGCGGCGGCGAGCGCGTCGAGGAATTCCTGGACGCCGCGGGCGTGGATGACGCCGAGGTCGTGCTCGGGTTGTGAGGCGAGGCCGCCGGGGTCGACGAGCCTGAAGCCGCCGGCCGGTGCCCGCAGGGCGTTGAAGGCGTGCACGTCGCCGTGGACGAGGACGTTTCGTGCGGGGTCGGCGGCGGCACCGCGGGCGGTGGCGCAACGGACGGCGAGGTCCACGACCGCTTGCGGGCACGGCCGGTCGAGCTCCTCCCACGTCGCCGGGACGAAGTCCGCGTGCCAGCGGGTCGCTGCCGCCGCGTCGGGCAGCGCGGCGCCGTCCGGCACGCGACGCCAGCCGCGGGCGGCGGTCCGTGCCAGGGCCTCCAGCTGGCGGGCGGCGGGCCAGCCCAGCGCCGCCATCGGCCGGCCGAGGCGCTCCAGCAGCAGCGTCTGCCGCGGTACGTCGTGCCGGAGCACCGTCACGTACGGGTCCCCGTCCGCGAGACGCAGCGCGGTCAGTTGCCGCTCGAACGGGGTGAGCTCCGCGCTGCCCGCCGGGATCAGGACCTTCAGGACGGCGGGGTGGCCGTCGTGCGTGACCGCCTCGGCGACGTAGGCGGCGGTGCCGCCGTCGAGTGCGGCGCCGACGGTGACGGACCAGTCGGCCTCGAGGTCCGCGAGCAGCCGGGGAAGGCCGGCCAGCCATTCCTGTCCCGGCGCGCCCAGCGCCCGCACCGCGGCGGCGACCCGCGCGGGGACGGAGACCGCCGGGCGGGCGGGCGGCACAGGCATGATGTTCGCACCATACGCAGTACCGTGGACCGGTGGGCGACTCCGGGGCACGTCCCGAGCTGGAGCGGCTGCGCGCGGCCGTCGCCGGTGAGGTGGACCGGCTCGAGGCGGACCTGCGGGCGGTGTTCGAGGCGAGCCAGGACTCCAACGCCGACGACGAGCACGACCCCGAGGGCAGCACCATCGCGTACGAGCGCGCGCAGCTGACCGCAGTCCTCGCCGCGACGCGACGCCGGCTGGCCGACGTGGACGAGGCCCTCGCCCGGGTGGACGCGGGTGTCTACGGCACCTGCGAGCGCTGCGGCCGCCCGATCCCGGCCGGCCGCCTCGCGATCCGGCCGTTCGCCCGCACCTGCGTCGCCTGCGCATGAGCGAGCACCTGCGTCGCCTGTGCGTGGGCAAGCACCGGCGTCGCCTGCGCGTGGGCGGGCGGAACGGGCCGGTGCGGCGGGCGCGGATGCGGCATCATGGATGCATGGACCGGTCGAACACCGAATGGGTCTGCGTGCTCGAATACGAGAACGTTCCCGGCGGCCCGCGGCACCCGGCGGCGCTGCGGCATTGACTGCGGGAGCGCGGCATCGACTGGATGCCGTTCGCCGACGACGAGGTCATGCTCCACGTGATCTGCGGCAGGGACGAGAAGTCGGGCCGGGCGCGCGGCTGGCACCGGCTGTTCGTGACCGCCGGTGCACTGTGGACACTCGGCCTGCACCCGGACCAGCCGGCGGCCGCCGTCGCCGCCACGCCCCTGCCGCACTGGCGGCACGCGGCCGCCGAGCACGCCTGGCACCGGCGCGCCGACCCACCCGACCCACCCGACACGACACGCGGCATCGACGCCGGCGAGGGACGAGCATGAGCACCGACGAACGGATCGACCGGGCCAGGGCCGCGTACGAGCGGGCGGTGTTCGGCGGCGACCTGAGCGCGCTCGCCGACGCGGAGCGGGGACTGGCCGCGGTCGAGGCGGAGACGGCGCTGGCGCGGGGCATGCTGCTGCACGCGCGGATACAGAGCGGGTCCGGCGGCGAGGATCCCGAGGAGCTGCCGTCGTTCGAGCGGGCGCTGCGGTTGTACGAGGCCCTCGGCGACCCGCGCGGCGAGGCCGAGGCACTGTTCTGGGTCGGCTGCCTGCACCAGTACATCCGCCGGGACAACGCGACCGCGGTGCCGTTGCTGGAGCGGTCGTCCCGGCTGGCGCAGGCGGCCGGCGACCCGTGGGTGCGGTCCGAGGCGCTGCGGCACCTGGGCATCGCGGCGCACACGGACGGCCGGCTCGACGAGGCGCGCGAGCTGCTGGAGGAGTCGTCGCGGCTGCGGCGCGAGATCGGGGCCATGCCGGGGGTGGCGTCCAACATGATCGGGCTCGCCTACATCGCCGCCGCCCAGGACCGCCGCGCGGACGCCGTCGCGATCCTCGACGAGGCGCACGCCCTCGCCCGGGCGCACGAGGCCCACGCCGTCGTCGGCAACATCGAGCAGGCGAGAACGCGGATCTGAGCCCGCGAGCTCAGATCACGTGCGGCCGACCTCGACGACCGCCACACTGTGGGCGCCGCGTCGCCGGTACTACGCCCCGGCGGGCAGCGGCAGCCAGTGCAGCCGGTCGCCGAGGCCGTCGGGTGCGGCGGCGAACGCCCGCTCGACCGTCTCCCGGCCCTGACTGAAGTGTTCCCAGCCCTCGTAGTGCACCGGCACGATCGTTCGGGGCCGCACGAGCGAGCACAGCTCGACGGCCTCGGTCGCGGTCATGCTGTAGTGGACCGGGCCGGTGAGCGGGAACCGGACGGCGCCCAGGTGCAGCAGCACCGTGTCGACGGTCATGCGGCGCGGCACCTCACGGACCCCGGAGAACAGCACGGTGTCGCCGGTCATCCAGAGCACGCCGTGCTCCTGGCCGTCCCAGCGCAGCGCGAACCCGACGACCGGTCCCGCGACCGGCAGGCTCAGCGGCGGGCCGTGCCGGCACGGGGTCGCGGTGACGGCGATCCGCGGCCGGTCCGCCGCCTCGAGGACCGTCTCCTCCCAGGCGCGCAGCCCCCGCGCGTCGCGGACCGTGGCGGCGAGTCGGCGGGCGCCGGCCCGGGTGGTGACGACGGTCGGCACGTCGGCGAGCAGCGCCCGGCCGCGGTCGTCGAGGTTGTCGGCGTGGTGTTCGTGGCTGAGCAGGACGGCGTCGACCGGGCCGACCTCGTCGGGTGCGAGCGCCGGGCCGGTGCGCTTGCGGGACCCAGTGCCCCAGCCGAACGAGTACCGGCGGCCGGGCGGGTCGAACGTCGGGTCGGTGAGCAGCCGCCACCGCCCCACCTCGACGAGCACGGTCGGGCCTCCGATGTGCGTCATGCGGACGTCTTTCAACGACGTTGTCCTCACCGTGTTTTCGCGCGCCGGTACGCGCGGAGTGCGACCCACGATGCATGCTCGTGCGGCGGGCGGGCATCCGTCGGATGACTGCACCGTCTTGATCCGCGGAGCGCATTGACCTAAGTTGTGGATCGACATCCACTGGTGGCGATGCGTTGAGGCGCGGTCGCACGCCGGTGGCCTTTGCGATCCACGGGGGATTCGATGACGTCTGCCTGGAAGAAGTCTGCCCAGAGCCTGCTCGCGGTGGCCGCTGCCGCCACATCGGTGCTGTTCACGCCTGCCGCGGGGCACGCGGCACCCGCCTGCGCCCCGGTCGCGCCGACCGAGGCGGCGGCCGCCGCGGCGGCGAAGGCCTGCGGGATCACCGTCGAGGCGCTCGACCACCGCTCCGCCACCACCAGCCTGAGGGTCCAGGCCGACGGCACCGCCCAGGTGCACGTCTCGACGTACGTGTGGACCCAGGTGTCCAGCGGCTACCCGACGACGTCGTTCTGGACGACCAACCGGGACTCGATGCGCGTCGGCAGGGAGTTCGGCACCACCCGGGTGTGGCGGTCGTTCGTCCGCTTCGACGGCCTGGCCCCGGTCGCCGGCACGCAGATCCTCAACGCCCAGGTCACGCTGACGCTGAACCAGTCCGGCACGTGCACGGCGACGCCGGTCGACCTGTGGCGGACCCAGGACCTGACGGCTCCGGCGACGACCACCTGGGCCAACTCGACCGGGTACTGGCAGACCAAGGTGGCGGCGCTCTCCGCGGCGGCCGGCACCACCTGCGGCACGGCGCCGCAGACGGTGACGTTCACCGGCCTGGCCGGCACCGTCCAGCAGAAGGCGGCCGTGGGCGGGGCGGACATCACGTTCGGCCTGCGTGCCCCCAACGAGACCGACCAGCTGCAGTGGAAGCGGTTCGCGCCGACCGGCGCCGCACTGGACATCTGGTATCAGACCGCGTAACGGTCGCTGACCCCGCGGCCCGTGCTCTCCACACCAAGGGCACGGGCCGCGCCGGCGTGAAACCACGCGCGCCGCGAGGAAAGTGCAGGAGTCGCTCAGGTCCTCCACGGCGGCGCCGATATGGGGACAGTGGGCGTCGGCATGTTGGGACGGCTCGATGAGCAGTCG
This sequence comes from Dactylosporangium sp. NPDC051087, assembly GCF_055586325.1. NCBI lineage: Bacteria > Bacillati > Actinomycetota > Actinomycetes > Micromonosporales > Micromonosporaceae > Dactylosporangium > Dactylosporangium sp. NPDC051087. The sequence continues at coordinate 207,207 of NZ_JBVJIJ010000006.1, read as the reverse complement.
CGGTTGCAGCTGCTCGCTCAGGCGTTCGAGCACAGCGCGGTCGCGAAGGCGGTGGCCGACCTCGGCGGCGGCACCCTGGTCGAGGTGAACGCGGCGTTCTGCGCGCTGGTCGGCGGCGAGCACGACGACCTGGTCGGCCGGTCCGCGACGGTCCTGTTCGACCCCGAGGACCGGCCCGAGGTGCGCAGGACCCTCGACATGCTCGCGCGCGGGGAGCGCCGCGAGGCGACGATCGAGCGGCAGCTCGTGAAGCTCGACGGGTCGAGGGTGTGGACCGCGACCAGGGCCGTGGCGACCCACGACGGGCACGTCGTGATGGACGTCGTGGAGTCCGGTGAGCGGCAGGCGGTGGAGCTGCTCGACACGATCGTGTCCGCGACCCCCGACCTGCTGCTGGTCAGCACGCCGCAGGGGCAGGTGGTGCGGGCGAACGCCTCCTGGGAGCGGCTGCTCGGCTGGAGCGAGGCCGACCTGCAGGGCATGGACATCACCGCGCTGATCCACCCGGACGACGTGGCCGCGAGCACCGCCTCGGCCGAGTCCGTGACGGCGCGGAGCGGACCGGTCGAGGGGTTGCGCAACCGGTACCGCACCCGCGACGGCGACTACCGGTGGCTGCAGTGGAACGGCGCCGAGCTGCCCGGGCAGGGCCTGGTGGTCGGGATCGCCAGGGACATCACCGGCGCGGTCGCCGTCGAGGACGCGCTGCGGCGCAGCGAGGAGCAGGCGCGGGCGGCGTTCGACGCGAACCCGCTGGGCATGGCGATCGCCGACGAGCACGGGCGGTTCGTCCGGGTCAACGCCGCCTACGGGACCATGCTGGGGCGGGCGCCGGCGGAGCTGCTGGGGCGCTCGTACCGGGACTTCACGCACCCCGACGACCAGGACCCGGACGACCGGCAGCGGTCCGACAAGCGGCAGCTGCGGCCCGACGGCACGGTGGTGTGGACGCGGCTGGGGGTGGTCGCCATCGACGGGCCGGGCGGCGCGCCGCACACCCTCGTCCAGGCCGAGGACGTCACCGCCGCCGTCGGGGCGCAGGCGCGCGCCGCCCGGTACACCAGCCGCCTCCAGACGACGATCGCGGTGCAGCGTGAAGTGACCGCCGCCGCCGCTGACCCCGACGCCGTGCTGCGGCTGATGGCCGAGCGGGCGTTGCAGGTGATCCCCGGCGGGAGCGCCGCGATCGTGGGGCTGGTCGACCCTACCGGGACGGCGCTGCAGGTCGCGGCGGGGACCGGCGCCGCCGCGGGCGAGCGGGTCCGGCTCCCGCTCGAGGGTTCGCTGGGCGGGCTGGCGATGCGGACGGCGACGACGCTGCGCTGCGACGACGTCCGCGCCGACCCGCGGGTGTCCGTGGCGCAGCGCGCCGTCCCGGGGGTCCGGTCGGTGATCGTGGCGCCGCTGCTCGGCGGCGACGGGCAGCGCGGGGTGCTCACCGTGGTCAGCCCGGTGCCGGGGGCGTTCGACGACGCGGACGAGCAGCAGCTGACGCTGCTCGCCGACGCGCTGACGGGCGCGCTGCGGCACGCCGACGACGTCGCCCGCAACCGGGGGCTGCTGCAGGAGGCGACCGACGTCAACGAGCACCTGGCGGCGCAGCGGGGTGAGGCGCTCGCGGCGCTGGAGCGGCTCGCGTACAGCGAGCGCCGCTTCGCGGAGGTGTTCGATCACAGCCCCGTCGCGAAGGTCGTCGTCGGGCTGCGCGGCGCCGACCGGGGCCGGATCACGCTGGCGAACCCGGCGTTCACCAGGCTGCTCGGGTACAGCGCCGACGAGTCGGTGACGCTGACCGTCGGCGACCTGCTCGCCGGCTCGCCGGCGGCGATGGAGGAGGCCCTCGACGCGCTCGCCGAGGGGCGGGAGGGACGCACGGTGCGGCAGTCGGTGCTGCACCACCGCGACGGTCACCGGGTCGACGTCGCCGGGCACACGTCGGTCATCACCGACGCCGACGGGCCGGTGTCCGCGGTGCTGCAGATGCTCGACGTCACCGCCGAGCGGGCCGCCGCGCACGCCACCGAGCGGGAGTTCCAGCGGCTGCGGGACACGCTGCTGGTGCAGCGGGAGGTGACGGCGGCCGCCGCCGACCGCGACAGCGCCGTCAGTGTCGTCGCCGAACGGGCGGTGCACCTCTTCCCCGCCGCCGACGGTGCGGTCGTCGAGCTGCTCGAGGGCGACATGCTCGTCTACTCCGCCACCGCCGGGACCCTCGCGCCGGCGCTCGGCACCCGCGTGCCGGTCGTCGGGTCGCTGAGCGGCACCGTGCTGGCCACCGGCGCCCCGGCGTCCTGCGCCGACACCGGCGACGACCCGCGGGTCAACCGGGAGACCTGCGCGCGGCTCGGGATCGGGTCGATGCTCATCGCTCCCCTGTCGGCCGGCGACACCGTCATCGGTGCGCTGAAGGTGTCCGCGGTCCGGCCGCGGGTCTTCGACGACACGGACGAGCAGCAGCTGGCGCTGCTCGCCGACAGTCTCAGCTCGGCGCTGCGGCACGCCGACGTCGCCGCGGACACCGCGGCGATGCTCGCCGAGCGGACCAGGGCGCTGACGGCGCTGGAGCTGAGCGAGACCCGGTTCAAGCTGGCGTTCGACAACTCGCCGCTCGGTCTGGTCCTGGCCAGTCTCGAGCCGGGTCAGGTCGGCCGGTACCTGCACGCGAACCCGGCGATGAGCGCGATCACCGGGTACAGCACCGGCGAGCTGATGTCGATGACGTTCCGGGACCTGCAGCACCCCGACGACCTGGCCAGCACGGACGGTCTCGTGCGGCAGCTGTTCGCGGGGGACGGTGACACGCTCACCGTCGAGCGCCGGTACGTGCACAAGGACGGGCACACCATCTGGGCCACCGTGCACGTCGCGCTGGTGCGTGAGCACGGGCGGCCGCGGTACCTGGTCAACCAGGTCGAGGACATCACCCAGCGGCGCGCGGAGCTCGCGCAGCTGCACCGCCAGGCCGCGCTGCTGCAGCTCATCCCGGCGGCGGTCATCGTGCGTACCCTCGACGGGCACATCCTCTGGTGGAACCAGGGCGCCGAGGACCTCTACGGGTGGTCCCTCGCCGACGCCACCGGGAAGGTCACCCACCAGCTGCTCGGCACCGGCTTCCCCGACGGCGGCACGTCGGCGGACCAGACCCGGGTCCTGCAGCGCGACAACCGGTGGGAGGGGCAGCTGAAGCACACGACGTCGCACGGCCGCACGGTCACCGTGCTGAGCCGGCAGGTCCTGCAGGGCGCCGGGCCGGCCGGGACCGTCCTGGAGGTCAACACCGACGTCACCGAGGAACGCGCCGCCAAGGACGCCCTGGCGGCCAGCGAGGTGCGCTTCCGCGCCCAGTTCCAGAACTCCGCGGTCGGGCAGATCGTCCGGAACCTCGACGGCAGCCTGGCCGAGGTCAACGCCGCGTACGCCGCGATGCTGGGTTACGCGCCCAGCCAGCTCACCGGGACCAGCAGCATGCACAAGCTGCACCCAGAGGACCTGCCCGTCGCGGCCGCGGCGATCCGTGACCTGCTCACCGGGTACGCCACCGCGTTCACGATGGAGGCGCGGCTGCGCCACGCCCGCGGGTACTGGGTCGACACGGAGGCGACGATCACCCTCGTCCGGGACGTCGGCGGCCGGCCGGATCACTTCATCGGGGTCGTCACCGACGCGAGCCGGCGGCGGACCGCCGAGCGGGCCCGGGACGCGGCCGCCGCGGAACTCGCCGACCGCAACACCGAGCTCGAGGACGCCAACCGGCTGAAGTTCGACCTCATCGGCATGCTCGGCCACGAGATCGGCAACCCGCTGGCCGCGATCCTCGGCTACACCGAGATCTTCCTCGACGACTGGACCGCGATCGACGACGCCCGCAAGGCGAAGATCATCGAGGGGATCTCCCGGCAGGCGCACCGCCTCGACGACATCGTCCAGGAGGTGCTGACGATGGTCCGGATCGACGCCGGCGCCATCCACGCCCACCGCGAGCCGGTCCAGCTGTACGACCAGATCACCGAGGCGCTCGCCGCGACCGGCACCGAGATCCCGGTCCACGGCCCGTCCCGCGGCGCGATGGTCAACGCGGGCCATCTGCAGCACATCCTGACGAACCTGATCTCCAACGCCGCCAAGTACGCCGGCGGCGCCACCGCCATCCGGGTCGCCGATCTCGGCGGCCGCGTCCAGCTGCGGGTCGAGGACCGGGGTCCGGGCGTGCCCGAGGAGTTCCGCGACCGGCTGTTCCAGCGGCTCGCCCGCGCCGACCGCGACGCCGCCCGCGTCAAGGGCACCGGTCTCGGCCTGTACATCGTGCACAGCCTCGCGCACGCCAACGGCGGCGACGTCCACCACGAGCCCGGCCCGGCCGGCGGCTCGGTCTTCGTCGTCACCCTCGACGCGGCCGCCGCACCGTCGTAGGCATTTCCGGCACGATTCATCAATTGCATTCCCGCTATGGGGCACGCGCAATTCCATCAGGCGTCCGGCCCGGCCTGAAAGGGACAGGTGTCCTGACTCCGGTCCCGATTCGTGTCCCGGTACACCGGGACAAAGGCCGGCGAATCCCCATTTCGTGCCAGCGTCCCCGGCGCATTGTTCGCGGCATCGGATTCCGTTTCTACATTCCTCCCCGTCATCAATACGGATGACCGGTGCAGAGGAGTACTGCCGTGAGACGAAATCTTCTTCAGGTGGGCGCGGTCGCGCTCGCCGGTGTGCTGAGCGCGATCGTCATCCCCGCCGGCCCGGCCTCCGCCGAGCCGATGTGCGACCGGCCGGTGCCGCCGCCGGCGTGCGGCGACGGCGGTGGGGAGGACCTGCCGCCGGCGCCGCGGGACACCCCGGTGCACGGGACGCTCGACGCGGTCAGCTACGTCGGCAACGCCGTGCGGGTCAGCGGCTGGGGCATCGACCGGGACAGCGGTGCCGCGCCGCTCGTCGTCGACGTCTACATCGACGGGGTGTGGAAGCGGACACTGAGCGCGGACACGTACCGGCAGGACGTCGCCGACGCGTACCCGTCGTACGGGGCGTACCGCGGCTTCGACGCCACGGTCCCGGCGGGGCTCGGCACGCACCAGGTCTGCGCGTGGGCGATCAGCGTGGTGCCCGCCGGCGCGCCGAACCCGGGCAACCCGTCGCTGGGCTGCAGGACGTACACCGCGACCATCGCCGCGCCGGGCAGCCCGCGCACCATCTCCCGGGCCCAGGACGGGACCACGGTGATCGGGTTCAAGGACAACTCCGTCGAGGAGGCGTACTTCCGGGTCACGATCACCCGGCAGTACTGGGAGCCGTACACCGACCCGCGCTGGGGCAGTCGTACCGCCCGTACTACGTCGACCGGACCATCACGGTGCCGGCGCAGGCGGGGACGGGCGAGGTGACCGCCACGACCTCGACAGGCGGGTCGGACTGCCGCACGACCGTGTACGCCGTGTCCGGTTCGTTCCAGAGCGCCCCGGCGTCCGCCGGCTGGTGCTGACCGGGCCGCCCGCGCCGGCGGCCGGTCGGGACGCCCGGCCGTGGCGCGGGCGGGGACCCGCCGGAGGACGTCCCTCCGGCGGGTCCGGGCCGGTGATCCGCGGGTGCGGTCAGCGGGCGGCCGCCTTCTGCCCGGTGCCGGCGCTCCGGCTCCGGACGGCGTCGCGGGCCCGGTCGAAGACGGCGAGCGGCGGGCCGAGCAGCATGTTCGCGGTCGCCGACTCGCCCGTCGAGGGATGCGGCCGGGTCGGCGCGATCGCCTCGACGGCACGCATGGCATCGGCCAGGCGGCGCAGCTCCTTCGGCTCGGTGGCGCGGCGCAGCGCCGGCAGCTCCTCCATCTCCTCGTGCATCGCGTGGGCGACGACCGCCTGCTCGAACGCGGCGAACCTGCCGTCGAACGAGGCCGCGCCCACGCCCAGTTCGTACAGCTCGGACAGGGTCTGCTTGGCGTCGTGCTCCTCCCGCAGCCGGGCGTCGACGACCGCGTCCCCGCCGTCGGCGCGGGCGGCCGGGTGCACGATCAGCTCCTCGACGCTCTCGTGCACCGCGAGCAGCCGTACCAGCCGGCGGAACGCCTCCTCCTTCGCATCACCCCGGGCGGACTTCACCTCGGCGAACAGCGCCGCGATCTGGCGGTGCTGTTCTTCCAGCAGGTCGACGACGTCACGGTCCTGCTCGGTGGTCGGCACGTTGGACCTCCAGGTACTCGGGGGCTCGTTCCACCGCCGGGTTACCCAGGTTCGGCCCGGGCAAGCGAACTGCTCCCGGCTTCGAACCGGAACCGTGCCCGTCCGGGCGCCACCCGCCATGCCGGCATCCGGCGGCCGGACCGGGGCCGGTCCGCGATCTTCCGGACCGGCCCCGGCCGTGGTGGTCAGCCGGTCGCGGCGACCAGGCGGAACGCCTGGGCGGGTCCGCCGGAGCAGGTCCACTGCTGCAGGCGGGCACCGTCGCCGGTGGAGACGTCGGTGACGTCGAGGCACTGGCCGGTGTTGTTGCGCGGGTTCATGGTGTACGAGCCGCCGGACGCCACCGGTCGCCACTGCTGGTTGGTGCCGCCGCCGTACGTCCACAGCTGGACCTTGGCGCCGTTGCCGGTGCTGCCGGGTCCGCCGGCGACGTCCCACGCGGCGGTGCCGGCGTTGCGGCTGACGACCCGGTAGAAGCCGCCGCCCGTCGGCTGGAACTGCCACAGCTGGTTGGTGTTGCCGGCCGCGCACGCCCACTGCTGGACGGCGGTGCCGTTGCCGGTGCCGCCGCCGGCCGCGTCGACGCACTTGCCGCTGTTGACGTTGATCACCTGGTACCAGGCGGCCGGGTCGATCGGTCCGCCGGTGGTGGTGACGGTGAGCTGGCCGGAGGCGGCGGACTGGTTGCCGGCCGCGTCACGGGCCCGGACGGTGTAGGTGTAGGCGGTCGACGGGGCGAGGCCGGTGTCGGTGTAGCTCGTCGCCGTGGTGGTGGCGATCTGCGTACCGTTGCGGAACACCAGATATCCGGTGACGCCGACGTTGTCCGTCGACGGCTGCCACGACAGGCCGGTCGACGTGGCCGTCGTCCCGGTCGCGGCGAGCCCGGCGGGCGCGGACGGCGGCTGCGTGTCGCCGCCCGTGCCGCCGCCGGCGGGCCAGGTGAGGGTGGTGATGGCGCCGGGCGGCACCGTGTAGCTGACGACCATGCCGTTCCAGGAGACGCCGAAGGTCTGCGTGCCGCCGCCGATGTTGGCGACGAACAGCGCGGTCGAGCCGTCCGGGTTGCGGTAGGCGACGTTGTACAGGTCGCCGGCGTTGTTCGAGGCGAGCCGCACCGCGCCGGGCTTGATGAACTTCGACTGGTGCCCGATGGTGTAGTACTCGGCGTTGCGGGTGACGGTGGTGCCGTCGACGGTCAGCACGCCGGAGCACATGCCGGCGGGGTTGTTGCCGCAGCCGCCGTTGACGGGGCCGCCGCGCGGGTCGAGGGCGATGTTCCAGTTGATGACGGACTTGCCCCAGTTGCGCGGCACGTCGACCTGCAGGTTGCGCGCGTGCCACTTCAGCGTGTCGGAGAAGACCTGGGCGGGCGAGTCGTTGACGCCGTGCCAGCCGGAGCACTCGGTGAACCAGATGTCCTTGCCGGGGAACGCGTTGTGCAGCGCGGTCTGCGCGCCGGCGTCGCCCGCGTAGCAGTGGTAGGCGGAGCCGGCGATCCACTGCGCGGCGGAGGTGCGCAGCACGTCGTAGGGGTAGTTCGGCTCCGCGGGCACACCGAGCCGGGCCGCGTCGGCCGCGTCGTCGGGGTGCTGCGTCCAGTTGTGGTCGTACGACATGATCTTCGTGGCGAGGCCGGCGTCGCGGAGCATCGGGCCGAGCTCGTTGATGACGGCCGCCTGGTGCGCGACCGGCATGTCGGTGCCCGGGTAGGCGTCCGGCGTGCGGTTCTGCGGCTCGTTCTGCACGGTCAGGTAGTGCACGGGCACGCCGGCGGCCTGATACGCCTGGACGAACTTCACCAGGTACAGCGCGTACGCCCGGAAGATCGCCGGGTCGTCCTTGAGCCGGCCGCCGACGAGGGAGTTGTTGGCCTTCATCCAGGCCGGCTGCCCCCACGGCGACGCGACGATCTTCAGGCCCGGGTTGAGCTGCAGGGCGCGGCGCAGCAGCGGCAGGATCTGCGCCTCGTCGTGGGCGATGCTGAAGCGGGTCATCTGGTAGTCGGTCTGACCGCTGGGCAGGTCGTCGTAGGTGTAGTGCGGCTCGTCGTCGAAGTCGGAGCCGCCGATCGGCTGGCGCAGCATGCTCATGCCGATGCCGTCGACCGGGTGGAACAGCGACGTCATGACCTGGTCGCGCTGTGCGGCGCTCAGCCGGTACAGCAGGGCCGCCGACGAGTCGGTGATCGACGCGCCGAAGCCGTCCATGGTCTGGAACGTCTGCTGCGGATCGATGGTGATCATCTGCCCGGCGCGGGTGCCGTCGGAGTTGAACACCTGACCGGCGACGGGGTTGAGCAGCTGGGACCGGTCCGGTGTGGTGACCCATGCGGACACGGTCGGGCCGGTCGTCGCGGCCTGCGCGGTGAGGGCGGGCGCGACGAGCGCGGCACCGGCGGCGAGCGCGGCGGCGGCCGTCAGCCCGAGTGCTGTGCGGAGGTGCATGCGGTGCTCCTTCGATGAGAGCGCGAGCCACCGTGGCGGTGGTGACCGATGCCGCCGAAACATCATGTAACAAATTGGAACATCGATGTAACGGTGCCGCCATGGAGCAAACCATTCCGCCCACACCGCGTCAACACCAGTTTCCGCATCTGAACAGGCAGTCAATTTCCCTGATCACGGAGCACTGGTGTAACACGATGAAACATCTGGGACCGCACCGTCGGACGTCCGCGCTCGCGGATGCCGATCGATGCCCTATGGCGGGCACTGCTCTCCGGTGACGACGCGGGCGGCGAGGCCGGCGTGCGGCTGCTCCTGCCGGGCACCGTTCGGGCTCGACCGTGGTTATCCGGTGAGCGGCTTGCGGGGCTGGAACGAGCTGTCGGCGAGGAACGCTGCGGTGCCGTCGGAGTGGTCGACCCAGAGTTCGTCATCCCGGTGACGCAGGAACCATCCGGGGTAGTTCGACGCTTCCAGCGTCACCGAGCCCGGCGCCGAACCGGCCCCGACGCAGAACGTCGCGTCGGCGTGGAACAGGCGGGTGCCCTCGTCGGCCGCCAGCCGGAACCGCCAGGACGCGTGCCGCAGATACCGCCCGTCGGCCCGCATCGTGAAGCACCGGGTGTCCACGAGGCCGGGGATCACCTCGAACGTGACGCGCGGGCGGTCCGCACCGCCGCCGGCCGGCGGGGTCTCCACCAGCACCCCGAGGCTCCCGCTCGTCGCGACGAACCTGCCGGGCGCGTTGACCGATTCCAGCGAGATCGGTCCGAGCGCGAACGGGCGCGGGCCGCTCGCCGACGTCGCGGCCGGGGGCGCGCCGACCGTGGCGGCGCCGGTCGCCGTCGGTCCGGCCGGCGCCGGGCCCGGGATCCGCGAAGGCGTCGCGGACGGTGCCGCGGGTGCGGCGATCACCGCCGGGGCGGGCGGATCGGGTGCGGGCCAGCCGCTGGTCGTGACGGCGGCCCCGGCGACGAGCGTCCCGGCGGTCAGCGCCGCCGCGACGGGATGCGCGACCACGGCCTGCACCAGCTGGGCCAGGAGACCGGCGTTGGCACCGGCGCCACCGGACGCCACCATGGCGGCGGTCGCCCCGGCGGTGGCACCGCTCTTCCCGAGCAGCGTCGCCGTCAGTCCCGCGGGAACGGTGAGCAGGGCGAGGCCGACGAGCAGCCGTTCGGGGGCGATCAGGTCCTCGCCGCTCGCGCCGCACGCCGGACACGACCTCACGTGCCGCGCCAGCCGCTTGCGCCACAGCGGGCCCGGCACGCCGTCCCAGTCCTGCGCGGCGATGCCGAGCTCCGCGCATCGCGGCACGGTCGCGAGCGCGGCGACGAGCGTGCGGCTCAGCTCGAGCTGCTGCCGCATGCGCTGCACGCGCACGCCGGTGTGCGCGACGCTCACGCCGAGTGCCGCCGCGAGGTCGTTGCGCGTCATGCGCCCGGCGACCTCCAGCCACCACAGCGACAGCAGCGTCCGGTCCTGCGGATCGAGCCAGCGGCTCGCGAGCACGACCTGGCGGCGCTGGGCGGACAGGTCGACGTGCAGCAGCGTCAGATCCTGCACGTCGGCGTCGTCGTCCGGCAGGTCGGCGGCCGCGTCGAGCACCGTGTGCCGTGCCGCCGCCGCCCGGCGGCGGTTCAGGTGCGTGCCGACCTGACGGATCGCGATCGCGGCCAGCCACGGCCGGAAATGCTCCGGCTCCCGCAGTGCCGGCAGCCGCCGCAGCGCACGCAGCATCGTCTCCTGCACGACGTCGTCGATGTCGCAGTGACCGCTCAGTGCCCTCCTGACGATGGTGTAGACGAGCGGCAGCGAGGCCATGAGCAGCTCGTCGAGCGCTCGCCGGTCGCCGGTCTGGGCGGCGATCACCAGTCGTGTCTCGTTGGTGCCTGTAGCTCGCATCGTTCGTACCACTGTCCCGGGCTGGCGGCGCGTGCAGGTGACTGTGGATGACACGGCCGAGGTAAGTCAAGTCCGCGACGATCCGGTTTCCGGAAGCGATTCACGGCAGCCTCCCGCCGGCAAAATAGTGTTATTTGCTCTTGCGTCGGCGAGTCGCGTCCGGCTGCCGGAAGCAGGGATCCTGCCGCATCGTCCGGGTGGCACGGCGCATGTCCCACGACACCGACGGCCGCCTCGAACCCGAGGCGGCCGTCAGCTGAGCGGGCTACGCCGTCCAGGGGGTGCTGACGACCCAGCTCACGTCGTCCGACCAGGACGCCGTGGCGTCGAAGGCGTTCGAGCCGCCGTTGCTGGCGATGTAGACGTTGTTGGAGTAGTGGCGGATGTACCGGGACGGGAAGTTGGCGGACGCGAAAGAGTTGCCCTGCCCGTTCTTACCGGCCTGCGCGCAGAATGTGGCGTCGGAGGCGAAGAGCGCGCTGCCGTCGTTGGCGTTCAGGTTCAGCTGGTAGTTCCGGTGGCGCAGGTAGCTGCCCGGCGTGTTCTTGGACTCGAACGACACGCAGGAGCCGTTGGACAGGCCGGCCCGGACCACCCATGAGGCGTTGGCCTTGTCGGTCGCCGAGCTCGACGAGGTCACCACCGCGGTGTTGACGGTGGCGCCGCTGCGGGCGATGTACCGGGTGGTGCAGCACGCGGTCGTGGCGCGCAGCGAGATGCTGGAGCCGGGCGTCAGCGATCCGTTGCCGGGGTCCGTGCCGCCAGTGCCGTAGCCGGCGGCGTTGATGTTGGCCTGGACGGCGTCCTCGGTGGCGTTGGTGGGGTAGCCGGAGGTCATGACGCCTTCGTAGAAGGTGCCGGCGGCGCCGTGGCTGTTGTCGCCGCCGATGCCGAGGATGATCGCGCCTTCCTTCTTCATGGGGTTGTAGCCGCCGACGGTGGGGCGGATGCCGTCGTACATGGTCGTCAGGCCACCGGACCGGGCGTTGCCGGCGCGGATGGCCCAGTGGTTCGGCTCGCCCTTGACGATGGCGGTCAGGTAGCGGTGGCTGATGCTCTGGTTGCCGCTGTTGAGCTTCGGGTTGACGCCGGAGAACAGGCCGTTCTCGAGGTCGGCCATGACCCGGGGGCCGTTGCCGGCGCCCTTGCCCCAGACGGTGTTGTTGCCGAAGTAGATGGCTTCCATGGTGCCGTTGCCGTTGTCGCGGCTGTTCGTCTCGGCGTTGCCGTAGTCGAAGCAACAGCCGCCGTTGTAGTGCGTGCCGTCGAAGATGGCGTACATGCCTTCGGGCTGGTCCCCCTTGGCGACACCGTTGGTGGCGTTGTTGCGGTAGCCGGTGCCCGGGGCGACGAACACCCCGTACGCCTTGTGCCCGGCGATCGTGATGGGCGCGGCGGTCGCGTTGGCGAGGTTGTCGTAGCCGCCGGCGGCGGGGCCCTGGAACCCGCCGGGCGGGGCCTGCGTGAGGCGGTTGTTGCGGCCGGTCTGGTCGTAGATGATCGTGATCAGACACGTGGTGCCGGCGCAGAACGAGTCCTGCGTCGCGGCGTTGGCGTAGCCGCCCGCGCTGAGGACCCCGACGTCCCGGGTGGTGTTGTCCGAGGCGCGCCGCACCTGGTACAGCGGGCCGTTGTACGCCGCGTACAGCGCCCTGGTGGTGCTGTGCGCCGCGACGCACGGCGTCCCGCCCGCCGCGTAGATGTCACAGGGTTGGGTCGTCGCCGCTTGCGATGTTCCGACGCTCGCGAACATGCCCGCGGCGAGCGCGGCCGTCGCCGCGACGGCCAGGACCGCCGTGCGCAGACGGCGCCTTGGTAGCCGTGTTGCCATGTGGACCTCCTGCTGGGGTGTCGGGTGTCGCCGGCGAACCGTTTCCGGGCATGGCACCTCACCGGACGGCGAGTTGCACGGCTGGGATCCGTCAACGCGACGCCGGAGTCGTGGGCGCTGTGTGCATCGACCGGGTAGCGGTCCCGGCCTCTGCTGCTGCTCGGTATTGGCACGGCTGAACATTCAGACCGCACCGGTGACATCCTGATGTGAGCGCTAACATAGCGCAGCGAAAGTCGCTCTGCAAGACGCGCCTTTGCGATGCAGAAGGCCATGAAAACGTTATGCAGGACGCCTTCCAGGCGTCGCATCCTCGACCCAGAGGTCGCCGCGATCCGGCCGTCAAATGACGCTCCGAAATTCTGGAAACTGACCCGGGAAAACCGTTATCGCGCGGCGGGCAGAAAGGTCGTCCCGGCAGGCGCGACACGTGCCGCGGGTGGGTGCGGACGACGGTCCGTCCGCACCCACCCGGTCAGGACGTCAGAGGGTGAACACGACCGTGGAGATGCTGCGTGCGCCGACGTTCACGGTGACCTGTCCCCCGTTCACGCTCGTCGGCTGGCTGGCGGCGTTGGCGTTCTGCGAGGTGAGGTAGTGCTCCGCTCTCGTGACGTTCTGCGGCGCCTGGATGACGGCGTTGTTGACCGCGCTGGTCGACCGGTTCAGGATCACCAGCGTGATCTTCCCGCCGCCCTGGTACGCCGTCACCTCCAGCGGTGCGGCCTTGGCGCTCTTCGTCAGCGCGACCCGCTGGTATCCGGGCCGGACGTACTTGGCGTACTGCGAGAACGCGTACCCGCGCTTCAGCGGCGCGCCCGCGGTGGTCCCGTAGGCCGCCTCACCGTCGCCGATGAAGGAGTAGTAGCGCTTGCCGTACCACCAGATGTAGGCGTGGAGTCGTAGTCCGGGTGCCAGTCGGGCTCGTTCTGCACGGAGGTGACGTCGATCGTCACGCCCTGGTTGCGCATGTACTGGACGTAGCCGTTCAGATGGTTCGCGTAGTCGTCGTAGTAGTCGGTCTTCAGCTTGCCGCCGTCGGTCCGGCTGTTGTTGGTCTTCCAGGCCGCCGGTGCCGTCCACGGCGAAGCGAGGATCTTCACCCCCGAGCCGTACGACTCCGCCGTCTTCAAGGCGTTCACCTGGGTCGGCCACTCGCTGGAGACCGGCGAGATGCCGGTCCGGACGATCGACAGGCCCAACTGGTTGGCGCCCAACCCGACCAGGGTCTGCGTCTCGGCCGTCGACCAGGCGCTCCCCCAGATCGACACCGCGGCGCCGAACCCGTCGATCGTCTGGTACCTGGTGGCGCTGTTCACCGTGATGTCCGGCGTCGCCGGTCCGGTGGACGGGGTCCTGCTGGGGCCGGTCGGCGTGGGGTTCGTCGCGCCGGTACAGGCGACCCCGTTGAGCGCGAAGCCGGCCGGGTCGGGGTTGCTCCCGGTCGAGGACGCGTTGAAGCCGAAGGACGTCGTGCCGTTGGTCGCGATGTCCCCGTTGTAGCTGACGTTCCTGGCGGTGACGGCCGCGCCGCTCTGGGTCAGTGCCGTGTTCCAGAACTGCGTGACGGTCTGCCCGGCGCTGTACGACCAGGTCAGCGACCAGCTCTTCACCGCGTCACCGAGGTTGGTGATGGTGACGTTGGCGCCGAACCCGCCCTGCCACTGCGACGACACCGTGTAGCTCACCGCGCATCCGGTCGCCGCCGCCTGCGCCGGCAGCGCACCGGCGACAGCGGCCGAGGCCAGCAGCAGCGCGCCCGCCGACGCCAGTGCCGCGCCGGTCCTTCTTTGCCTTCTCATGAGCCTCTCCTGACTGGGGTTGCGGTACACCGGCACCTACCGGACCGTGCAGGTGGCACCGTTGAGGGTGAACGCGGTGGGCTTGGCCGTGTTGCCGGTGTGGCTCGCCTGGAAGCCGATGGAGACCGACGCGCCGGGCGCGATCAACGTCGGGGCCTTCCCGCAGCCACCGGTGGCGGCGGCCGACGCCGTTCCGCCGGCGGCGCCACCGACCACGGCGAACGCCACCGACCACGGCGAACGCCGCCACGAGCGCGACCGACACCACGACCACGGCGGTCGCCCACAGCGGTTCCCGTTGTTTCATCTCACTCCACTCGGTCGGGCGGCACGAGCGCACTATCTGCATGTGGACTGACGCACGCCGCACATCATTACGGCCTGATTCCGGCCGGCCATGCGCCGCTAGAGGGTCGACCCGGTCCATTCATGCCGACATCGGCACGTTCCCAGGACCCATCACAATGCCGCAAGAGTGCACCTCCCGGCAGGTTGCCGGAGGTGCCGGAATCCGTTGCATACAAACAGATACGCAGCTCGGACCCACGACCCGGCACGCTCGGCAGACGCTGCGGATTCACTGTTTCCATGAAAGTTCCAGAGCCGAGGCGGCGGACTTCGCGCACGCATTCGGCGTAACACTTTTCATGTCGACGGCGCGATTTCCCGCGATTTCGGCACATGAGAATGAAATTTGTTATCCGCCATCCGTTCCGCAGGTCGCCGGCGAGGACGGCGATCGGGTCGGCGACGCGGACCGCGTGCGACGCGAACGCGGGGGGGGGGGGGGGGGGGGGGGGGGGGAAGAGGGGGGGGGGGGGGGGGGGGGGGAGGGTCGGCCGCAGATGAGAGGGGGTGGTCGGGTGG
>NZ_JBVJIJ010000006.1:180601-192178 GCF_055586325.1 Dactylosporangium sp. NPDC051087 | reverse complement strand
GAAAGGGAAATTCGTACCCCTGCTCCTGCTACGGTGGTCTCTGAGAGAGGAGGGGGGAGGAGCAAAAAAGCGGCGCCAGCGAAAACAAAAAGGGGGGGGGGGGGGGGGGGCCCCCCCCCCCCCCCCCCGCTGCTCGTCGGTCACGGGTTGCAGACGGTCTCCCGGACCGGAGTGGTGGCTGACGTGCTGTCGATCCAGCCGGAGAAGATCGGGCCGGAGCCGGGGGCCTGGTAGTTGTAGGCGTTGAAGCCGACCAGTCCGAGGCCCTTCGCGTAGTAGTAGTCCTCCCAGCGGTTGTAGACGCCGTTGAACTGGTGCTGGGACTGCAGCTGGATCACGTTGCTCAGGGTGATGCCCGTCGGGGCGGTCCACGTCGCGAAGTACTGCATGAACACGATCCGGGAGGGGTCGGTGCCCCAGCCGGGCGCGGCGCTGCAGTTGCTCTTGTTGTAGACCCTGATCGCCGGGCTGCGCACCAGCGAGTAGCCCGGCGACACGTACCGGTCGATCCACAGGTCGCCCTGCGCACCGGCGCCGGTGTACAGACCGTAGAACGTGTTCTGGTCCGACGTGTCGCGGAAGCGGTAGATCGCGGTCGAGGTCGACCAGATCTCCTCCCAGTGCGCGTTCTTCACCTGGTAGTAGCGGCCGCCGGAGTACTGCAGCTGCATGTTCTCGCCGGTGTTCAGGTGGTGCGGGATGCTGTTCGCTCCGTCCGCCCGGATCACATAGGTCGCCAGGTCGTACGGCGCGGTCTCGCCGCCGCCGCCCCCACCGGTCAGCGACACGTCGTCGAAGGCGATCCAGCCGCCGTTCGTGGCCGGCAGGTTGGAGGTGGCGATCGCGACGTGCAGCGTGCTGCCGGCGGTGTAGTTGAACGAGCACGACACGGTGATCCACGATCCGGTGTTCGTCGGCGTCGAGCGGCAGTAGGTGCTGTCGAACAGCCCGTTGTCGGCCTGGACGAACGACTGCTGGACGCCGCCGGACCCGCGGACCTTGGCGCTCAGCGTGTACGTGCCGGACGGCGCACCCGTGATGTTCTGCCAGCTCACCAGGTTCGCGTTGAGGCCGGTGCCGCTGCCGAGCCCGTTGGGGTGGAAGAACGCGTTCGGCGCGCCGCCGGGCGGGTTCGCGCAGCACGTCTCGGTGCCGGCCGCGCCGCCACCCGTCGGCATGTTCCACCACGCGGTGCCGGAGGAGAAGTTGCCGTTGGTGACCCATTCCGCGGCCGCCGCCGGTACCGCCGACAAGCCCACGCTCAGCAGCGCCGCTGTCGCGGAGACGGCGATCAGGGGCCGCACCCCGCTCAGCACTGCGGCACCATCGTCTTCACGTCGTACAGGGTGTTGATCCAGGTGTCGGCGGAGTAGCCGGTCGCGCCGGTGGCCGGGTTCGTGATCCGGTCCCAGGTCGACGACGGCCAGGGGCCGGCCCCGACGTACTCGCCGAACGTGTAGCAGGTGATGGTCACCGTGGCGCCGTAGGCGGCGGAGCCGACCACGCCGTAGCCGGTGCCCGGGCCGGTCCGGATCGTCAGCGACGGGCTCGCCACGATCGTGCCGGTGACCTGCCCCGGCGGGTTGTTCAGCCGGTTGACCGCCGCCTGCGCCGCGGACAGCCAGCTCGCGTATGCGCCGTTGTTGTACGTCGACCACGGCTGCCAGTACGTGCCGCTGTAGGAGATCGTGTAGGCGGCGTTGGCGTTGCACTGGGCGTTGTACGCGCAGGAGTCGCTGACCTCGGGGTGCCAGCAGTTGTTGATCTGCCACAGGCCCCGGTCGAGCGAGCCGTTCGGGCAGCCGGACCCGGCCGGGTTGCCGGCGACCGCCGACGGGTTGCACGACGACTCCGCCATCGCGATGGCGACCGCGGTGACCAGCGAGCTGCCGCGGAACCCGGCGGAGTAGCCGGTCTGCGCGCACAGGTCGATGCCGGTGGCGGCGTTCGCGGTGGACGGCACGGCGACCGCGCCCGCGACCGCGAGCAGCGCGACGAGGGGGAACAGGAGACGGCGCATGACGGTCCTTCCGCTCATCGGCCGGCCCACTCGGGGTCGGCGTAGGACCAGCCGATGTACGGCGCGCCCGGCCAGTTGATGTTCACGCGGCGCACGGTGGGGGCCGAGGTGATGTAGTTGCCGTTGCCCTCGGACAGCATCACGTGGCCGAAGTAGCCGTTGATCGGTGCGCTGTCGAAGAACACCAGCGCGCCCGCCGGCGGGGTGCCGGTCGTGTGGATCAGGCCGCGGTTGTACAGCGCGTTGTAGTGCACGATCGCGGAGGCGTACCCGCTGGCGGCGCGGCCGTAGGCGTGGCCGACGAAGTTGTCGCACCAGCCGTCCCACGCGTGGTTGGAGTCGCCGAGGTCGCCGTTGGTGTACGCGTTGCCGAGCACCGAACGGGCCCAGTTCATCGCCCGGTCCTCGCGGGTGCCGGTCGGTGGCGGGCCGCCGCACTCGGGTTCGCCGGGCAGGTACTGGTTGAAGCCCGGCGTGTTGGTGTAGTAGTCGCTGATCCAGCCGGCCGCGGGTGAGCTGATCTGGTGCCAGACGGTGTTGCCGCTGATGTTCCGGCCGCGGACGGCGCACTCGGCGGTGAACGGGGTGCCGTCGCCGAGCACGGCGACCGCTCCCGCGCCCGCGTCGTAGGGGCTGGTGCGCACCTGGAGCCCGGCGCCGCCGGTGCCGGTGACGCTGTACCCGGTGATCCCCGCCGCCGCCGGGGTGGCCGTGCCGGTCAGCAGGGCTGCGGTCGTGGCGACGGCGAGCAGGAGCCCGCCGAGCCGCGACACTGCGTTGCGATGGAGCACGCGTGTCCTCCTAGTTGAACGCTGAAGAATGCGCGCGGGATGGCGCCCGCCAATAAGGACAACTGCGCAATGACGTGCCGCGCATGAGATCCTATTGACCGGCGCCAATCGGACGGGCATTCACTACCGGCCCGATCCTGCATGTGCACGCGAGTGGAAAGCACGTGCTTGACGCAGGTTGACACCACGGTTTCCACGGCAGGGAGTTCCCATGACGGGTCAAAACGGAAGTTACGGCGCGGCGCCGTCCGACAGCGACCGGCTCACCGAATTCGTCGCCGATCTCGCCGCTTTGCGCCGGGAAGCGGGCCAGCCGTCCCTGCGGAAGATGTCCGGCATCAGCCATTACTCGCACACCGCTCTGTCCAGCGTGCTGTCCGGGACGCGGCTGCCGTCGCAGGAGCTGACCCTGGCGTTCGTGCGCGCCTGCGGCGGTGACGGCGACGCGTGGCGGGAGCGCTGGCTGCGCGAGCACGACCTCCTGCACGGCCCGCCGACGGCACCGGCCGACCGCAGCCGGCGGCCGGCACCGGTGCCGGCCGTCGGCACAGAGACCGGCACAGAGAGCGCGGCGGCCACGGATGCCGCACCGCCGGCCCGCCACGGGCTCGCCCTGGGCATCGGGATCGCCGCGCTGGTCGTGGCGATCGTCGCGGCCATCGCCGTCGTGGCCGGCGTGTTCACCTCGGCGCCGAGATCCGGCCCGCAAGAAGCGGCCACCGGCGCGTCCGGGGCACAGGCCGCCGCGGACGGCAGCGACCCGCAGGAGCAGCGCTGCCAGCTCGACGCCGTCAGCCCCCACACGGTGCCGATCCCCGACGCGTACGGCAGCCTCACCCTGCGGTACTCGCCGCACTGCCGCGCCGCCTGGCCGTTGTTCGTCTCCACCGAACGGGTTCCCACCGGCGCCACCATCCGCCTGCGCGCCAGCCGCCCCGCCGACGGCGCCGCGAGCGCGTTCGACTACCCGTACATGATCCACCCGCAGGTCTTCAGCGTCTTCGGCAATGTCCTGCGGACCGCCGAGGGCTGTGTGTCGGTGTCGGTGGAGATCACCGCGCCGCAGAGCGGCGCCCGCCTCGCCACCGCCGAGACCCCCTGCATGCAACCGTCCTAGCGACCGGGGCGGGTGAGGGTGTCGTGGTGGTCGATGGCCTGCCGGCACTCGTCCAGACGGCGGGCCAGGTCGCCGTCGGCCGCGGCCAGGCCGGTCAGGTCACCGCGCAGCTCCAGCAGCCGGGTCCACAGCACGCCGCGGCCCTGTTCGAGGTGTGCCAGCGCGTCCGCCGGGCGGGCGGCGGCGAACGTGCAGGCGGCACCGTCGCGGGCCAGCGCACCGGCGTACGTGCGCAGCTGGTGCAGCTGGTCCTCGCGGCCGGCACCCCGCCAGGCCAGCAACGGCAGCAGCTCGTCGATCGTCCAGCCGTAGACGCCGGCGGCAGCGGCGGGACCCGACGTCCCGGCGATCGTGGCGGCGCACATCGACGCGGCCTCGACCCGGACCGGGACGGGCGCTGACACGATCTGCGCGCCCTGCCGCCAGGCCGCGACGGCATCGGTCAGGTCCGTGGCGCGGCCGAGCCGGTCGAACCGGGCGTACAGGCGACCGCCGAGGTTCGCCCAGAACGCGCCGGCGCCGCCGTGGCCCGCCGGGACGGCGGCGATGGCCTGCCGCTGCAGCGCGATGGACTCGTCGAGGTCGTCGAGGTCGCCGGCCGCCTCGAACCGGGCGACGAGCGCGACCGACAGGTTCGACAGCAGCAGCGCGTGGTCGGCGTCGCCGGGGGCGCCAGAGTCGAGCGCCTCCCGCTGCACGGCGACGTATTCGGCGAGGCGGCCGGGCGGCCGGCCCGTGGCGTCGTACAGCCGCCGCAGCGCCAGCCCGAGGTTGGTCAGGTAGATCGGGCGCCGCGGATGCCCGGGCGGGGTGGCGTCGACGGCCGCGCGGGCCAGGCCGGCGGCGTCGGCGAGATCCTCCGCGGCGGCGGTGCGGTCGTGGCGCTCCAGGTGCGCGATGGCGAGGTTGGACAGGAACCGGTGCCGGATCGGCGACCCCGGTCGCAGCCGGCGCAGGGCGTCAGCGCCCCGCTCGATCGCCTCGTCGAGGTCGTCGAGCGCGTCGGTGTACTCGTACCGCGTGTGCAACGCGATACCGAGGTTGGACAGCGCCCCGGCGACGTCCTCGCCGGTGCGGGTCACCGCGAGCCGGCCGAGGCGCACGGCCTCGTCCAGGTCCGTGCGGTCGCCGGTGCGGTCGAACCGCCGCCGCAGCGCGAAGCTCAGGTTGCTGGCCGGCTCGGCCGGGTCGGTGGCCAGGGCCATCGCCCGGCGGCCGGCCGCGACGGCCTCGTCCAGGTCGTCCTCGCGGCTGGTCGCGTCGTAGCGGGAGCGCAGCGCCCCGCACAGGCCTGAGTGCAGGTGGGAGTCGTCCGGGGCGAGCGCGAGCGCGGCGCGGCGCACGGCCACGCTCTCGTCGATGTCGGCGGGGTCGCCGGTGTGCTCGAAGCGGATGCGCAGGGCGGCGCCGAGGTTGCCCAGGCACCGCAGGCGCGCCGGGTGCGGGTCGGGGGCGGCCAGCAGCGCCTGGCGGTGCAGCGCGGCGGAACGGTCGACGTCGGCGGGGTCGCCGTGCCAGCCGAACCGGGTGAGCAGCGCGACGCCGAGGTTCGTCAGCAGGACCGGGTCGCCGGGGGCGCCGTCGAGCGCCGTGCGGAGCGTGCCGAGCGTCAGCTCCAGGTCCTCCGCCGTGGGCGTCGCCGCCATCCGGCGGCCGACGTCGATGACGAGGTCCGCGGCGACCGTCCGGTGCCGTGGATGCCCGGGCGGCACGAGGGCCAGCGCCTGCCGGCGGACGGTGATCGCCTGGTCGAGGTCGGCGCCGGAGCCGGTGATCGCGTGCCGTCCGCGCAGCGCGGTCGCGGCGTTGCTCAGGTGCTTCCACCGGTCGGGGTGCTCGCCGCCGCTCTCCGCCAGTGCCTGACGGGCGGCGGTCAGCGCCGCGTCGAGGTCGGCGGCCGCGGGCGCGGACCCGGACAGCAGCGCCGAGCTGAGGTTGGACAGGTACAGGTGGCGCCGCTGGTCGGTGGCCGGTGCGGCACGCACCGCGGCGCGCAGCACGGCGATCGCTTCGGCGCGGTCCTCGGGGGTCCTGGTGTCGCCGGCCCGGGCGAGCAGGGCGATGCCGAGGTTGGACAGGTAGGCCGCCTCCGGCGCGAGTTCGGCCGCCTCGCGGGCGGCCGCGATCGCCAGGTCCAGGTCGGTGGCCGTGCCGGTCGACCGGAGCACGAGGCTGCGGTTGGTCAGGAAGCGGGCGCGCAGCGGGTCGTCCGGGCCGGTGAGGTCGGTGGCGCGCCGCGCCGCGGCCGTGGCCCGTTCGAGGTCGGTGGCGTCGCCGGTCCGCTCGTACCGCAGGTGCAGCGCGCCGGCCAGGTCGTCGAACCAGCCGGCCGGTGCGGTGTCTCCGGTCGCGGCGCCGAGCAGGTCGACGGCCCGGTCGAGCAGGTCGGCGTCGCCCGTCCGGGCGGCCGCCGCCAGCATCGCCGCGCCGAGCCCGGCGGCTGCCGGCCGGTCGGCGCCGGCCAGCACCGACCTGACGACGGCGGCCCGCGCGTCGGGCGGCACCAGCTCCGGCGACGTGTCCATGACGGCACCGAAGTGGTGCAGCGACGCGGATCCGCTGGCCTGCTCCTCCTCGCCCGGGTCGAGCGCGTGGAACCGGCACCAGTGCAGCCAGCCGAGCACGCACGCCGCCTCGACCGGGTCGACCGACCGGTGCGGGTCCGCGGCGGCGGCCTCGAGCGCCGCCGCGTCGGCGAGCGCGGCGGGTGCGAGGACGGCCTTCTGGTCGCCGGCCAGGCACGCGGAGACGCGGGCGTGCACGGCGGCGAGTTCGGCGCTCACGCCCCGCCCGGGGGCGCCGCGCCGGGCATCCGGGTGGTGACCTCGACGACCTTCACCGCCCAGTCCAGCGCGGCCTGCGGCGCCACGTCGAAGTCGCGGCGCACCGCGCGGTGGCCGAGCCGGTCCAGGACGCCGGTGATCCCGCGCCGGACCTGCCGCATCGGGGTCCGCTGCGCCTCCCCGAGCCTGGGCAGCAGAAACGAGTCGGAGCTGAACGGCTCCTCCGACACCAGCAGCATGAGCCAGTCCGTGGCGGACGCGCCGGGCGTCCCGACCAGGTCCGCCGGCAGGCTCAGGGTGATCGCGGCGCGGTTGCCGGCCTCCGCGGTGTGCAGGCCTTCGACGTACTCACCGGAGAAGAGGCTCGGGTGCAGGCGGAAGCGGTCGGTCAGGTCCAGCAGCACGCAGAACAGCCGCCGGGTGGTGGTGTTGCGGAGCCGGACGAAGACCGACGGCGGCTCCCATTCGGCGCCGTTCCAGGTGTACGCGAAGTCGAGGCCCGTCGAAGGCGCGCGAGCGGGCCGCTGCCCGCCGGGTCCGGCGCGCACGACGTCGATCTCCACCGCGTCCTCCAGCGCCGGCGACGCGCTCTGCAGGTTGCGCACCTGCAGCCAGCGGGCGATGTGCTCGAGGTCCTGGACGGTCCGCAGGACGCCGCGGTCGTCGATGCCGGACGGGGGTGCGAGGGGTTTGCCGTCCGCGCCGGTCACCTGGATCGACCGGCCGTCCTCGGCGTGCCGGACCCGGAGCACGAGCCGGGCCGTGGGTTCCTCCCGGGGGTGGATGACGCGGATGTGCGGCGACGGGCGGCCGGTGGGGCCGGCCGTGGCCACGACGTCCTGCAGCCGCCGGGCGAAGGGGTCACCGGCCCGGATCGACACGGCCACCGGCGGCAGCGGCACGTCGGTCAGCACCATCTCGTACTGCCGTTCCTCGTCGGGTGACCAGCCGACCGGCTCGACGACGCTGCGGTGCGTGTCGACCCCGGCGACGCGGACCTCCCGCAGCGGGTCGGCGCGGTGCACCCCGAGCCGCGCGTCGACGACCACGCCGTGCACCGCTCCCGCGTCCACCTCCCACTGCCCGCGCAGGTGCCGCATCGTGAGTTGGGTGGTGCGCGGCCGTAGCGTCCCGCCGAGGAACGCCTCATCGGCGAGGTCGCCGAGCGCCTCGAGGGCCGGGGTCTGCGTGAGGAGCCGGCCCTCGACCCGGCAGCGGGCGTAGCCGAGCACGTTGCGGTAGGTGGCGTCCGGGCCGAGCCGGGCCACGGCATGGGCGAGCGCCTCGGTGAACACGCCGTGGACGCCACCCGGGAACGGCCACTCGTTGGCCAGTTCCCATTCGGTACAGGCGGCGAGCGCGACGTGCCCCGGTTGCTGCGCGCCGGGGGTCGGCCGGGTCGGGTCGGCGGTGGTCAGCTCGGGCAGCAGGTCCCGCAGTTGCGGCGGGGCGGTGAGGGCGGGCGCGAGCCGGGGTGTCACCCCCGGCGGCGGGTCGCCGCGCAACGCGCCGCGGGAGTGGCACGAGTCCATGACGGACACCATCCGCGTCCCGTTGGCGACGACCTCGCGGACGAGGACCGCGAGCTCCTTGTCGTACAGGTCGGGGGCGCCGGCCCGGCTGTCGTGGCACACCGTGGTCTGGCACATGCCGGCGCTCTCGGCGTACCAGATGTCCTCGGGCAGCGGTCCCGTCGAGCCGTGGCCGCTGTACCAGAACAGCGCGATGTCCCCGGGTCCGGCGGCGCCGAGGTGGCTGCGGAACGCCCCGATGACGGCGGCCCGGGTCGCGTCGGCGTCGCAGAGCATCGCGACGTTCAGGTCCTCGGCCGGGACCCGGTCGCGCAGCAGCCGTTCGGCGAGCAGGACGTCGTTGACGCAGCCGCTCAGGTTCAGCCGTGGCAGCCGGTACACGTCGATCCCGACGAGCAGGGCGTAGACCTTGGGCATCGGCGGGCGCTCCTGTGGTTGCGGCGGCTCAGGGGCCGGTGTGGGCGAACGGCGTCCAGACGCTGGGCATGTCACGGCGTTCGGCGCGCAGGCGGCGCACGGCATGATGCAGTGCGGCGGCGGCCCGGTCGGCGTGCAGGACCCCGCCGGGCGCGACGGCCGCGTAGACGTCGCCGGCGACCTGCGCGGCCTCCTCGTCCCACACCGACCACAGGGTCGCGATGACGTGCCGGTAGCCGGTGTAGTGCAGCGCCGCGGCGAGGGTGATCGCCTCGTCGGGCAGGTGGACGCCGCCGACGGCGGTCTTGCAGCCGGACAGGTAGGCGAAGTCGCCGCGGTACTGCTGCGAGCTCAGATCGGTGACGGTCAGCGTCCCGTCCTCGACGATCAGCCCACCGCGCGACGGGTCGGCGAGGTTCTGCTCGCCGTGGCAGGCGAAGTGCACGGCGCCGTGGTTGCGCAGCTCGGCCAGCACGGTGCCGCGGGTGGCCCGCGCGCCGACCAGCGGTGTGCAGCGCTCGCCGAACAGGTCCCTGACGAGCCGCTCCTCGACCTCGACGTTGGGCAGATCCGCCTGCGACGGCGTCTGCGGCATGCCGACGAACAGCATCCGCCGCCCGTCCGCGGCCTGCGCCGCCTCGTCGGCCCGGGCCTCCACGAGCGCGCGCAGCGTCGGCGTGTACGACGAGATGACCCGGTCCAGGACCGCCTCGCCGGGCGTCGCGTGGTCACCGGCGGCGTGGATCGGCAGCAGCGCCAGCGGTCCCGTCGGGCACCACCAGACCCGCGGCCACTCCCCGACCGGCGTCGTCGTGTACCCCAGGTGCCCCAGGATCTTCCCGGCGAACGCGTCCCACATCCACCGCAGGCACCGGTCCAGGGCGGCCTCGACGGTGTCCGCGGCCACGGTCACGTCGGCGTCGCGGTGGAAGCCGTCGCGCCACGTGTCGCCCTGCCGCGCACCGACCGCGTCGAGGTACGCCTGGACCTCCCTGGCCACGTCCTCCTGCCGCAGCTCCGGCAGCTCGACGACCTCCACCCCGGACCGCTTGACGACCAGCGCGTCGCACCGCCACCGGCTGATGTTGATGATCACGACCGGTCCGCGGTCCGCGGCCGGCAGCAACGTCTCCAGCCGCGGCGGGCGCAGGAAGTCCTCGAACCCGTCGATGGCCCGCACCTGCTCGACGAGCTCGTCCCATTCACGGGCCAGCGCCATACGGCGGTCGACGTCCTGGGTGGTCCGGTCGGGGTTGCCGGGCATCATCGATCCATCAAACCGGATCTCGTTCGCGGGTTGAACGCCGAGCGCCGGATCCCACCCGAACGTCCGACCGCTGTCCGCCCGCCCGGTGGCCCCCGTCCGGCGCGGGCCGCATTGTCATGTCCGGTCGGCCGCACCGTTCGAGTGCGGCGCGGACCTCGTCGATCCGGTCGGCCGGTTCGCGGTGCCGTCCCGTCGACGGACATCCCGCCGCCCCGTCCGTCACGCGGGTCGAGTGCGTTTCGAAACCAGTCACGGCAATCGCGACGTACTCATTAGCTTGAATGCGACCTGACCCCGCCAGGAAAGGGCGTGTCCGTGATGCGGTCCATCGTGCGACGGTTGGTGCTGTTCGGGGTGATGATGGCGGCCACCGCCGTCCCGGTCGCGGTGGCCGGGCCGGGTGCGGCGGACGCCGCCGCCGTGGTGCAGCGGCCGGTGCCGCAGTCCGTGGTGGCGCGGTTCCAGCTCGACACCCGGTGGTACGCGAAGTACGTGGAAGGTCCGGTCGACCCGGCGACCGGCGTCGCCATCCCGGTCCTCGGCTCGGCCGCGATCGCCGACTCGACCCTGCTCAAGGCCGCCCGGCAGGCGAACACGCTGGTGAACACCTACCCGACCCGCGCGGTCGCCGAGATGAACCGGCGCAACGTGCGGATCGTGATGATCGCGCGCAGCGAGCGGATGAGCTCCATCCCCGAGGTCTTCCGCGACGCCGGTACGTCGATGGACGAGCGGTACTGGGCCGGGATGGGCGGCGCGCTGACCGTCGGCACCGAGGCGAACCTCATCGACGACCAGGGCGGCGAGAACGTCTTCATCCACGAGTTCGGGCACACGGTCGACGGGTGGGGCCTGCGGTACACCGACCCCAGGTTCGGACCGGACCTGGACGGCGCCTACAGCCGTGCCCGGTCGATGGGCCTGTGGAACAACACGTACGCGGGCTCCAACGTCAGCGAGTACTGGGCCGAGGGCGTCCAGGACTACTTCGACCTCAACCGGCAGGGCCCGGCCGGCGGCGACGGCGTCCACAACGACATCAACACCCGCGCCGAGCTGGCCCGCTACGACACGGCGCTGTTCGCGCTGCTGGACCGGGTGTACCGCGGCACCGTCCTGGAGCCGGCCGACCCGCAGCCCGGCACCGGCCAGATGATCATCGGTGCGGGGTCGAACCGCTGCGTCGACGTGTCCGGCGGCCGCGCCGACGACGGCGCGAAGATCCAGCTGTGGGACTGCCACGGCGGGCCCGAGGTGCGCTGGACGTGGCGCGGGCAGCAACTGGTCAACGCGCGCACCGGCAAGTGCCTCGACATCACCGGCAACGGCACGGCCGACGGGCTCAAGGTCCAGCAGTGGACCTGCAACACCGCCGGCGGGCAGCTGTGGCAGCTCGTCAACGGCAACCTGCGCAACCCCCGGTCCGGCGAGTGCCTCGACGCCGACGCGTGGGGCACCGCCAACGGCACCCAGCTGATCATCTGGTCCTGTGGCGCCGGCCAGTCCAACCAGACCTGGCGCTTCCAGAGCTGACGCCGGTCGCGGATCGGGGGGGGGGGCCCCCCCCCGGGACGCCCACACCGGCAGCTACCGTCGGGGAAGGGCCCCGTACGTTTTCCGCAAACCATGAAGAACGAAAGACTGAGCAAC